>NZ_CP189561.1:4537028-4855532 GCF_050154705.1 Muricoccus radiodurans | reverse complement strand
TGCTCGAGGAGCTTCTCGCTCTTGGGCATCAGGGGGCCGAGTACGACGCCTGGCTGATCCGGATCGGGGAGGGCGAGCAGTTCAGCACGGGCTTCGTTGCCGTGAATCCGAATTCCAAGATCCCGGCCTTGCTGGACCGAGGCGGCCCGACGCCTGTCCGGGTCTTCGAGTCGGGTGCGATCCTTCTCTACCTCGCCGAGAAGTTCGCGGCCTTTCTGCCGGAGACGGGAGCCCAACGAGCGGAATGCCTCTCCTGGCTGTTCTGGCAGATGGGCAGTGCGCCCTATCTCGGCGGCGGGTTCGGGCACTTCTACGCCTATGCGCCCACCAAGATGGAGTACCCGATCAACCGCTTCTCCATGGAGACGAAGCGGCAACTCGATGTCCTCGATCGTCGTCTGGCCGAGGCTGAGTATCTGGCCGGCAGCGACTATACGATCGCCGACATGGCAGTCTGGCCCTGGTATGGTGGGCTGGTGAAAGGGTGGCTCTACGGGGCTGCCGAGTTTCTCGACGTGCAGTCCTACAAGCACGTCCAGCGCTGGGCGGACCTGATCGGAGAGCGCCCGGCCGTGAAGCGCGGACGCATGGTCAACCGCACGCAGGGTGAGCCCGGTAGCCAGCTCTGGGAGCGGCACGATTCGGCCGACTTCGAAACAAAGACGCAGGACAAGGTGACGGCCGTCCGCTGAACGCCTGTCCGGCCGCCGATCGGTCCGTCCGCCTCATCGACGGGTTCTCACCATTGGCCGCGGGCCGATGGTGAGCCATCGCCCGATCGGCGCCGGGTGTCAGGCAGGTGACCGTGCTCGTCCGGTGATGCGTACTGGGTAAGCGGTGGTGTACTTCAGTTGCTCCATCGCGAAGCGGGACGTCACGTTGCGGATCGGAACAGCGGCTGTCAGGCGCTTGTAGAAGGTGTCGAACTCCGCCATCCCGGCCACCGCGACGCGCAGCATGTAGTCCACCTCGCCCGCCATGCGGTGCGCTTCCATCACCTCCGGCATCCCGGCGATGGCGCGAGCGAAATTCTCTAACCAGGCCGGCGTGTGATCATGCGCCTCGATTGCTACGTAGACGATCAGTCCGACCCCAATCCGGGCCGGATCCACCAGGGCGACGCGCCTCTGGATAACGCCACTCGCCTCCAGCTTCTGCACCCGCTTCCAACAGGGGGTGGCCGAGAGGTGAACCTGATCAGCGAGCTGTGCGACGGAGAGCGTTGCGTCCTGCTGGAGCAGGGCCACCAGTTTCCGATCGATATCGTCCATCACGCTGCCTCAACACCTCGGCACCCGTGCGCGTGGGCTACGCCTGGCCGTCACGCAATACAGGTCTGAAACGGTTATTCACCACAGAAGAAAGCGAAAATCCAGTTCGATCTTGATATTTAATCCTCTATGATCGTGCAATTCGATCGGGCCGGGCCATGTAAGGATGCAGCTGCGCGGGCGCGACCACGTTGGTGGGATGGTTCCCCTGCGCCTCAGGTCGCGGCGTCGAAGCTCTGGCCGCGTGCCTGATCGGCCTCCAACCGAATCGCCGTCTGCTCAGCCCAGCGGCGCGATGTTGAGATTGAGTGGAAAGTTCGATGCCCCCGTCTCGCCGGGCGCGAACGCGCTGCGCTCGGTCTGCAGCTCCAGGCCGCGCTCGTAGTACCGGAGCTGGATGACCGGCTCGTCACCCGAACCCTGAACATGGATGCTATGGATGTCCTCCGGCAGCAGCGCGAGCCCGACGCCCGGGCCGACGGCCACCTCGTCCCGCTGGCGCACGGTGGGGCCTGCGGGCGTTTCCACACGCTCGTAGAGCCGGTTGATCTCGACTCCCTTGAGGCCGACGAGGACGGCCCAGTTGCCATGATCGTGCGGCGGCGATTCCTTGCCCGGCAGGGCAACGGAGACATAGAGCGCGCGCCGCCCGTCCTCGTCCTGTGAGAGTCGGTAAAAGGCGATGTCCTTGTGCTCTCCCCGGCGCGGCGGCGGGAACTCGCCGAGCGGGAACAGGTCCCGACGCGCGGCCAGTGACAGCAGCACGCGGCGGATCTCGTGCAGGCTCTCCCGCGTGATCCCCTGCGCCACCTCGATGGCGCGGGTTTTCTGCACGACCTGCGCAACGGCGGCCGCACGCTCGGCCTGGCGTTCCGCGGGGTGGGTGATGGTTTCTGCGGCGGAAATGGTCATCTCCTCTCAGTCAATGCGGGCGCCGGAGCGGGCGACGAGCGCGCCCCACGCCTGCACCTGGCCGGTGACGAAGGCCTCCTCGTCCGGTGTCGGGCGCGGCGGGAGGGGCGCATAGCCGGCGGCGACGAGGCGCTGCCGGAGCTCGGGATCGGCGCGGAGCACGGAAACGGCCTCCCGCAGCCTGGCCAACCGCGGCGCGGGCGTGTCGCGCGGCACGACGATGCCGAACCAGACCCCACCGTCCCGAAGGGCCGCGAGGCCGAGCGAGGCGAGGGTCGGGACGTCGGGCACCTCGGGAAAGGGCGCGGCCCCCGTGATGCCGAGGGCGCGCACGCGACCGGCGCGGAGCTGCGCGATCGCTGAGGGAAGCGAGGCGAAGCCGAACTCCACCTCCCCGGCCGCGACGCCCTGCACCCCTTCCGGCGGACCGCGATAGGGGATGTGCTCCGCCTCCCCGCCCGCGAGGAGCGCGAACTGAACGCCGTTGAGGTGCTGCGTCGTGCCGTTGCCCGGCGAGGAGAAGCGCAGTGGCGCAGAGGCTGCCGTGATATGCCGCGCCAGCTCCTCGGCGGTGCTGACCGGCGAGGCGGGCGGCACGATCAGGAGGTTCGGCGTCTCCGCCAGGAGCCCGACGAGGGCGAAGTCACGGTTCGTGTCGTAGGGCAGGCCGCGGAAGAGCGCGGGGTTGATCGCACTCGTGGCCGTGGACGCGAGGCCGAGTGTCTGCCCGTCCGGCCGCGCCCGCGCGACGGCTCCGGTCCCGATGGTGCCGCCGGCGCCGGCCCGGTTCTCGATCACCACGGGCTGGCCAAGCTGCGCCGCGAGACCGGGCTGGACCAGCCGCACGATGATGTCGTTCGCCGAACCCGGACCATAGGCGACGATGAAGGTGACCGGGACCGGGACCGGGGCGGCCTGCTCGGCGCGCGCCGGCACGGCAAGCGCGACCGCTGCCGCGCCCAGCAGGTTGCGCCGGGCGATCACGCGTCCTCTCCCCGGATGCCGGCCGCCGCGATGGTCTGCCCGAAGCGCGCTCCGGTCGTGTCCATGGAGCTCTGGAACTCCGCCGGGGTCGAGGCCGTGACGACGAAGCCGAGGTCGCCGAGGCGGCGCCCGACCACCGGCGTGAGCAGGGCCGCGCGCCAGGCGCCGTGCAGCGCCTCAATGACCGCATCCGGCGTCGCCGCCGGGGCCAGGACGCCCTGGGTGCTCGTCATGTCGAAACCCGGCGCGATCGTCTCGTCGAGCGTGGGGACCTCCGGCATGGCGGGGTCGCGGGTCTTCCCCGTCACGGCGAGGGGCCGCAGGCGGCCGGCCCGGACGTAATCGGTGACGGCGGGCAAGGTGATGATCATCGCGTCCAGCTGGCCCGCGAGCAGGTCGAGCGCAGCGGGCCCGCCGCCGCGATAGGGAACATGCACCACGCGCGGCAGCCCGACCTCGCGGTTCAACATCTCGCTGATCAGGTGCGCGATGCCACCATGCCCGGGAAGGGCGAGCGTGACCCCGCCAGGCCGGCGCGCCGCCGTGACGTAGTCCGCCACGCTCTCGATCCCGCTGGTGGGATGTGTAACCAGTAACTGCGAGGCGCTAACGGTCAGCATCACCGGTCGCAGGCGCGGGCGGAGCGGCCCGGACCGGTCGGTGAAGAGCAGATCCGCGATGACCAGCCCGTCGCCCGACGCCACCAGGAGCGTGTGGCCATCCGGCGCAGCCCGTCCGACGGTCGCGGCGGCGACCCGGCCGCCGCCCCCGCCGTTGTTCTCGACCACCACGGGCTGACCGAGCCGCTCGGCCAGGAGCGGCGCGGCGGCGCGGGCGTGGATATCGAGGGTGCCGCCAGCCGCGGCGCCGGCGATCAGCCGGATCGGTCCGGAGGGACGCCAGCCCTGGGCGAAACTGGGCCGGGCGAGAAGAGACGCTGCGCCCGCCAGCATCAGGCCGCGACGCCGCAGTGGGGAAGAGGAACGGATCATCGGCGTTCCCCTCAGCCCTGCGCGAGGATCTGGAACCGGGCATCCCCGTCCCGCGCGATCTGCGCGGGCAGGTTCAGTTCCCAGGCGATGTAGCGTCGCTTCTCCGCCTCCTGCCGCTCGGGCGGATGCTGGGCCGGTGCGAGCCAGACGTCGTCGTCCGCCAGCAGGCGCTGCGCGCCCGCCTCAACGGGCAGGCCAGCCGCCTTCCAAGCCTCCAGACCGCCGAGCAGCACGCGCACCCGCTTGCCCGATGCCCAGGCGAGTTCATCCGCGGCGAAGGCGGCCAGCGCGTCGTCGCCCGCCAGGACGGCGTAGTCCGGGGCGTCCGGCGCGTGGTCGACGGCCGCTGCGCCCAGGCGGGTCCGCGTCGTGAACCAAGCCCCTGGCACATGGCCGGCTCGGAAGGCGCGGCTCGATCCCACGTCGAACACCGCCGTTCCCCTGCCGATGGCGGCGTAAAGGCTGGCGGCGTCGATCCAGTCCGGGCGCAGCTCCCCGAGACCGAGGACGCGTCGCGGCTCCGGGCCGGTCTCGAGCGCGCCGGAGAGGCCGCCCTCCAGCACGTAGACCTCGTCCCAACCGAGTTGCAGGAGCCACGACGCCGTCACCGGCGCGCGCACGTCCTCCGCGTCCGCCAGCACGATGCGCGAGCGCAGCGTGCCGACATAGCTGTCCGTCGCCTGCACGAGCTGTCCGCCCGGCGCGGAGCGGAAGCCCGGCAGATGGCCAGCGCGATACTCCTCCGGGCTCCGCACGTCGAAGAGGAAAAGGCTCCTTCCGCTGTCGGCCCGCAGCGAGGCGAGTTCCCCCGGCGTGATGCGGAGGACACCGGCGCGACGCGCCAGGTCGGCCGCCGCCATCCTGGCCCAGGCGAGGGTGCCGGGACCTGGGCGGGGCACCTGGGATGTCTCGCCGTGGCGCAGCGTCAGGCCGGCCAGCTCCCAGCCCATCGTGCCGTTCTCCAGGGCGACGACGCGGTTCGGCAGGCCGGCATTGATCAGGGCCTGGGCGCCGATGATGCTGCGCGTCCGCCCCGCGCAATTGACGACGACGAGCGTGCCAGGATCCGGCGCGGCCTCCCGCGCGCGCAGGACGAGCTCGGCTCCCGGGCAGTCGAGGCCACCCGGGATGCTCATGGTCTGGAATTCGGGCAGCGGCCGGCTATCCAGGACCACGAGGTCATGCCCCTCCGCCTGCAGCCGGGCGACCTCTGCGGCGGTCAGGTGCGGCGTTCCGGCCCTCTGCTCCACCACCTCGCCGAAGGCCTTGCTCGGCACGTTGGTGCCGGTGAACACCTCGAAGCCGGCCGCCTCCCAGCCGCGCGTGCCGCTGTCCAGGGCCGAGACGTCGGTGTAGCCGAGCTGCGCGAGGCGCTTCGCGCCGTCCGCGATGAGCGAACCATCCAGGTCCGAGAGCACGATGCGCGTGGCCGCGCGCGGCACCAAGCCCGCGATCACCGCTTCCAGTCGGCTCAGCGGGGCGGGAACGGCGAAGAGGAGATGCCCTTCGGCGGCGAAGGCGCCCTCCTCCCGAAGATCCAGGATGGCGATCTCCGCGCCGTCGCGCAGCGCCGCCTTCACGGCGGATGGTGTGAGAAGACGGGGCTTCCCGGCTTCCTGAGCGACCGGGCGGTCGAGAACGAGAGACATGGCAACCTCCGAACGCCCGGAGGTTTCACGCATCAGTTTTGATGATCAACTCTTTTCCACGAATAAAATTTGTATTTCCCCGATGATCCGATGGGGAGGACGCGAGTACCGTCGAGCGCCGGCCTCCCGCAGCGAAGATTATCTTGACCGCTCTCGAGAATCCTGCGTCGCCAGGGTCCGCTCCCCGATCAGCAGAACCGATCACACAGGGGGCCCCTCGGGCGATCACATCTGACGCGGGACCGAAGGAGTCGTCAGCGTCCCTCGGATCACTCAGATCAGATGGTTGTTCGCTTACCCGCTGCTCGCCGCGCAGAGGTTGGGAGGGCTAGGGTGCTGCCGATCGTGATGTGCTCGAACGGGCTCCACCACTAACCGTAGATGTACGAGAAACCCGTCACGAGGAGCGCCGTCAGAATACACAGCACCGAGAGGGCCGCGCTTGCACCCAGGATGAACAACCACCACTCCGTGCGCTGGGCCTCGCCTTCATCGCTCCGCCAGGGTGTCCTGTGGCGTAGCGTGATCCCGTGGATAATGCCGACCGGAGCGATGCTATCGGCGTGAGCGGCACGCACCCGGCCCTGGTGGCCCTTCAGCTTGGTTTGCGTATCTGACAAGGAAGAGATGAACCCCGGAAGGTGAGGACCGATTCCGGGTGTTAACGTTCAGCTAACCATCTCGTGCACGCGGGCGATTTAATTGTTCGAGTTCAACCGCAAGTTGCGCGAAGGACTGATCTGGCCCTGTCCCACATTGCCCATCACTTGGATGGCCTTTGTCAGACGTCTTGTTGCTACCTTACCAACACGAGGCCGAAGGTCTGTATTCGCGGGGCGCCCGTCTGCCTGGCAGCGGCGACGGTGCCACGGCTGCACCTCACATTTGTCCAGAGGTGGGCTGTCTGAAGCGGCCCCCCAGGTGGGCGAGGAGTCAATCATTTCGGACGAGCTTCCGTGATGCTCTGCTTCTACTTCGATCCCTCGGATGGCTCCGCCGAGGATCGCAACGTGGAGGGATCAGATCTGTCGGATCGCGCAAGCGCGCGTCGGGCCACCCTCACGTCTCTTCGCGATATGGTCTGGGACCAGATCGCCCCGGGCGGCCGACGCGCGTTCAAGGCGGTCGTGCGGGATCAGGCCGGATCCTCGGTCTACGCCGCCACACTTTCACTCGATGAGGGCTGGAGGTCCTAGGCGCCTCGTCTTCAGGACGGGAAGATCGATCTTTTCAGCTCGGCACCCCGTCCAAAGAAGCTTGAGAGCGCGGCTCGCGCGACCCAGCATGTCGCCCACGGCCGTCAAGAACGCGGCTAATTCTACTCACTCTTCCAGTCCCACGGTGAGACCTCCCCACTTCCGCTCATGCCTCAGGACAAGAGGCGAGTTGGAGCTGCCGCCAGCGCACCGCTCACGAGCGCGCATCCCACCTTCTCTGCGAGATGTTGCTGCGCCTCCGGGCCGTCGATCTCGCGCCAGACCTGTCGTTCAAGCTGTCGGTGACCCAGGGCGAGTTCGGAGATGCACTCGGGCTCTCGACGGTCCATGTGAACCGCGTCTTGCAGGACTTGCGCCGGGAGGGTCTGATCGCGTGGACGAAATCCACCGTCACGGTGCTGAGGTGGGAGGGACTGCAGGAACTCTGCGCGTTCGATCCCACCTACCTTCATCAAGACCACAAAGGACGACCCTGACGCTTACTGACATTCCGTGCAGGTGGTAGCCGGCGCTCCTGACGGGGAGGGGCCGCCGGTCCATGCGGGAGACCGGTTGGTCGCCGTGCTCGTCCGCTTATCAACGGAGCACGAGGTAGCCGGCGAATCGTTCCCGGAACACGGCTCTGGCCGACTGGACCCGCCGACGCACCCCACTTCCGGACCTACAGGCGGCTGAGCGCTGGATCGTGAATGCACCGGGCCGGTGCCCTTCGAGGTTCGACGCGCCGAGCGCTTAACCCAGGTGGTTGCCGGCGTGGCCGCCACGGAGTGAGGCTGGTCCGTGCCCCATTATTTCGTCGACACATCGGACGGCGATCGGTTCATCCGCGACGAGATCGGCCTCGAAGCGCGGGACCTGCAGGCTGTCCGGGACGAAGCCATGGCGGCCCTCCCCTCCATGGGACGGGAGCTCCTGGCGAGTGGGGACTTGCGGGAACTCTTCGTGATCATCCGGGATCCGGTTGGCCGCGTGCTCTGCAGGGTACGGCTGACGATCTGGTGCGAATGGTCGGACTGAGGATCATCCGTCGAGCGATCTCGGCCCCGACACCTCTTCTTCGAGCGGAATGCGGCGGCGGCCGGTCCCCACTAACAGAGGATAATGAAGGCACTTCTGTCCGGACATATGCACGCGCTTTCGCACAAGGGAGGCGCAAATGGCAGATGCTTCGCTTTCGGCGCTGCCGAGGAAGGACGAGCGGATCGATCTGCATGATCCCGTCAGCGTTCGACGCTGGGCGAACGCCTTCAGGTTGTCCGAACTGGATCTTGCCGTCGCCGTTCAAACGGCCGGTCCCAAGCCGAGCGCCGTCGCCTACCTGCTTCGGCGTGAGCCGCAGCCAGACGCTTCGACAGACACTGCCTCCGGCCGCTCCTGACGTTCCCCTATCGTACTGCGTTGCGATAGTGCACGTCCTCGCCAAAGGGCTCAGCCCGGCTCGGCACGGGGCAAGGGGACGTGGGGTCTGACATGTGCGGTTGGCTGACCGTGCTGTCGACCGCTCCCGTCTAAGCGGCCCGGAGATGGCAAAGTCGGGGGAGTGGGAAGGGGTTCTGAAGCGGGTCCAACAGCAGCAGCACCGTCGAGCAACAGGAAAGGAAGATCAGGTTGTTGCAGACATCCGAACAGCAGCATCTCCTGCCCGGCGCCTACCGGCTGTTGGACGCGATGAAGCAGTCCCACGTCGTGCTGAGCAGGGAGCTCGCAAAGGCGATACGCCGCCCATGATCACGCCGGCTGACTTCAACACGATCCCTGCACGCGAGGTGCCCATGACTCCGCTCGACCCAATATGCCCGGATGCGCTGCGTCACGCACGCGAGCAGAAGGCTCGCATCGCGCGTCAGCGGGAGATGATCGTTAACCTCGTCGAGCTTGGCCTCACCGACCTGCTCCCCTCCGCTCAGCGCTTTCTTGAACGGATGGAGAGCCGTGATCGACTGCTCAGCGAGAGGTTGCGTCGTATCGTCCGGGATCACGAGCCTTCCGCCTCCTAAGGACCTCTTTCCCGATCGGGGCAGAGGGAATGGAGCCGGTCTTTATCCTGACCGGCCCGGCCGCAGAGATGGATCCTGATCCCATCTTGTGCGCTGCAATGAGATCACCGTTCTGCGAGAAGCAGCCATAAGGCCTGACCAAGTAACCAGTGATAAGACCGACGCCCGCCGACCTGCTTACCGACACTGGCGTGCACTGCGCCTGCCGAACCGACCACCGAGCGTGACTCCGATGCGGCAGGCACCTCATCGGAGGTTGTCGTGCACGAGACGCCCCGGATCGCTTCCGGAAGTCCATCGCTCTTTCCACCCATCGCAGGTCGATCCCCCTCGGCGACGAGGACGTCCCACAACCAACCAACAAGGCTAGTCCATGACGCCCGACGTCCCAGCCGCCGAGGTCCAGGTCCCGGTGCGGCCGATGCGTGTTCTTCATACCGCCCTCTACAGGGGGCCGCATCTCTTCAGCCATACGCCGATGGTGCGGATCCGGCTGGATCTGGGCGCGCTGGAAGCCTTCCCGACCGACCGCCTGCCCGGTTTCACGGACGGGCTGCTCGCTGCGCTGCCAGGCCTGCAGGAGCATGGCTGCTGCTTCCGGTCGCCTGGCGGATTCGTACGCCGCCTGCGGGAGGGCACTTGGCTCGGCCACGTCGCGGAGCACGTCGCGCTGGAGCTGCAGACCCGGGCCGGATCAAAGGTGACCCGCGGCAAGACGCGCTCGGTCCGTGGCCGCACCGGCCACTACAATGTCCTCTTCGCCTACCGCGAGGAAGCGGCCGGGCTTCTCGCCGGCCGTCTCGCGTTGCAGATCGTGGACTCTCTCCTGCCACCGGCGTTGCGGGGCGTGACGGGCCTGGATGAACTCCATGGAGACGACCCTATGGCGGAAGGCGGCGGCGTGCCGGCGGCGGTCGGAGCGCTGGCCCGCATCGTGCGCCGTTCCGCACTGGGCCCCACCACCCGCTCCCTCGTGCAGGAGGCCGAGCGGCGCGGCATTCCCGTGATGCGGCTGGACGACCTCAGCCTTGTCCAGCTCGGCCACGGAGCGGCGCAGCAGCGCCTGCGCGCCAGCATCACCGGTCGCACCTCCTCCATCGCGGTGGACATCGCGGGGGACAAGGACCTCACGAAGACGCTCCTGGCAGAGTCCGGCCTGCCCGTGCCGCGCGGCGCCCTCGTCCGGAGCGCGGAGGAGGCGGTCCGAGAGGCCGAGCGCCTCGGTTATCCCGTGGTGACGAAGCCCCTGGACGGAAACCACGGGCGCGGCGTCAGCCTCGATCTCGACACGCCTGAGGCGGTCCAGCGCGGCTTCGAGGAGGCCGTCCGCCACAGCCGTCGCGTCATCGTGGAACAGCAGTTCCAGGGCCATGACCACCGCATCCTCGTCATCGGCGGCGAGGTGCGCGCGGTGGCGCAGCGCGTGCCCGCCCATGTGATCGGCGACGGCGAGCAGACCATCGCCGCGCTGATCGAGACGGTGAACCGGGACCCCCGCCGGGGCACGGGGCATGAGAGCATGCTGACCCGCATCGTGGTGGATGACCACGTGACCTGCTTGCTCGCCAGGAACGGGCTGACGCCGGAAAGCGTGCCTGCGGCGGGCTGCTGGGTCGCGTTGCGCGACACCGCAAACCTGTCCACCGGCGGCACGGCCATCGACCGCACGGACGACATCCACCCGGACAATGCCTGCATCGCCCGCCGCGCCGCACTGGCGATCGGGCTGGACGTGGCGGGAATCGACTTCCTGGCCCCCGACATCTCCCGCTCCGTGCGCGAGACGGGAGGCGGCATCGTGGAGGTGAACGCCGCCCCGGGCTTCCGCATGCATCTGGAGCCCTTCGAGGGCTGGGCGCGCGATATCGCTCGCCCCGTGATCGACATGCTCTTCCCGGACGGTGCCACCGGCCGCATCCCGATCCTCGCCATCACGGGGACGAACGGGAAATCCACCACCACCCGCATGGTCGCGCACATCATGCGGCGTGCCGGCCTGACGGTCGGGATGACCAGCACGAGTGGCATCTGGATCAACGATGACAAGGTGGCAGACGGCGATTCCAGCGGCCCGAGAAGCGCTCGCATGGTGCTGCGCGATCCCACCGTGCAGGCCGCCGT
Organism: Muricoccus radiodurans; assembly: GCF_050154705.1. Lineage (GTDB taxonomy): Bacteria > Pseudomonadota > Alphaproteobacteria > Acetobacterales > Acetobacteraceae > Roseomonas > Roseomonas radiodurans. The sequence continues at coordinate 4,844,389 of NZ_CP189561.1, read as the reverse complement.
CCTCGAGACCGCCCGCGGCGGCATCCTCCGGGAAGGGCTTGCCTTCGAGGAATGCGATGTCGGCGCCGTGCTGAACGTCCAGGCGGACCATCTCGGCCTGAAGGAGGTGGACACGCTGGAGGACCTGGCCGCGGTGAAGTCGGTGGTGGTGGAAGCCGTCCGCCGCAACGGGTGCAGCGTGCTGAACGCCGACGACGCGCTCACCCTGGCCATGGAGCGGCACGCGGGCGGCCGGATCGCCCTCTTCTCCATGCGGGGTGGGTCCGCGATGTCCGATGCCCTGCGGGCCCATATCGCCGCCGGCGGCCTGGCCGTGACGCACGAGGAGCCGGGCGGCGAGATCATCGTCCATGACGACAGTCGCCGCCTGCCGCTGATGAGCGCGGCGGAAATCCCCGCGACTCTCGGCGGGCTGGCGGGCTTCAACATCCAGAACGCCCTCGCGGCCGTAGCGATGACCTACGCGCAGGGCGTCGCGCCGCCGGTGATCCGCGCCGCCCTCCAGACCTTCTCCACCTCCTTCGAGCAGAGCCCGGGGCGGCTGAACCTGCACGAGGTGGGCGGCATCCGGGTCCTGATGGACTACGCCCACAACCCGGCCGGACTGGCCGCACTCTGCAACCTCGTGACCAGGATGCGGCCCCCGCAAGGGCGGGTCATCGGCATGGTCAGCACCCCCGGCGACCGCCGGGACGAGGACATGCGGGAGATGGGGCGGATCGCCGCGGGCGCCTTCGACGAGGTGGTCCTGCGCGAGCGCCCGGACGGCCGCGGTCGCCCCGCGGGCGAGGTCATCCGCATCATCGCCGAGGGCGTCCTGGACGCCGGCTTCCCGGAGACGCGGCTGCACCGCGTGCTGGACGAGCAGGAAGCGGCGGGCCTCTGCCTGCGGATGGCACGGCCGGGCGACCTTGTCGTGCTGCTGCCGACCTCCGTCGGAGAAGTCTGGGCGCAGGTTCTTTCTTTCCAGCCGGAGAGCGCCCCGGCCCTGGCGCGGGAGATCGCCTGACCGTGCAAGAGGACCTGACGGGTTGGGTGCTCGTGCTGCACGGGGGTGCAAAATCCATCGATCCAATGAAGGAGGCGGCGAACCGTGCCGGATGCCTCGACGCCCTGGCTGCCGGTGCCGCGATGCTCCGCGCCGGCGCCAGCGCGCTGGATGCGGTGGAGGCGGCCATCCGCGTGCTGGAGGACGACCCGACCTTCAATGCCGGCCGCGGCTCCGTCCGAAACTCGGACGGAGAGGTGGAGATGGACGCCGCCCTGATGGATGGCGCGACGCTCGATCTCGGCGGTGTGGCCGCGATCCGCGCGGTGCGCCACCCCGTCTCCATCGCACGGCTGATGCTGCGGGAGACGCCGACGCTGCTGGTGGCCGAGGGCGCGAGATCCTTTGCGGCAGCCCGGGGCGCCGAACTCTGCCAGCCGGCGGAACTGCTCGTGCCCGAGACGGAGCCGGCGCACGACACGGTCGGCTGCATCGCATTGGACAGCCGCGGCCACCTCGCCGCCGGCACCTCGACCGGCGGGCTGGAGGGGTGCCATCCCGGCCGCGTGGGAGATTCCCCCCTGCCGGGCTGCGGCCTCTATGCCGATGACGCGGCGGGAGCCACGGTCTTCTCCGGAGACGGAGAGAGCATCTCGCGGAGCCTGCTCGCGGCCCGCGTCGTCCAGGGAATGGAGACGGGCGGGCCGCAGGCGTCGATGGAGGCGGCCATCGCCCGCCTGTCCCGCACCGGCGGGGAGGCGGGCGGCATCGCGCTCGACAGGATGGGGCGGATCGGCTGGGCTCACAACAGCCAGCACTTCGCAGTGGGCATCGCGAGGGAGGGTGGAGAGCTGCGAGCCTTTCTGCACCGGGACGAGGACGCGCGGCATGGCTAAGGCTCACCGGCCCGAAAGGGGACCGCTGATCATCATCGGTGGGCATGAGGACAAGGAGGGCGACCGCGCCATCCTGCGCGAGGTCGCGCAGCACCTGAAAGGCGGCCGCCTTGTCGTGGCCACCGTGGCGTCCCACGCGCCGGAGGGCTATTTCGACTCCTATGTCCAGGCCTTCGGCGCGCTGGGCATCACGGACCTTGTGGAGCTCTACATCCAGGAGCGCTCCGAGACGCATGACGAGGCGAAGCTCCGCCTCTTCGACGGGGCGGCCGGCGTGTTCTTCTCCGGCGGCGACCAGCTCCGGATCAGCAGCCAGCTCGGCGACACGCCGGTGGAGCGACGGGTGCGCGAGATCCACGAGTCCGGCGGTGTGATCGCCGGGACCTCTGCCGGGGCCTCGGCGATGAGCGATACGATGCTGGTCAAGGGGAGCAGCCAGGAGACGCACCGGATCGGCGACCTTCACCTCGCGGCCGGCCTCGGCTTCGTGCGGGACGTCATCATCGACCAGCACTTCGCCGAGCGGGGCCGGATCGGCCGCCTGCTCGGCGCCGTCGCGCAGAATCCTCGGGAGCTCGGCATCGGTATCGACGAGGACACCGCCATTATCCTCCGTGAATCCCGCTTCGAGGTGCTGGGCAGCGGCGGCGTCTACGTCGTGGATGGGGGTGGCGTGTCGCACTCCAACATCGCGGAGGCCGAGGCGGAGCGCGCCCTGTCGATCCACGACGTGCGTCTGCACGTGCTCTGCGCCGGCGACCGCTTCGATCTCTCGGGCCGCCGCCCCGCCCTGGCCGAGAACCGGGAGGCCAAGGCCCAGGCCGCCGATCGTTGACCCGCTTCAGCTACCACGTGTCGCACGAGCAGTTCCCGCCGCGCGACCTTCTGGACCTTGTGCAGCAGGCGGAGGCGGCGGGGTTCGACGCCGCCTTCTCCTCCGACCACCTGCAGCCCTGGGCGGCGGTACAGGGGCAGTCCGGCTTCGCCTGGTCCTGGCTCGGCGCTGCGATGCAGGCGACGAGGAAGCTGAGCTTCGGTATCATCAGCGTTCCCGGTGGCTGGCGCTACAGCCCGGCCGTGCTCGCCCAGGCGATCGCCACCCTCGGGCAGCTGTTCCCGGGGCGCCTACCCTGGGTGGCGCTGGGCAGCGGCCAGGCGATGAACGAGGCCGTCACTGGCCAGCCCTGGCCCGACAAGGCGGAGCGCAATGCCCGGCTGCGCGAGGGAGCGGACATCATCCGTGCCCTCCTGGCCGGGGAGACCGTTACCCATCGCGGCCGCGTCACCGTGGTCGAGGCCCGGATCTGGTCCCGCCCGAAACTTCCCTCCCGACTGATCGGCGCGGCGATCAGTGAGGAGACGGCCGAATGGGTCGGCGGCTGGGCCGACGGGCTGCTGACCGCCGGGAGCCGGCCGGAGGCGCTCCGCCGCACCGTCGCCGCTTTTCGGCGGGGTGGTGGGGAGGGCAAGCCGATCTACCTCAAGGCCGACCTTTGCTGGGCCCCGACCGAGGAGGAGGCCCTGCGGCAGGCCCATGAGCAATGGCGCTTCAACCTGCTGGGCGGTGAGGTGAACTGGGACCTGCGCACGCCCGCCCATTTCGAGGCCGCCGCCCGCTTCATCCGGCCCGATGATCTGCGGGGGCCGGTGCATGTCTCCGCCGATCCGGCCCGCCACGTGGACTGGCTTGCCGAGTGTGCCGGAATCGGCTTTGAAAGCATCGACCTGCACCATGTCGGGACCGACCAGCGGCGGTTCATCGAGATCTTCGGCGACAAGGTCCTGCCAGCGCTGAGAGCCTGAGGCCACCTGCAACGAAGTCCCGGCTCAACGCCGAACACATTCACGCCCCGGGTCCGGTCATGATGGGTCGGAAATGGGCCAGATCCAAAGACCTTGCATCCACATAGAGGACCGGCGTGAAGGGACACCTCCGCGGTGCAAGCGAGTCTCTACAGCTTCCTTATCGTCGCCTTCGGGCCTTCCTCTTCGAGCCGAAGCCAACACATCCGCTCGGCGCATCGTCGTTGGGTAGCCGGCCGACCCGTTGAGGACACGTGGTAAGTTCGACGGACAGAGACGGTCGGCGAGCGGGCCTTTAGAAGCGCGCAGAGCACACGGCGATTGTCAGCTGCGCCGGTCCTCGCCCTCAAGAACTGGAATGCGTCGGCTTCGCCGAGGCGCGTCGGCCTGGCACATGAGACGCAGCACATTCATGGAGCGGTTCTCGCTTCGCAGAACCTCCAGATGGGTCGCGGCGCCGTTCGGACGGTGCAGAGCGGCAAGCATCTCCGCGAGCAACTCATCCGCCACGGTCAGCCTGCGCATCTGGGCGTATTGGGCCAAGTCCTGTATCGCCTGAACAGCGCTGCTTTGATCGTTGCTGCCCTGTCGTTGCTGCGGCTCGGCGCGTACCATGGGTGCACCTCTTCCTTGGACACTACACAAATGGTGTGGAAGGAAAAAAGTTAACAGCATTTATGTTGTACGAGCGCAGATTGGGCGGCGAACTAATATATTGATTAGGTTGCATATTTCGCGTTCTGTCTACAAAATGTCCCGGTAGTTGGGATTTTTACTTACATTAAACTTTATGTGACCGGCAGAGGCTGGAGCAGTCGGCCGTCGGGCCACACCATCGACCCGCTTCAGTAAATGAATCCGCAATCGCCCGAGTTGGACGCCGATGTCGACCGGATCACGATGCCCGCGTAGACGAAAGGTGTGCCGCGATCGTTGCGCGTGAGCGTTGCTTGAAAGTGAGGCGGAGTGCTTGGTGAAGGCCGGCGACGACGGCGGAAAAGTCGCCATGGCGCCGCAGAACGACAGTGGGAACAATCAGGTCTCGCGATGGGCTGGCTTTGAACCAATGCTTGTCGGATCCGCTTCCAGGCCACGAATTGCCGTCACCGTTCTGATCCGCTCCCATGGCGACGTGTGTCATCCTCCGATTGTGAAGCGAAATGATCGCGCCTAGACTCGCGTCAGGACGACGCGGGGACATGCACGCCCATGCCGAGGTACGCGACGGCTGTCATCTCGGCGGCGCTGCTCGGCGCCTTCTCGGTGGGCTGCGCCAACCTGCCCGCCTACAATCCGCCAGGGAACCTGACCTTCGCCGAGCAGAACTGGACGGATGCCCAGCGACGTTGGTTCTACCATGCCTCACAGGGCACACGGCTGCTGCCCCTGTCCTGGTTCCTGGCACTTGAGCAGCCCGAACTCAGCCTGACCGGCGCGCCGCGCTTCTCGGCACCGGACTACCTGGCGCGCTTCGGCTTCCTGCCCGACCCACCCTCGGCGGCAAATCCGCATGGCCTCCCGGTGGGTTTCGCGCCCGACGATCGCTTCCCCGACGAGGACGGAAAACCCGAGACGATCGTCGGCCTGACCTGTGCAGCCTGCCATACCGGCCAGATCGAACGTGGCGGCCGCGCCATCCGCATCGACGGCGGCCCGGCCATGACGGACACGGGCGCGTTTCAACGTCAGTTGGGTGTTGCCCTGCTGTTGACGCAGCAATCCGAACCCCGCTTCGGGCGCTTCGCGCCGGCCGTCCTCGGCGCAGAGGATACCCCCGCCGCGCGGGAGCGACTCCGTGCCCGGCTGGATCGCATCGTCGCGGCCGGGCGGGACGAACTCGGCATGGCCCGGCAGGGGCGGCTCTACCCGGTGGCGGAAGGCTTCGGCCGGCTCGATGCACTGGGCCGCGGCGGGAATTTCGTCTTCGGCACGGTGCTCAACGACCGGCGGAACTTCGCCGTGGCGGATGCGCCGGTGAGCTTTCCTGCTCTCTGGGACGCGCCCTGGTTCGACTGGGTGCAGTACAACGGCGCCATCCGCCAGCCGATGGGCCGGAACGTCGCCGAGGCGATGGGCGTGCGCGCCGGCACGAAGCTGTCAGGGCCGCCCGAGCAGCTCTACCGCTCCACCGTGCGCATCGAGACCATTCACGAGATGGAACGCCTACTGGCTGGCCCTGTGCCTCGCGCCGGTCTGCGCCCGCCGCCCTGGCCGGAGGAGCTCCTGGGCCCGATCGATCGGACCGCCGCCGCGCGTGGAGCGGTGCTGTACAGGGAGCTCTGCGCCGGTTGTCACGAGGGGCGATGGGCCACGGTGGCGGGCGGTCCGGGAGAGTTGGAGCGTCAGGAACTCCGCCTCAACATGATCCCGTTGGAGCGCATCGGCACCGACCCGAATGCCGCGATGAACTTCGTCCGCCGCCGTGCATATCTCGACTCCTCGTCCCGAACACCGGTCTCGGCGGCAGAGGGCTTGCAGCGCGTCACCACGGAAGTGATCCGGACCTGGTACGAGCAGAACAGCGTGCCGGCCGATCAGCGTCGGGAGATGGACGGCTACAGGGCGAATGAGTGGCGATCCCCGGCCGCTTACCGAGCACGTCCCTTGGACGGCCTCTGGGCGACCGCCCCCTACCTGCACAACGGCTCGGTTCCGACCCTGTACCAGATGCTGATCCCCCCGGAGCAGCGCGACGTGGCCTTCTACGTCGGCAGCCGCCAGTTCAACCCACGCGACGTCGGCTTCGAGACAGGGCCCTTCGAGGGGGGCTTCCGCTTCGACACCACGATCTCCGGCAATTCGAACCGCGGACACGCTTTCCGGGACGGTCCACGTGGCAACGGCACCATCGGCCCGGCCCTGACCGAGGCGCAGCGACGGGACTTGGTGGAGTTTCTCAAGACCCTCTGACACGTCCCACCACACCCCGAGGAGAGTTCCGCCGTGAGCATCACGCGACGCGACTTCCTGAACGGGTTCGCCCTGACGGTCGCGGCAGGCCTGTCCCCCCGGGCCGCGCTGGCCCAACTTGGGCCAGCCTCCTATCCCCCGGCGCTGACGGGCCTGCGGGGGAGCCATGATGGATCCTACGAGGCGGCGCACCGGCTCGGCCTGTCCGGCGAGTCCTTCGACCTCGCCTCGCTGCCATCGTCGGAGGAACGCTACGACCTCGTGGTGGTGGGGGCCGGGCTGAGCGGCCTCGCCGCCGCCTGGTTCCACCGGCGGGTGCATCCCGGCGCGCGGGTCCTGATCCTGGACAACCACGACGACTTCGGTGGCCACGCCCGGCGCAACGAGTTCACCGTCGGCGGCCGACTGCTGCTTGGCTACGGCGGGAGCGAGACGCTCGATTCACCGGCGTCGCACAGCGATGTCGTGAAGGAGCTGCTGCGCGAGCTCGGTGTCGAGGTGGCGCGTTTCGAGACGGCCTTCGACCGGGAGCTGTACCCATCCCTCGGCATGGGCCGGGGGATCTTCTTCGATCGCGAGACCTTCGGCGAGGACCGGCTGGTGACGGGCGACCCCACCCGCCTGCCAGACGAGTGGCTCCGCGACGGCCGGGCGCACGCCCGGCCGATTCGCGAGTTGATCGCCGACTTCCCGCTCGGCGAGGCGGACCGCGCCGCGCTGCTGGACCTACACGAGACGCCGCGGGACCACCTTGCGGGCCTGACGGCGGAGGAGAAGCGGCGCGTCCTGGACCGCATCACATATCGCGACTTCCTGATCGGCAAGGCCGGGCTGAGCGAGGCAGCGGCGTCCTATTTCCAGAACCGCAGCCTCGACCTCTTCGCCGCGGGCGCCGATCTGGTCGCCGCCCGCACCGCGCAGGAGCTGGACCTGCCGGGCTTTGCGGGTCTCGGCCTCGGCAGCGCCGCCCAGGGGGTCGAGGCGCATGAACCGTACATCCACCACTTTCCCGACGGGAACGCCTCGATCGCGCGCCTGCTGGTGCGGGAACTGATCCCGGCTGCGGCGCCGGGGCGCGGCATGGACAGCATCGTGCTGGCGCCCTTCGACTACACGCGGCTCGACGAGGCGGGGGCGCCGGTGCGGCTGCGGCTGAACAGCACCGTCGTCGCGGTACGGCGGCCGGAGGGGCCCGTGGAGCTGGGCTACCTACGTGGCGGCGCGCTGGAGCGCGTGCGCGCGGAGGCGGTGGTGCTGGCGGGCTGGAACATGATGGTGCCGCACCTTCTGCCCGACCTGCCGGATGATCAGAGAACCGCGCTCGCGGGAAACGTGAAGGCGCCGCTCGTCTACGCCAATGTGGCGCTGCGGGGGTGGCAGTCCTTCGTTGAGCGAGGGGTGCACCTGATTCACGCCCCCGCGGCGACCTGGAGCCGCACCAACCTGGACTTCCCCGTGGACCTGGGCGGCTACCGCTGCCCGCGCCAGCCGGACGAACCGATCCTGGTCCACATGGTCTGGGCGCCCGTCGCCCCGAACCAAGGGCTGGACGCGCGCGCCCAATATCGCGCAGGCCGGGGCGTGTTGCTGGGCACCCCCTTCGACGCGATCGAGGAGGGCATTCGGGATCAGTTGCGCCGCATGCTGGGACCGGGCTTCGACGACGGGCGGGACATCGCCGGCCTGACCGTCAACCGATGGTCACATGGCTATGCCTATGATCCCGCGGCGCTGACCGAGGAGGCCCGGGTGCCGGAGGCCACCATGGCGGTGGCGCGCCGCCCACTGGGGCGCGTCGCGATCGCGAACTCGGACGCGGGCTGGAGCGCCTATGCGCAGACCGCGATCGACGAGGCCTGGCGCGCTGTGCAGGAGCTTCGCTGAGAGGCTGGGCAGAGGCCTGCCCCTCCTCAACAGCCCCCGTGTCAGCGTCAAACGCGTCCAGGCGCCCCTTCCCGCAGGTGCTCGGGCAGCCCGGTCACTCGGCGCCCAAGCCAGCACGATGTCACCAAACAGGGCAGGCGGCGCTCACGGGCAGCACTGACCGCCACCTCACCTCCGCTTGGCAGGAATCCTCACTCCGTAACGAGCACGACCGTCACCGATACGCTCATTCAAGAGAGAACAAGCCGGCGTCGCCGTGACGACAACGCCGGCCTGAGGTCACGGGCCGACCTTACGCAACGATGGCGAAATCGCTGGCGGTCAGGGTCGGCATGCCGGTGAGGGTGGCGATCTGAACAGCCCCGCCGGCCGCCGAACCATTGACGTCGTAGACAAGAACGCCACTGGCCGTGTTGTAGATGAAGCGGTCGTCAGCATCGCCCGCCAGGCCCGTGGTGTTCGCCACGAACTGGCCAGCCGCCAGAGAACCGGCCGAGAGCCCACCGCCGAAGAGCGAGGCGGAGACTTGCAGGTGGTCGGTGCCGCTGACGAAGTCGCTGATCACGTCCCGATCCGCGGCGAGGTTGCTCAGGATGAAGGTGTCGCTGTCCGCACCACCGATCAGGACGTCGTTGCCGGCGCCGCCGTTCAGCGTGTCGGCCCCGGCCGCACCGACCAGCACATCGCCGCCGGCCCCGCCGTTCAGGACATCCGCCGCGTTCGCGCCGTAGAGCTGGTTGGCCAGCTCATTGCCGGTGAGCGTCAGCCCCCCGACCCCGGCCGTGACGCGGAGCACCTCGACCTCGATCCCTGCCCCGAGCGTGAAGTTCACCGAGGAGAAGATCGTGTCGGTGCCTCCACCGGCCACCTCCGCCACCGTGTCGCCCGCACCGATGTAGTAGATGTCGTTCCCGGCACCGCCGGCCAGCGTGTCGGCACCGGCACCACCCGTGATCTGGTTGGCCAGCGCATTGCCGGTCAGCACGAGGCCGGTGGAGCCGGCATTCGCGAAGAGGTACTCGATCTCCTGACCCGCACCGAGCGTGTAGTTCGTCGAGGCATAGACGATGTCCGTCCCCCCGCCGGCCCCCTCCTGCACGATGTCGCCGGCCCCGACGGTATAGATGTCGCTTCCCGCACCACCGACGAGGGTGTCGATCCCTGCCCCGCCGGTGAGACGGTTGGCCAGTTCGTTCCCGGTGAGCACGAGGCCGGTCGAGCCGCCATTCGCGATCAGGAACTCGATCTCCTGCCCGGCGCCCAGGGTGAAGTTGACCGAGGCATAGACCGCATCGTTGCCACCACCGGCCGCCTCGACCACGATGTCCGCCCCGTCCACGTAATAGGCGTCGTTGCCGGTGCCGCCGACCAGACTGTCGGCCCCGCCATTGCCGACAAGGACGTCCGACCCGCCGCCGCCGCTCAGGGTGTCGTTCCCCTCCGCGCCATAGAGCTGGTTGTCCATCCCGTTACCCGAGAGCGAGAGCGCACCGAGGCCGGCCACCGCCCGGACCACCTCCACGTCCAGACCCGCCGCGAGGGCGAAGTTCAGGGACGCATAGACGGTGTCTGTCCCGCCGTTGGACGTCTCGGCGATCACGTCGGACAGGCTGTCGATGAAGTAGGTGTCGTTGCCCGCCCCACCGACGAGGCTGTCGGTGCCGGTCCCACCATCCAGCGTGTCCGCCCCGATGCCGCCCGCCAGCGTGTCGCTGCCGGCGCCGCCGAGGAGGCTGTCATTGCCCTCACCGCCGTCGATGTTGTCGTTGCCGCCGCGGCCATCGATGACATTGGCCCCATCACTGCCGGTCAGGGTGTCGTTGGCGCCGCTGCCCCGCAGGTTCTCGAAGCCGCTGATCACGTCGCCGCTGGCATGGCCGAAGGCGGTGGCCGCAGTCTTGAGGTTCACCGAGACCGCCGTCACCGCCGTCTCGTAGGACAGCGTATCGATGCCGTCCCCGCCGGACAGCGTGTCCGCCCCGGCACCGCCGATGATCGTGTCGTTGCCCGCGTTGCCGGACAGCAGGTTCGCCGCCAGGTTCCCGGTCAGCACGTCGTTGCTGGAGGACCCGAGGACCGCCTCGATGTCATCCTCGAAGACGTCGCCACCAGCGTCGCCGCCGGTCCCGGCCTGGGCCTGCAGCGAGACGGTCACCCCGGCGGAAGACGCCGTGTAGTCCAGGGTGTCGAAGCCCGCCCCGCCGCTGATCGTGTCGCCGCCCGCACCGCCGACCAGGGTGTCGTTGCCCTCGTCGCCCGTGAGCTCGTCATCTCCGGCGCCGCCCGAGAGCAGGTTGCTCTGGTCATTCCCGAAGATCTGGTCGGCGTACCCCGTCCCGATCACGGCCTCCACCCCGGTGAGGGTGTCACCCACGGCCGCGCCGGAGTTCGTCCCGTCCAGGACATCCAGGAAGATGACGACCCCGCTCGTCTCGGCGTCGTACTTCACGGTGTCGAAGCCGTCGCCACCGACGACGGAATCGGACCCCGCACCGCCGACCAGCATGTCGTCGCCACTGCCACCCAGAAGGGCGTCAGAGCCGGCGCCGCCGAGCAGCGTGTCATTCCCGCCCTGGCCGGCCAGCGTGTCGTTGCCGCCACGTCCGTCCAGCAGATCGGCATCCGTGGCGGATGACGAGATGTTATTCCCGTCGATCGCGTCCGCCGTCTCAAGGCCACGGATCGTGTCCGACCCGTTCGCGCCGTAGAAGACGAAGGTGTCGGTCGGCGACCCCACCGTGTTCCCCAGGGTGACGAGGTCCACGTCGAGGTTGACCGCCCCCGCGTTGCGAAGGCTCAGGTCGTCATTCACGGTGCCGAAGACGTTGCCCGTGACACCGGTGATGACGCCGGAGGTCGGCGTGCCGATCACGACCCCGGAGCCGGAGTTCTGGAAGGTGTTGCCGGAGATCAAATCCGCATTGTCGTAATTGTCCGCGTTGATACCGGCGCGAACCCGATCGAAGACGTTGCCCGTGATGGCCACCGTCCCGACACCGCCATTGGTGTAGATGCCGCGCGCGAAGCTGTCGGCACCATAGACGTAGGGGTTCTCGCCAACGAAGAGGTTGTTCGAGATGGTCAGCCCCGTCCCGGCCGGGCTGCCCGAGACCTCGATGCCGATGACCTGGGCCACCGATCCACCACCGACGAAGCTGGCCGGAAGCGTGTCGGAGGGGTTGTCACGCTCGAACACCGTGTTGGTGATCACGTGCGGGTCGGCCGAGAAGGCCAGCACCTGGATGCCGGTCCAGGCTGTGCCCGCCGCACCGTCATGGAGCAGCGAGAGCCCGTCCAGCACCACCTTGCTCGTCGCGGTGATCCGGAGGCTGCCGTCGATGATCGCGTCGTCGCCGCGCGCCTCGGCATTGCCGGCCACGCCGGCGTTCGGGCCGAGGATGGTGACGCCGACGCCGATCGTGACCGTCGAGGAGAGCGAGTAGGTGCCCGCCGCCATCAGGACCGTGTCGCCGTTCGCGGCCTCGCCGTTCGTGGCATCGCCATCGAACAGCGCCTCGAACTGCGCGGCATCCGAGACGAGCCAGGTGGAGCCCGCCGCGGAGGTGACCCGCTCGACCGAGGCGTCGAGGGTGTCCGTGCCCTCCTCCGCGGTCACGACGGTCCAGCCCTCGCCGTTCCAGGTGATCGAGCTCACCTCGCCCGTGTAGCTGGCCGTGTCAGAGCCCGCGCCGCCGCCCAGCGTGTCGTTCCCGCCGCCGCCGGAGAGGGTGTCATTCCCGCCCTGGCCGGAGAGATCGTTCGCGCCGGAGTTGCCGGCGATGGTGTTCGCAAGGGCGTTGCCCGTCACGTCCACGTTCGCGCCCGCGCCGGTCTCCGCGTCATAGTCGGCCAGGGTGACGTCTGCGACGCCCGTGCCGAGCGTGAGGTTCAGGTCCTCCGAACCCTCGAGCGCGACAACGGTCAGGCCAGAGGTCTGGATCGTCTCGTTGTCCGTGCCGTCGCCGCTGTTCACGACCAGGCGGTCGCCCGCCAGGGCCGCGCCGCTCGCATCCCCGGCATGGGCGTAGAGGTTCACCTCATCGAAGCCGCCTGCATCCTCAACGGTGCGAAGGGCTGTGCCCCCAGCATCCGTGACATAGGCGTACTGGTCGAGGTTGTTGTTCTCCACAAAGGCCTCGAAATAGGCCAGGTCCGTGGCGATGTTCGCGGGGTTCTCGTCACCGGCGTAGATGTAGCGGTTGAAGCCGGGCTCGAAGGTGTTGTTCGCGAAGACCTCCGGCGCCACCGCGCTGGCATTGCGCCAGCCGACGGAGGATTCGTAGCCGGTGACCCCCACGCCCCAGGAGAACTCGTCCGGCTGGGCCACGAACAGGTTGTTCGTTACCGAGGTGCTCGGACCGGTGACGTTCAGGCCGGTGCCGTTGGTGAAGTTGATGTCGCCCGTGATCGCATTGCCATCAATCGTGTAGGACGCGATCCGGCTCACGAAGGCGGGGTCCGCCCCGGTGCCGGCCGGAACGACGGCGTCATTGAAGTAGAGAGCGGAGTAGACCGGCAGGCCCGCGGCGCCTTCCACCGCGCTGTCCAGCAGCTGGAAGTTGTTCGCGACGATCTCGAAGGCCTTGTTGACGTAGCCCGACTGCGCGTTGCTATCGGTCGCGACGAAGCGGATACCCTGGATTGTCACATTGTCGGCTGTGACGAAGAAGTTGGTGCCCCAGATGGACTCCGAGTGGGCCACCGCGGCGATCGTGACGGCAATGCCGGCGCGATCCGTGACCGGCTGGCCGTCGGCGCCCAGGCCAAGGATCGTGACGGACTTATCGATCCGCAGCCCGAGGGAGGAGTTGCCCTCCATGTTCATGGTGGACGAGGCGTAATCGCCCGCCGCGATCAGGATGGTATCGCCGTCGAGCGCGGCGTCGATCGCCTCCTGGAGGCTGGCGAAGCCGCCGCCTCCCACGAGCAGCGTGCGCGCGCCTCCGCCCGCGACGACTTCCACGTCGTTGAGGGTGTCGGTGCCCTCACCCACCGTCGTCACCGCCCAACTGGTGCCGTCGAAGGTGATCGATGTGGGAGCCGCCTCATAGAAGGCGACGTCCCTGCCACCACCGCCGCTGAGCGTGTCGTTGCCCGTGCCGCCGGTCAGGCTGTCATCCCCGAGCGCGCCCCTGACGGCGTCGTTGCCGCCGCCAGCATCGATCGACACGCCGCCGAAGCTGTTCGGAGCGACGATGATCGTCTGCGCGGCGTCGTCATCGTAGCTGACGGTCAGGTTGGCATCGGTCGTGCGGTTGTCGAAGCTGCCGAAGCCCGGGCCAGTCGCCGTGTCGGTCACCGTCACGTTCGCGACGGTGACGTCGGTGCCGCCCATGTGCGACTTGTTGAGCTCCGGGGCCGCGGGATCGCGGACCTCGCCGACGCGGATGCCGGTGGACGTGCCGGTGATCGTGCCATCGGAGATGGTGACGTCGCCGGACAGCGTCGCAGGGTTGCCCGCGTAGCTCGCATCGTCGCGCGCCTTGACGCTGATGGCGGCACCGCTCGCCTGGGGCGTGCCAATGCCGGGCGGCAGCGCGCCTTCCGACGTGCCGACATTCGTCATGGTGAAGCCGGAGATCGTGATGTCGCCGGTGTAGTCCCGGTACTTCAGGTTCAGGTCGATGCCGGCCCCGGCCAGCCCCACATTCCCGGCGTCCCAACCATACAGCGTCCGCCCGTAATCACCCACATCCGTCATCGTGACGTCGGTGAAGGATCCACCGTCGAGGGCCTCCAGATAGATACCCTTGGAGGTGAGATTGCTGAAGCTCGTCCCGGCGATCGTCAGGGCCGTGATGGTGGACCCTGCGGCGCCAGCGGCGGTGAAGGCGCGGATGCCCTCGTCGGTGTCGCGGATCGTACCGCCCGAGATGTTCAGGTCGTTGATGAACGCCCCGTTGCTGGTGACGGAGATGCCGATGCCAGCGTTGCTGATCGTGACGTCGGTGAGGTCGGTGTTGTTGACCGTTCCCGTGAAGTAGATGCCAGCCCCGAAGTCATCGATCGTGATGCCGGAGAGGGTGACGTTGGAACGCGCGATGGTCACGCCGGCGTTCGATCCGTCATTGGAGAGATAGCCCGTGGGCGCATCGCCGTCGCGGAGCTGGTCGGCGAAGGACTCGCTCGTCGAGAAGCCGACGCTCGCCCGCAGATTGCCCTGGACGACAACCCCGTCCTCAGCGGCACGGATCAGGAGGCTGCTGGGGGTACCGGCACCGACGGTGAAGGCACCGTAGGTGCCGGCCGCGACCAGGATCGTCACGTCGCCGGTCAGCGTCGCCGCGTAGTCGATGGCGGCCTGGATCGAGGTGAAGCCGTCACCGTTGTCGTCCACCAGAAGGAAGGCGCTGCCGTCGCCCCCGATGATGGCCTCGGTTCCGTGGACGATGTCCGTGCCCTCGGTCCCGCCCGTCTGGACGGACCAGGTGCCGTCGGCGCGCGTGATGTTCAGGACGGTGAGGAGCGCCTCATATTCGGCGATGTCGGTGCCGCTGCCGCCGACGATGGAGTCGTTGCCGATTCCGCCGAAGAGGCGGTCGTTCTCGGCGCCGCCGTCGAGCGTGTCGTTGCCGCTCCCCCCATCGAGCAGGTCGTTGCCACCACCTCCGAGAAGCGAGTCGTTTCCGCCACGTCCGAACAGCTGGTCGTCGCCGCCGAGGCCATCATAGGCGTTGTCGACCGTCGTGCCGTTGTAGGAATCGGCCTGATTGGTCCCCTGAGACATGGCATTCACTTTTGTGCTTCCCCCAAAAATCGCGAGGAAATGGCCTCGCTGCGATCCGCAGTGCGGAATGGGCTAACTTTTCTTAATATCTGAGACAAGTCGCGGAAGTGCGGGGAATGCACAAATGGTGCGCGAGACGTCGATTAATTGTGTTGACAACTATCATTACGCGAGAAGGTGCTGCCCGGATGCTACTTATTGGGGAGGTGATTCGGGTTGTTTGATTTCAGAGAAACAACCGTAGGTAGTATTGAGCCGTTCGTGTGGAACAGGTGTGGTAGTCAGTCCTATGAATGGGCGAGCCCGGGTCTATGATCGATCCGTGCTGCTCACCGGTGACCCGCCGGTTCGTTTGGGCCCTGAACAGAGGGCTTCCTCGGTGTCTTCACGTGTCTTGCCCGACTTTGACGGCGAGCGTCGGGTGGGGGAGCGAGCGGACGTGCCAACCCTTCGACCGGCGCGGCGACAGCTCATTCCGTCACCTCGCGGCCCCCATCAGGGCGCGGCGGCTGTACGAGCAGACTTACCAGCAGATGGAGGAGGAACTCGGCCTCGGCCACTTCGAGGGCAGCTCCTAGATCGCGCGGCACCGCCAGGGGCTGATGACGATGCTGGCCTTCGCCTTCCGGCAGACCCGACGGGGCCGCGTGAGTGAGGGAAGAAGGTGGCGGGGCAGCCCCTCACCTGAGCCGAACCTCCCGGCCGTCCGACACGCCGTCCTGCGCGTCCTCTCCGGCCCACAGCCGCGCGACGGTCCACACGGCCACCGCAGCCTTGTCGGACACCTCGTCGGACCTCTGCCAAAGTCGTGCTAGGCCGCCAGGCTGACCATTTCGCAACTCAACCGGGTTGGCGCCATCATCGATCCAAGCCTCTAGAGTGAGGAACAAGGGTCCGATGGAGAGAAGTTCTTCTTCTCTCCCCTAGGTGAGCCACGCCGCACTCAGGACGCGTAGGCCGGCTCTTCCTCATCCAGAATTCCCCGCACCGCAGCCAGCAGCATGCGTGCATTGTCCCGGCGGGTCGGGAAGTCGCGCAGCGCGAGCGCTTTCTCCTCGGGAATGTGACGCAACGGCCGGCCGGTGGACATGGCGAGCACCTGAATCTCGCAGGCGCGCTCAAGGTAATAAAGGTCGTCCAGGGCATCCGCCACAGAGTCCCCCGCGACGACGACGCCGTGATTGCCGAGGAAGAGCACGCGGTGATGCCCCATCATGCGGGCCATGCGCGATCCCTCGTCGGTCCCCAGGGCGAAGCCGTTGAAGTCCTCGTCGTAGGCGCAAAGGCCGTAGAAACGTCCCGCGTTCTGGTGAACCATCTCCAGTCGCCCGCCCTCGATACAGGTGATGGCCGTGGCATAGGGCATGTGGGTGTGCATGATCACCCGGTGCCCGGTCTGCAGATGCATCGGGACGTGGATGTTGAAGCCGGTCATCGCCGGCTGGCCCTCGCCTTCCAGCACGCGGCCGCGATCGTCGATCACGAGGAGGTCGCTCGCCCGCGCCTTGGACCAGTGGGTCTGGTGCGCGTTGATCAGGAAGCGGTCCGGCGCCAGCATGACCGAGAAGTGGTTGCAGACGCCCTCATGGAAGCCGAGCCGTGCGACCCAACGGAGCGCGGCCGCAAGGTCGATGCGGGCCTGCTGCGGATCGAGATTGTGGCCCGGCCCTTTCGGTTCCGCCATCATCGAAGCCTCCTCTTTCCGGATGCAGGGAACGCTCGCAGGACGGTGCAGAAGCGTCAATCGTCGCGACGTTCGGCGCCGGGCCTCGCGCGGCTCCTGGCAGCCGGTATCGTGGCGTTCACCACGCGCAACTCTAGAGCGATCCATCCGCGCTGGCTCGCCGGGCCGCCGCCAGCACCGCCGGGACAAGATCGGCCATCGCCTCCTTGCGATCGAAGCGGCTGCGCAGCGTCGAGAGGTTGATCGCCCCCACGGCGATCCGCCGCGCATCGAAGACCGGCGCGGAGATGGATAGGCTCTCCTGGTCGAAAGCCTTGGTCGTCAGCGCATAACCCTGCGCCCGCACGCGGTCCAGGATGCGGCGGAGGCCCCCGATGTCCTCCGCGCCCGCCCTCTCCCGCGCCAGGGGACTGGAGGCAGCAAAGATGCGCTCCACCGTCTCCGCCGGGGCATGGGCCATCAACACCTGGCCGGAGGAGGCCGACAAGGCCTCGAACCGAAGCCCAGGCGCGAGGGTGACGGCAGTGATCTGCGGACTGGGCAGGTTCTCGACGATGACGATCTCCTGCTTCAGCAGCTCCACCCAGGAGGTGCACTCGCGCGTCTCCCGGTTGAGCTCGAGCATGGCATGTCGCGCGCGCTCCAGCGTGGAGCGGCCGCCGACGAAGCCGCGATAGAGCCGAAGCACCTTGTGACCGAGGGCGTAGCGCTTCGTCGCGGGATCGCGGTCCAGGTAATCCAGATGATGCAGCGTATAGAGGAAGCGCTGCACCGCGCTGCGGCCGATCTCGGTGCGGGCCACGACATCCGACATCGAGAGGGGCTGGCCGGCCGTCTCGAACACCTCCAGCACCGCCATGGCCTTCTCGATCGATCCGACGAAAAGGCGGGGGTCACGCGCCTTGACGTCGGCCGCAGCCGAAGGCGCCTGCGCGGCCCCGCCTTGGACAGGGCGACCGAGACGACGGACCGGGCTGCGCTCCCCGCGAGATGCGGGCGGGCCGGGCCGGGCGGGGACGCGGCTCTCTCGGGCTGTCACGGGACAGCCGGCGCGAACAGGTCGCGGAACTGCGTCTTGAGAAGCGCCTTCTGGATCTTGCCGAGGGTGTTCCGCGGCATGTCCGGCACCACGGCCACGTGCTTCGGCACCTTGTAGCGCGCGAGGTCGCGCGACAGGGCGGCCTGGGCGCCGGCCGGCGAGAAGTCCGCCCCCGGTTCGAGCTGCACCACGGCCACCACCGCTTCCCCGAAATCCGGGTGGGGCACGCCGATGACAGCTGATTCCGCCACGCCGGGCAGGGCATTCAGGCCGGTCTCCACCTCCTTCGGATAGACGTTCAGGCCGCCCGATATGATGAGGTCCACGCCGCGCCCGAGCACGCTGAGATTCCCGTCCTCGTCCAGCCGGCCGAAGTCGCCGGTGATGAACCAGCCCTCGGGCCGGAAGGCGTCGCGCGTCTTCTCTGGAGCCCTCCAGTAGCCGGCGAAGGGGAAGGGCTGTCGCAACTCGATCATGCCGACATGGCCCGCCGGCACGGGATCGCCGGCCTCGTCCACCACGCGCAGCTCGCAGCCCGTGAGCGGCGTGCCGGATGTATCGGGCCGGCGCGGAGCATCAAGCGACATGGAGGTGATGATCAGCGCCTCCGTCATGCCGTACCGGTCGAGAAGCTGATGCCCGGTGCGGTCGGCGAAGGCGTCGAAGAGGTCGGCCCGCATGGGCGCGGAGCCCGTGACGAAGAGCCGCATCCCCGCGCAGCATGCCTGGGTGAAGCCGGGATGCTTGAGCAGCCGGGCGTAGTAGGTCGGAACTCCCGAGAACATCGTCACCCCAGGTAACGCCGCCACCACATCGTCCACCTGGAGCTTCGGCAGGAGCCGGAGGCTCCCACCGGCCGCGAGCACCGGGGTAGTGGTGCCGAAGAGGCCGAAGGCCATCGGGTTGGCGTGCAGCAGGACGTCGTCCGCCGTGATCCGCCAGCGCTCCGCCAGGGCGAGCGCGTTCCATACGACGAGGCCGTTCGTCATGATCGCGCCCTTCGGCCGCCCGGTGGTGCCCGAGGTATAGACGATCGCGTTCGGGTCCTCCGCCCGGCCCGGCGGGGTGGCGAACTCCGCGGGCTGTTCCCCCATGGCCGCGACCAGGGTGCCTCTACCGCGTGCATCCAGGGTGAGCAGGTGGCGTCCGCCGACATCCGCCCGGGCCTGCAGGCGGGCCGCCAGCTCGGGGCGGCAGACCAGCAGCGACGGCTCCGCATCGGACAGGATGTAGTCCACCTCCGACGCGGTCAGGTCCACATGGATGGGCAGGTAGACCGCGCCTGTCCGGCAGGCGGCGAGGTAGAGCATGATGCCCTCGGGCGATTTATCCAGCAGGCCCGCCACGCGGTCGCCGGGCCCCACGCCGAGAGACCGCAGGAGGTTCGCCAGCCGCGCCGTCGTCTCCTCGAGTGCGGCATAGGAGACGCGCCGACCGTCAAGACTCTCGATGAAGGTGCGGGAGAGATCCTGCGGAAAGCGCGCGCGGAAGGCGGCGTAGGCATTGCCCTGCGAGGCGGCAACCAAGTCCATGTCAGCGCCCCACGAAATGCGGAACCCGCTTCTCGGCGAAGGCGCGTGTGCCCTCCCGGTAGTCCTCGCTCGAATCGGCGCGGCGGGAGAGCTCCATGACCTCCTCCGCCACCTCGGAGATGCGGCCGGCCATGGCGGCGTCGCAGGCGAGCTTCGCCGCGGCGATGGAGAGCGGCGCGCTGGCCAGCATCGGCTCCGCGAAGGCCTTGGCCGCCGCCAGGGCATCATCCGCCAACTCGGTCACGAGGCCGCAGGCGAGCGCCTCCTCCGCCCCGATGAGCGCGCCCGTGTAGAGCATCCGCTTCGCCATCCCGATACCGGTGGCCGAGACGAGCAACTGCGTGCTGTCCGCCGGATAAACGAGGCCCAGCTTCGCCGGCGGCACGCCGAAGCGGGCGGTCCGGTCGGCGATGCGGAAGTCGCAGCGCAGCGCCAGGGTGCAGCCGCCCCCGACGGAGGGCCCGCTGACCGCCGCGATGACCGGCACGCGCGCGGCCGAGACCGCGGCGTAGCAGGCCATGATGTGGTCCCAATAGGCCTGCCGCGCCGGCGGGTCGTCCCGGACGGCGGCGAAGGCCAGGATGTCGTCGCCGGCGCAGAAGGCGCCACCAGCGCCGGTCAGGATGATGGCGCGGAGCGCCGCATCTTCCCGCAGCCGCGTGAAGACCTGCCCGAGGTCGCGCCACGCCGCCTCGTTCAGCGCGTTCCGCCGGCTCGGTCGGTTGATGACGACGATCGCCAGCGCGTTGAAGGGCCGCTGGACCAGGATATCGGACATGATGCCTCTACTGTGCCCGTCGCACGCCCATGGCGAAGGTGAGTTCGTCCGCGCGCGCCTCGTACTGCAGGCCGCGTCGCGTGGCCCAGATGTTCTGGAACTGATAGATCGGTAGGAAGGACACGTCGGCCAGCGCCATGCGCTCGGCCTCGATCAGCACGCGCTCCCGCTCCGTGTCGTCCACGATGGTCAGGGCGCGGGTGATCAGCGCGTCCAGCGCAGCGTTGGAGTAGCGGCTCCAGTTGTAAGTGCCGGCGCCGGTCGCCGGGTTCACCGTCATCAGCAGATTCCGCAGCAGCAGGCCGGCCTCCATCGTCGGGTTGCCGAGGCTGCCGAAATACGCCTGGAACTGCTGGCGGGAGCCGCGCGGCGAGTAGACGGAGAAGGGAAGCCCCTCCACCGCCGTCTCCACCCCGATGCGGGCCCACATCTGGGCGATGGCCTGCACGATCTCCACCGCATAGGCGGTGCGGTCATTCGCCGTGCTCAGCGTGATGCGGAAGCCATTGGGATAGCCGGCCTCGGTCAGCAGCGCGCGGGCGCGTGCCGGGTCGAAGGCCGGAACGCCGACGTCGTCCACATAGGAATAGGAGCCGGGCGGCAGCCACTGCCCCGTGGCCACGCCGGTGCCGCCGAGGATGCGCTCCGCGATCGCGGTCCGGTTGATCGCCATGGAAAGGGCCTGCCGGACCCGGAGATTACGCAGCGGGTTCTCCGCCAGCGGCCGTCCCTCCTTGTCCGTGATGGGCTCGGCGCCCTGTCCCTGCTGGTAGATCGGGTTGACATAGGCGATGCGTCCGCCCGGCACGGCGAAGAGCGAGACGCGCCCGTCGGCCCGCAGCCGCGGCAGGTCGGAGGCGGAGGGCGCCTCGATGATGTCGAGGTCGCCGGCGAGCAGGGCCGCGGTGCGCGCCGCGATGTTCGTGACCATGCGAATGGTCACGCTCTCCCACGCCTGCCGCGGCCCCCACCAGGCGCCGTTCCGGGCGAGGACGAGGCGGTCGCCCGAGGTGAAGCTGACGAAGCGGTACGGGCCCGTCCCGATGCTCACCCGGCCGGCGTTGAAATCCGCCGTGGTCGCCTCGCGCGCCGCGCGGGACGAGAGGATCGCGATGAAGGTGAGGTCCCCCGGCAGGTTCGGTGTCGGGGCCGCGGTGGTCAGGCGGATCGTCAGGGGGTTCACTACCTCCACCTGCGTGATGGGGCGCACGAGGTTCTCGTAGCCGCCGAGGTTGTTCGGGACGTTCTTCGCGCGCTCGATGGTGAAGGCCACGTCCGCGGCGGTGAAGGGCGTGCCATCATGCCAGGTGACACCGGGCCGCAGCGCGAACTCCCAGGTGGTCTCCGAGACCGGGCGCCAGGCGGTCGCGAGACCAGGGAGCACGCGCCCCTCCGGCGAGCGCTGCAGCAGCCGGTCATAGACGTGGAACGCCGCCACGTTGTTCGGCGACGTGCTGTAGAAGTGCGGATCCAGCGTGGTGATCGGGGCCGACAGCCCGATGCGCAGCGGATCGGCGGCGGTGGGCGCCGACAACGCGACGGCGAGGCCGACCGCTCCGAGCAAGCCGGACAGGACACGAGCGATCATCGCCTCGTTCTCCATTCTCTTCTGACCGAACACATCCGGTCGGAGTTGGCGTGTGCGGCGAAAGTTATTGAATTACGATATCGTCTATTGATTTTCCGGGCATGGCCTCGCGCCGTCAACCACAATCGGAACGGCCGAGGTCAGATGACCCGGTGGCCGGGGCGGCTTATGGGATACCGTCCCAAGCAACGCGCGCGATGCGCGCGATCGTCATCGCCGCCACGCTATGGCCGGGCATTCCGTTCGGCATCGCCGCCGGCACGCCATGCGTGTAGGCGGCCAGGATGAAGAGCGGCCGGCCGTCTCGGTAGACGAGGCCGACATCCATCTTGCCGTGGCGGCCGGTGCCGGTCTTGTTGGCGACTTTCGTGCCCTGCGGTAGGAAGAAGGGGATGCTGCCGCGCAGGGTCTGCCAGCCCATCACCTCCAGCGCGAAGCGGCAGAGCCCGGGCGTCACGCCCATGCGGGCCGCGACCGCCGGATCCGTGCTGCCATCGAGGATCATCCCCATCAGCAGGACCTGATCGTCAGGGGTGGTCTGGGCGACGAAGTCGAAGTCGGCCTCCACGGGCATGTGCCGCGGCGGGACGGCGTGGTTGATCACCGTCCCCACCATGCCGGCCTGGCGGCAGAAGTCCTGGAACTCCTCGGCCGGCATCAACTCGCCCAGCAGCCCGGTGCACACGTTGTCACTGCAGATGATCATCTGCACCAAGGCGTCCCGCAGCGTGAGGGAGAAGCCGGGGGTCATGTAGTACAGCACGCCGGACGGCGCGCCCTGCATCAGGTGGCGACCCGCCACCAGCCGCTGGTCCAGCCGCAGCCGGCCGGAGTGGACCGCCCGCAGCGCCGCCATCAGGAACAGGATCTTGCGCGTGCTGGCCGAGGGCGTGGGCACGTCCCGGCGCTGGCCTGCGGTGTCGCCGGTCGTCACGTCGCGTAGGGACCAGCCGGTCACGAAGGGCTGGGCCGCCGTGATCCCGCCGATCGCGGCCGCGACCTGGTCCAGCTTGCCCATTCGCGTCAGCCGGCCCGGCGGCGCTCAGGCCGTGGCCGGCGCCTCGCTCGCCTCCTCCTCGGCCGCCACGTCGAAGCGCACGCCCTGGGCCAGCGGCATGGTCCGGCCATAGTTGATGGCGTTCGTCGCGCGCCGCATGTAGCCCTTCCAGGCATCGGAGCCGCTCTCGCGTCCGCCGCCCGTCGCCTTTTCACCGCCGAAGGCGCCGCCGATCTCCGCGCCCGACGGCCCCATGTTGACGTTGGCGATGCCGCAGTCGGAGCCGGCCGCGGAGAGGAAGCGCTCCGCCTCCCGCAGGTCATTCGTGAAGATCGAGGAGGAGAGGCCCTGCGGCACGCCGTTCTGCAGCGCGATCGCCTCATCCAGTTCCCGGTACTTCAGGACGTAGAGAATGGGCGCGAAGGTCTCCTCCAGCACCGGCCCGGCCTGGGCCGGCATCTCGACCAGCGCCGGGCGCACGTAGAAAGCGCCCTCGCAGCCCGCGACCGCCACGCGCCCGCCGCCATGAACGGTGCCGCCTGCTGAACGCGCGGCCTCCAGCGCCCGCTCCATGCCTTCATGTGCCGCGCCGTCGATCAGCGGTCCGACGAGCACCTCCGCCTCCAACGGATTGCCGATCGAGACGCCCGCGTAGACGCGCTTCAGCCGCGGCAGCAGCGAGTCGTAGACCGCCTCATGCACGATCAGCCGGCGCAGCGTGGTGCAGCGCTGCCCCGCCGTCCCCATCGCGCCGAAGGCCACCGCGCGCAGCGTCAGGTCGAGGTCGGCGCTCGGGGCGACGATGCTGGCGTTGTTGCCGCCCAGTTCCAGGATGCTGCGGCCGAACCGCGCCGCGACCCGCTGCCCGACGATGCGTCCCATCGCGGTGGAGCCGGTGGCGGACACGATGGCCACGCCCGGATTCTCCACCAGGGCCTCGCCGGCCTCCCGCCCGCCGAGCACCACCTGAGACAGGCCGTCCGGCACGCCGCCGAACCGCTCGGCCGCACGGTCAAAAATTGCCTGCACCGCAAGCGCCGTCAGCGGCGTCTTCTCCGATGGCTTCCAGAGCACGGGATTGCCGCAGACAAGGGCCAGCGCCGCGTTCCAGGACCACACGGCGACGGGAAAATTGAAGGCGGTGATGATCCCGACCGGCCCCATCGGATGCCACTGCTCCGTCAGGCGGTGGTCCGGCCGCTCGCTCGCGATGACGAGGCCGTAGAGCTGCCGGGAGAGTCCGACGGCGAAGTCGCAGATGTCGATCATCTCCTGCACCTCGCCCTCGCCTTCCGAGGGCACCTTGCCGGCCTCGATGGTCACCAGCCGGCCGAGCGCCGCCTTGTGCGCGCGCAGCTCCTCACCCAGCAGGCGGACCAGTTCCCCGCGCCGTGGCGCCGGTACGGCCCGCCACGCCAGGAAGGCCTTGCCGGACCGGGCGACCGCCTGCGCCACCGCGGCCGCGTCGCTGTCGGCCACCCCGCCGATGATCTCTCCGGTGATGGGTGAGCGGACGGGGCGGCCGCCACCCTGCCAGGCACCGGCCGCGACGCCGAGTTGTGTCAGGACGTCCTCCGCCAACCGTGCAGGACGGGAAGAAAGGGGCAAGGTCATCCGGAACTCCGCCTTCGCAGCCGATGCCGACCGGGATAATATCGTATTTCGATACTTTATATTGAATTCTTGAGGAGCTAGGGCCGCCGTGTCAATGGTCGCCGCGGCGGCGCGCCGTCGCCAACGACGCCGATCCGAAAGGCCCGACCGTGATCCAGCTTCCGCCCGTGGGCGACACGACGCTTCGCCAGCTTCTGGATGCGGAGGCGAAGGCGTCGCCAGAGCGCGTCTACCTGCGCTCCGGAGGTCGGGACTGGCGCTTCGGCGAGGTGGATGCCGCGGCAAACCGGCTGGCGAACGCGCTGCTCGCCGGGGGCCTGCGGCCGGGGGACCGCGTGGCACTGATGCTGCCCAGCCATCCCGACCACGTCATCGCCATCTTCGCCCTCGCCAAGATCGGGCTTGTCCGCGTGCCGGTGAACACGGGACTCGTCGGACCGTCGCTCGCCTATCCCCTCCAGGCCTTCGACGTGAACGCGCTGATCGCGGATGCGGCCTATGCCGAGGCGCTCTCGCCCGTGCTGGCCGAACGGAACCTGCGACACATCGTCTGGCGCCGGGGCGGCCCCGACGGCGCCCCGCACTTCGAGGACCTTCTCGCGCACGCGGATGCGACGCCGCCGGCCGTCTCACCAGGCCCGGACGACATCCTCGCCATCACCCCCAGCTCCGGCACGACGGGCGCGCCGAAGGGGGTGCTGAAGTCGGACCGCAACCTGCGCGCCGGCCCCATCGCCCTGCTGCACCTGACCCAGGCGAAGCCGGGCGAGTCCTTCCTCTTCTGGGAGGCCATGCACCACGGCGCGGGCGTGGCGGTGCTGATCGCCGCCGTGATGGGGCGCCTGACACTCGGCATGGTCGAGCGCTTCAGCGCCTCCCGCTTCTGGTCCGACGCGAAGGCCGTCGGCGCCGCGCGCGTGCATTACCTTGGCAGCGTGCTGCCGATGGTGCTGAAGCAGCCGCCGGGACCGCATGACCGCGACCACGGCGTCTCCATCGCCTGGGGCGGCGGCTGCCCGGCCGACATCTGGCAGGCGGTGCAGGACCGCTTCGGCGTAACGATCCGAGAGGGCTACGGCCTGTCGGAGCTGATCACCTTCACCACCCTGAACATGACGGGAAAGCTCGGCTCCGTCGGCCGCCCCCTCTCCTGGTACGAGGCGAAGGTCGCCGACCCCGAGGGCCACGAGCTGCCGCGCGGCGAGACGGGCGAGCTTCTCTTCCGCGCACGCGAGCCGGGGCTGCACTTCCGCGGCTATTTCCGCAACGAGACGGCGAGCGCGGACACGATGCACCCCGAGGGCTGGTTCCGCACCGGCGACCTCGCCCGCATGGACGTTGACGGAGACCTCTTCTTCGCCGGCCGCGCCAAGGATTCCGTCCGCCGGCGCGGGATCAACATCTCTGCCTGGGAGGTGGAGCGCGTGCTCCTCGACCATCCCGAGGTGGAGGAAGTCGCCCTGGTCGGCGTTCCGAGCGCGCTGGGCGAGGACGAGATCAAGGTCTTCATCCGCCGCGCCGCCGGCGCCGCACTGACCGCCGGGGCGCTGATCCGCTGGTGCGAGCCGCGCCTCCCGCGCTTCCAGCTCCCGCGCTACGTCGCCTTCGTCGACGACTTCCCGCGCACCCCGACCCAGCGCGTCCGCAAGCTCGAACTGTCGCGGGGCACGGCGGATTCCTGGGACCGGGAGGCGGAGGTTTCGGTCGCCGATCGGCCCGGCACGGCCTGAGCGCGCCGCGCCCTGGCCTCCCATGCCGGATGTGGGGTGCGGCGCGAAGGTCCGTCCGGCAGACGGCCGATGCGGCTGGACGCCGGGCGGCGGAGGATGAGGGCATCTCGTCTTAGGAACGGTTACCAGAGATCTGGACGACGATGGCGTTCCCGAGAGTGACTTGTCCATTCCGGGAAAGGCGCGGCGCTCCCCTTCGGGATGTCACCGCATGCCCGCGGCCGAGATCATTCCGGGCGCCGCACGGGGTCCTTGAGTCTGGTCGCGGGGCTTGCCTGCGTGATGCGGCCCAGGGCCATTCCGGCGGCCGGGGGCCGGGCGTCTTGCAGCAGGGGATTGTGCCCAGGGCCGTCCGCGCCTATTTCCCGGACGGTCTTGCGAGCCTCCTTCGCCTGGATGCCGTTGTGCTCGCGCCACCCCCGACGTCCGAAGCTGAGCGTACAGAAGCATGAACTTCATCAGCGATCCGTGCCCAGCCAAGGCGGGCGAGGCGGCGCCGCGCACGGATGACGTGTTCTGGCAGCACCGCGCTTTCTGCGGCCTCGCCCTGCCCTTGCGGGCGACCAGGGAGACCTGGCAGCGGGAGATCGGCGCCACGATGGTGCGGATGGAGCCCGGCGAGGGACTCCAGGTCCCGAGCGGCCGTTTCCTGCGCCTCGTCCTGATGCAGATCTGCGATGTCGCGTTCCGCACGAAGAGCCCGGTGGTGGATCTCGGTGAGAGCCCGTCCGCCTGGGCCGTGAGGCTCGGCCTCGAGCTGGACGCTCCGGCGCTTCGGGATCTTGCCACGCAGCTGGACCGCCTGTTGTCCGGTCGGGTGGCCGTCTCCGTGTCTGGTCCTGAACTGTTCATGTTCGACGCGCGCGGACGCCGCCCGCAGGGTGATGCCGGATGGCGACCGAGTATCCGGCTCAACAGCCGTTTTCTCTCCAGCCTGCTCGCCAGTGCGGTTCCCCTGAATCGCGGCGCGGTCCTGCGTCTCTGGGACATGCCAGAGGCGCTGGACGCCTATGCCTGGATGGCCCAGGCAGGACGGTCGGACAGCGACGCTTCCTATGCAGAGGGCTGGGCCGACATCCAGCAACGCTTCGGACGCGGATCGCAGCCGGTCGCAGCCTTCCGGTCCGGCTTCGAGGAAGCGCTCCAGGCCGCCGTTGCGGCTGCCCCGTCATGGGCAGCGACCTCCACGGAGGCGGGCGTGAGCATCCGGCGAGAGGAAGGATCGGGGACGATCCAGGATGACGCCGCTGCGGCGGACCGCCGCGACGAGCCCGTTGTCCCGACGTCGGATCACCCGGCGACGCCGGTCTCAGACGCGGAGGCTGAGGTTGGCCCCGGCCTCGGCGATCACGCCACGCTCAAACTCCCCGTTGCGGATGAGCCGACTGGGCAGGAGCCGGTGGAGGCACCGACACCGGGCGTTGCTCCCCGATCCGCCGCGGAGCAGGCGGAGCTGACGCCTCCTCCGGAGGATCGCTCCACGCTGATCTCCCAGGATCAGGTCAGCCTGCCCCACCATCTCACCGGCCTCCCGGTCGTGATCTGGCTTCGTCGGGGACGCGGGGACGAGAACATCGTGATCGGCGCGACCCCCGGCACGCGCTTCGACCCCGATCGCCTCACGGTGCTGGCCGTCGAGCCGATGTTGCTTCAGGTGAGTGGCGGCCTCGCGCAGCGGGACTTCGAGCAGGTGTCGGCCTGGGTGATGGCGAATCGCGACCTGATCGACGATTTCTGGGACGGCTTGGTCACCACCTTCGAGGATCTCAGGGTCAGGACGCAGAAGCCGCGGGCGCCCGGCTGGCGGTAGATTCCGGTCCGGATGACCAGACGCAGCTGGCCTCGATGGCGCGAGATGAGTGATCCCTGAGACCCGGTGAGCACGCGCGAGGCTCCGGAAGACGAGTCCGGTGCCCCGCGTGCTTTTCGGCGATGCCGCCGGCGGCGATGCGCGGCCCATCCCAGGTCGCGCGTGTTCCAGGCTGCCAGACGTCCTCCAAGCGACTCTTATGCCGCGTCCTCGACACGCCGGTACAGCGCCCGCTTGACGCGCCCGCCGCTCGTCTCCAGCGCCGTCACGCCACCGTCCCGCAGGACGCGGACATCGAGCCAGCCCTTCATCAGCGTGCCGGGGATGTGGAGGCGGACCACGTCGTCCGCGATCGGCTCCACCTCCCAGTCCGGGCCGTTGACCACGGGACCGGCGGCGCGGACGAGGGTCTTGCCGTCGGACTCCGTCACCGTCCAGGTCGTCGCCATCTCATCGCTGCGATAGGTGCCAGGCAGGCCCTCCGGCAGCGCCGCGCCGGGCTGGACGCGGCGCCAGAGGCCGGTGACGCCGGCATCCTGCTCCACCTCCACCGCATCGGGGCCGGCGGGGCGGACCATGAAGACGCTGCTGCTGCGCGAGGAGGCAAGGCGCCCATCCTCCGTCGCCTCCGCCGCCACGGTCAGGCCATTGAGGGCGAGGGTCGGCTTGCCCTCCGGCGACAGGCCGATGTCGAGCGTGGCCGCCGTCACCGGGTCGATGTAACGGCCAACGAGGGATTCCAGCGCTTCCTTCGGTAGCAGGCTGGGCACCGGATGGACGCCGGGCTTTCCGTCCAGCACGGCGTCGAGCGCCTTGTGGGCGGCGAGGTTGGGGTCACCGTCGCCCGCATTGCAGATGGCGATGACCGCAAGGTCCAGGCTCGGAACCTTCAGGAACTCCGTCCGGTAGCCGGGCCAGAGGCCGCCATGGCTCACCGTCTCCAGCCCGCGATAAGGCCGCACGACGAGGCCGCGGGCGTAACGGTTGACCGTGCCGTTCGTGAAGGGCGTCTGCTTCGGCAACTCGTCCAGCCACTCGGCGCCGAGGCGCCGCGTGCTGGCGTTGCGGGCCCAGAGGGCGAGGTCCGTCACCGAGGAGACGAGCCCACCCTCCCCGTGCAGTGGGAAGGCGTGAGCGGCGCGGGTCCAGCGGCCCGGTCCATCCGGAAAGTAGCCGGTCGCGAGGTTCGGAATCGCTTCGGACACGTTCGGCGTCATGCGCGTGTCGCGCATGCCGAGCGGGGCGAAGATCCTCCTCTCCAGGAAGTCCTCCAGCTTCTCGCCGGACAGTCGCTCCACGATCAGGCCGAGCAGGAGGAAGTTCGAGTTGCTGTAGAGGAAACGCGTGCCCGGAGTGAAGTTCAGCGTGCGCTGGCGCGTGATACCGTCGATCAAGTCCTGCAGCCGGATCGGGGTGCCGAGGTCGCCACCGCCATGCCGCATGATCTCCAGCATGTCCCGGATGCCGGAGGTGTTGTGCATGAGATGCGCGATCGTGACGGGCTGCTCGTAGGCCGGCAGTTCCGGCAAGTGCTGGCGCGCCTCGTCCTCCAGCGACAGCCTGCCCTCCTTCGCCAGCATGAGGATCGCGGCGCAGGTGAACTGCTTGGAGACGGAGGCGATCCGGAAGCGCGTCGCGGGACCGATGGGCACGCGATGCTCCAGGCTCGCGAACCCGGCGTGGCGGTGCACGGCGAGGCGCCCGTCCAGCAGGACGCCGATCGTCATCCCGGGACCGCCGGCCGCGGTCCAGGGCGCCAGCACCGCGTCCACGCGGCGTTCGATCAGGGCGATGTCCAGGTCGGTCACGAAGCAGGCGTCCTCAGGGTTCTTGGTTCAGGCGGCGTTGGCGGCCCAGCAGGCGGCACGGTGACCGTTGCCGAGGTCCAGCAGGGGTGGCTCCTCGGCGGCGCATCGCGGCATGGCCAGGGGGCAGCGGGAGCGGAACCGGCAGCCTTCCGGCAGGCGCGCGGGGTCGGGCGGCTCGCCCATCGGGGCGGCCTGGTCACGGCGCTGCTCCGGATCGGGCGAGGGCACGGCAGCCAGCAGCGCGCGGGTATAGGGATGCTGCGGCGATGCGTAGAGCGCGTCCCGCGTCGCCAGTTCCACGATGCGGCCGTAATACATGACCGCGACGCGATCGGCCATGTGCTCCACGACGGCAAGGTTGTGGGAGATGAAGACCATCCCCAGCCCGCGCTCCGCCTGGATGTCCTTCAGCAGGTTCAGGATCTGCGCCTGCACCGACACGTCGAGGGCCGAGACCGGCTCGTCGCAGATCAGCAGGTGCGGTTCGAGGATGAGGGCGCGGGCGATGCCCACGCGCTGGCGCTGGCCGCCGGAGAACTCGTGCGGGAAGCGCTCCGCGTGCTCCGGCCGCAGGCCCACGCGGCGCAGGGTGGCGGCGACCGCCGCCTCCCGCTCCCGCCGCGTGCCGATGCCGTGCAGGTCCAGCCCGAGGCGCACGGAGCCGCCGACGGTGCGCCGCGGATCAAGCGAGGCGACGGGGTCCTGAAACACCATCTGCGCGCGGCGGCGCAGCCCCTTCAGGGCGGCAGGCGACAGATCGAAGACGCGCTGCCCCTCGATCTCCACCGTGCCCTCGTCGGCGCGGCGCAGCGCGAGGAGGGTGCGGCCGAGCGTGGACTTGCCGCAGCCGGACTCGCCGACAAGGCCGAGCGTCTCGCCGGCCGCCAGGGTCAGGTCCACGCCATCCACCGCGCGGACCCAGGCGGTGGAGCGGCCCATGAGGCTGGCACGAACGGGAAAGCGGACGACAAGGCCGGCGGCGCGCAGCAGCGGCACGCCCGGCTTGGCGGGGGCAGTCACGACCATGTGGCGGGTGCGGGCTGGGCGGCGGGGGCGGCGGCCTGGAGCCAGCACCGGGCCTGATGTCCAGGTTCCGGCAGGAAGGGCGGCGGCACCTGCGCGTCGCAGCGCTCGGGGCCCGCCAGGGGGCGCCCATCGCAGCGCGGGGCGAAGGCGCAGCCCCGCAGCGGGCGCGAGAGATCGGGAATGCCGCCTGGAATCTCGCGCAGCCGGGCCTGGGGTGCCCCCATGACCGGGGCGGAGCGGAGCAGGCCGCGCGTATAGGGATGCGCCGGATCGCGCAGGATCTGTCGCGCCGGCGCCGTTTCCACCACGCGGCCCGCATACATGACGGCGACGCGGTCGGCCATCTCGGCGATCACGCCGATGTCGTGGGTGACGAGGATGAGGGCGGTTCCAAGTTCCCTGCAGCGGGCGCGCAGCAGCTCCAGGATCTGCGCCTGCACCGTGACGTCGAGCGCCGTCGTCGGCTCGTCCGCGATCAGCAGGCGGGGACGCAGGGCAAGGGCGATCGCGATCATCACGCGCTGCGCCTGCCCGCCGGAGATCTCGTGCGGGTAGGCGCGCGCCTTCTCCTCCGGGTTGGGCAGGCCGACGGCGGCGAGGAGCTCCACCGCCTCCGCCCAGGCCTGCGCGCGGCCGCGGCCGCCGCGCAGGCGCAGAGGCTCCGCGATCTGGGCGCCGATGCGCATGATCGGGTCCAGACTGGCCTTCGGCTGCTGGAAGATCATCGCGACGTCGCGGCCGCGCCAGGCGTTCAGCGCGCGGGGACGCATGGCGAGGATGTCAGCGCCGTCGAAGAGCACCTCGCCCGAGACGATTCGGCCGGGGGGCTCGATCAGGCGGAGGATAGACAAGGCGAGCACCGTCTTGCCGCAGCCCGATTCGCCCACGATCCCCAGCACCTCGCCGCGGCGCACGGAGAGGTCCACGCCGTTGACGGCGCGCACGGCCCCCTCGCCGCGCCCGAAATGCGTGCGGAGGTCGCGGATCTGGAGGAGCGGCGCTTCGCCGCCCGAGGCGTCAGGCATCGCGCGGGTCCAGCACGTCCCGGAGCCCGTTGCCGAGCAGGTTCATCGACAGGATGGCGACGAAGATCGTCAGCCCCGGCGCCGCCACGGCCCACCACGCGGTGAAGAGGAAGGAGCGGGAATTTACCAGCATCGCCCCCCATTCCGGCGCCGGTGGCTGCGCACCGAGGCCGAGGAAGGACAGGGCCGCGGCGGACAGGGCCGCGATCGGCGTGGCGTAGGAGAGATAGACCACCAGCGGCGAGATCGTGTTCGGCAGGATGGTGCCCCAGATGATTTGCGTCTCGCTCGCGCCGAGGGCGCGGGCGGCCTCCACATACTCCTCTCGTTTGACCGTCAGCGCGACGGAGCGGATGAGGCGCGCATAGCCCGGGATGCCGGCGATGCCGACCGCCGCCATGGCCGTCCAGAGGCTGGGCCCGAGGATCGCGACGATGGCGAGCACGAGGAGGATGTAGGGGAAGGCCAGCAGCATGTCGGTCAGGCGCATGATGACCGTATCCGCCCAGGGCGGTCCCGCGCCGGCCAGCAGCCCGAGCACGATGCCGCAGCCCGCGGAGATGGAGGCGGCGGTGAGGCAGATGAGCAGGAAGTAGCGCGTGCCGTGTATGAGGCGGCTGGCGAGGTCGCGCCCCACCTCGTCCGTGCCGAGCCAGTTCACGGCGCTGGGCGGCTTCAAGCGGCTGAGCGTGTCCACGGCATAGGGATCGTGCGGCGCGATCCAGGGCGCGAAGGCCGCGCAGAAGAGGATCAGGAGCAATACGCCGCCCCCGGCCTGGGCGGACGGGTTCCGCGCCAGCCGCCCAAGCGCCCAGCGCAGTCCGCCCCGCCGGGCACGGGGCGGCGCGGATTCTGCCGTGACTGAGGGGGCCGTGGTCACGACCGCATCCGGATCGCCCTGCGCGAGGCTCACGAGTTGTAGTCCACCCGCGGGTCCACCCAGGCGTAGAGCACGTCGACAATCAGGTTGGCGCCAATATGCGCCCCGGCGCTGATGAGGATGATGGCTTGCGTCAGCGCGAAGTCCCGCCACTGGATCGCCTTCACGCCCAGTTCC
Source organism: Muricoccus radiodurans (assembly GCF_050154705.1). Lineage (GTDB taxonomy): Bacteria > Pseudomonadota > Alphaproteobacteria > Acetobacterales > Acetobacteraceae > Roseomonas > Roseomonas radiodurans. The sequence continues at coordinate 4,811,493 of NZ_CP189561.1, read as the reverse complement.
CCGATGCCGCGCCAGCCGAAGATCACCTCGATGATGAAGGCGCCGCCGAGCAGGTTGCCGAACTGGAGCCCGATGACCGTCATGACCGCGAGGAGCGTGCCGGGCAGGGCGTGGCGGAGGATGACGGAGAACTCGCCCATGCCGCGGGACCGCGCGGCGCGGATGTGGTCGCGGCGCAGGATCTCGATCATCGCGGAGCGGGCGATGCGCGACAGCGGCGCCGCCTCGATCAGCCCGAGCGTGAGCGCTGGCAGCAGCAGGGCCGCGCCGCCGCGCGGGACCACCGGGATCCATTGCAGCCAGACCGCGAAGACGAGGATGAGCAGGAGCCCGAAGAAGAAGGCGGGCATGGAGATGCCGAACAGCCCGACCGTCATCGCCGCGATGTCGAGCGGGGTGTCCTTTTTCGCGGCGGAGAGGATACCGAGCGGCACGCCCACCCCGATCCCGATGAGCAGGGAGGCGCCGGTCAGCCAGAGCGTGTTGACGAAGCGGTAGCCGATCTCCTCGGACACCGGGCGGCGCAGGCGGATGGATTCCCCGAAGTCGCCCTGCGCCACGTTGCCCACGTAGCGGGCGAACTGCACGTACCAGGGCTGGTCCAGGCCGTAGCGCTCCCGCATGACAGCCATCGCCTCGGCCGCCTCGTCCTCCGTCACCTGGCCCTCATACATCGCGCTGACCGCGTCGGTCGGGATCACGGCCTGGATGAGGAAGGTGACGAGGAGGATGCCCATCACCACCGGCACCGCCATCAGAAGGCGCCGGAGGATGTAGCGGCTCACCAGTCCCCCATGCGCACGTCGCCGGGGATCACCCAGTTGAGGTAGTCCGGCTTGTAGTTCTGCAGCCCGGCCTGGATGATCGTGACGTTGTGGCTGGTCAGGATCGGCACGGTGAGGCGCCGTTCGAGCAGCAGGCGCTGCGCGTCCTTCACGTGCCGGTCGCGCGTATCAGGATCAAGAGTGGACTCCACGGCGTTCAGCGTCGCCGTCAGCTCCGCATCTGCCGGCAGGTTGCGGCGGTGGCCGGGTGGGCGGAACAGGTTCGTCATCACCTGCGGGTCACTATAGGTCCAGCGGTTCAGCGCCATGTCCCAGCCCTCCCGCAGCAGGGAGGGGTAGAAGGTGCCCCAGTCCCCCGTGGAAACGGAGACCTGGATCCCCAGCGCGGACAGGTTGCTCTGGATCACCGCCAGGGCACGATCCGTCTGCGGGCTGGCGTAGGAGCGAAGGGCGAAGCGCGCCTCGCGCCCGTCCTTCGCGCGGATGCCGTTCGCGCCGGGGCGCCAGCCGGCCTCGTCCAGCAGCGCGGCGGCCTTCGCGCGGTCATAGGGCGTGCCGTGGCTCGCGCCGATCGCCGGATCGTAACCGGGGATGCCGCTGGAGAGCGGGTTGAGGTTCACCACGCCGTAGCCGCTGTAGGAGGCGCGGAGGATGGCCTCCCGGTCGATGGCGTGGCTGATCGCGTCCCGCATCGCCCGGTCGTCGAAGGGCGGGCGGAAGGAGAATTCGAGGAAGAAGAGGTTCTTCGCCTTCTCATCCAGCACGACCGCGAAGCGGCGGTCGCGGCTCAGGCGCTCCACCGTGTCCGTCTGCAGCTCGGCGGCGCTCAGCTCGCCGGTTTGCAGGGCGGAGAAGGCGACGCCTTCCTCCGGCAGGACGCTGAGCGTGATCTGGTCCGCGAAGGGGGCGCCCTTGTTGACCGCGTCCGCACGGAGCTGGCGGTAGCGGGGATTGCGGACGAGCACGATCTCGCTGCCCGCCGACCAGCTGCGGAACATGTAGGGGCCGGTGCCCACGGGCCGACGCCCGTACTGCCGCCCCGCCCGTTGCACCGCCGTCGGCGAGTTGAAGCCGAAGGTCGGCGCCGCGAAGAGGATGAGGGCGGCCGCGAAGGGCCGGCTGAAATTCACCCGGATGGTCAGCGGATCGACGACGTCGCAGCTCTCCAGCGGAGCGATGGTGCCGCGGGCCGGGGAGGCCAGGCGCGGATCGAGGATGCTGTCGAAATGCGCCTTCGCCGCCGCGGCATCGAAGTCCGTGCCGTCGTGGAACTTCGTCCCGGACCGCAGCCGGAAGGTGATCTGCTTGCTGTCCTCGCTGAAAGACCAGGATTCGGCCAGCCAGGGCTGGGGCCGTCCCTGCGCGTCCAGGTAGATCAGCCGGTCGTGCAGGAAATTGAGAGCGGTGTTTACCGTCAGCGACACGCTCTGGCCGCTGTAGAGGGATTCAGGATCCTCGATCAGCCGGTACCGCAGCTCCTTGCTGGCGGCCGTCGCGGGGATCGGGCACGTGGCAGCGATACCGAGCGCAGGAAGAGAGAGCGCGGATCGTCGGGTGAGCATCGGTCGGCCTCCTGCCAGGCTGGTCCTGGCGGTCGCGCCTGGCGCTCGCCGGCGCATCCTCTGAACAACGGCGAGCCTAGCAACTGCCAGACCAGGGCTCCAAGCCCGCAGGCTTGAGCTCAAGCCGAAGAGGCAGCGAGACCCTGTCCTAACCGCGCGCGAGCGCGAAGCGGTCCAAGGAGAAGGGCGCCAGGTCGGCCGTTGGCGGCTCTCCGATCACGCGCAGCGCCACGGCCTCCCCCAGCCCGGCCGAGTGCTTGAAGCCGTGCCCCGAGCAGGCGGAGAGGGCGAGGATGCGGTCCCCTCCCGGCGGGTTGTCTACCACGAAGCCCGAATCTGGCGTGACGGTATAGAGGCAGGCGGCGGCGCGGGTGACGCGGTCGGTCACGCCGCGCAGGCGGCCGGCCACGTGCTGTTCGTACATCCACATCGATTCCGCGGACGTGACGCAACGGTCCACGAGATCGGGGTCGGCGTTCCGCGCATAGGTCTCGGTCGCGACCTTCACATCCCCGCCTGCCGCGCCGGGGAAGCCGTAGAAATAATCGGTCTCGCTATCACCGTGCATCCAGATGAAGACGGGAAAACGGCCGGGGGCATAGGCAGCCGCCTCGCCCGCCGCGAACCAGTGAAGCGTCTGGCGATGAACGCGAGGCAGCGTCTTCAGCGGGCCGGTGGACAGGCCCGGCAGCCACGCCCCGGCCGTCAGCACGCAGCGCGCCGCTTCCAGCCGGCCGCGATCGGTGACGACCCGCACGGCATCCCCGTCCTGGTGCAGTTCCAGGACGCGCTCCTCCAGCCGCAGCACGGCCCCGTGGCGCTGCGCGAGGTGAAGCTGCGTCGCGATGCAGCGCTCCGGCGCCAGGAACCCCGCGCTCGGCTCATAATAGCCGATCTCGTCGCCGCGCAGCCCGAACTGCGGGAAGCGCGCCGCGATCTCGTCGGCCTTTAGGACCTCGTGCGGGATGTCGAAGCGCTCCGCCACCTCGATCGTGCGGCGGACGAAGTTCTCGCGCCCATGATGGTTCGCCCGGCTGTCCCGCGGCGCCATGATCAGGCCGCCGGTCTCGTGCAGCAGCGCCTCGCCGGCCTCCCGTTCCAGCTCCCGCCAGATGGCGTGGGATCGGCGGACCAGGGGCGCGTAGGCCGCGCCCTCCCCCACGGCGAGGCGGGTAATCCGCGTCTCCCCATGGGATGACCCCATCGCATGGGGCGGGCGGAAGCGATCAATCCCGATCGCACGCACCCCGCGCCGCGCAAGCTGGCAGAGCACGGCACTGCCGAACGCGCCGAGGCCGATGACCAGAACCTCCGCCGTGGTGGCACTCATGCCCGTCTCCGCATCGCAGAAGATCGGCCATGGCCGATCGGGGCGCTGAGCGCCAGCTCCGGCTGCGGGACAGCACGCCCGCGGCCGCCACGCAAGCAAAGGGCCCCGGCGGATCGCTCCGCCGGGGCCCCTGACCGCCGCCCGAAGGCGGAAGGATCAGCCCAACCGCTCGCCGTGCAGCGAGACGTCCAGACCCTCGCGCTCCTCTTCCTCCGTCACGCGGAGGCCGACGATCACGTCCACCACCTTCAGCAGGATGAAGGTCGCGACCGCCGTGAAGACGAAGACCGCTGCCACCGCGTAGCACTGGATGATCAGCTGCGGCACGCCGCCGACCGTGCCTTCCGGCGTGGCAGTCGTGGCGGAGAGCGCGCCGTAGGAGAACCAGCCCGTCAGGATCGCGCCGACGATGCCGCAGATGCCGTGCACGCCGAAGGCGTCCAGGCTGTCGTCATAGCCCAGCCAGTGCTTCAGGGCGGTGGCGCCCCAGAAGCCGGCCAGGCCCGCGATCACGCCGATGATCAGCGCCGGCACCGGCAGCACGAAGCCCGCCGCCGGGGTGATCGCGACGAGGCCGGCGACCGCGCCGGAGATCGCGCCGAGGACGGAGGGCTTGCCCTTGCCCATCCACTCCGCGAAGAGCCACGAGAGGGCGGCACCGCCCGCCGCGATCTGCGTCACCAGCATCGCCATGCCCGCACGGCCGCCGGCGGCCGCCGCGGAGCCCGCGTTGAAGCCGAACCAGCCCACCCACAGGAGGGAGGCGCCGATCACCGCGAGAGCGAGGTTGAAGGGCGACATGTTGTCGTGCCCGTAGCCCGTGCGCTTTCCGAGCACGATGGCCGCGACGAGGCCCGCGACGCCCGCGTTGATGTGCACCACCGTGCCGCCCGCGAAGTCGAGCGCGCCGAGGGCGAAGATCCAGCCATTCGGGTGCCACACCCAGTGCGCGACCGGGGAGTAGACCAGCAGCGACCAGAGCACCGTGAAGAGCACGAGGGCCGAGAACTTCATCCGGTCCGCGATCGCGCCCGTCACCAGCGCCGGGGTGATGATCGCGAAGGTCATCTGGAACATCAGGAAGACGCTCTCGGGGATGGTGGTCGCCACCGCCGAATCGCCCGTGCCCAGGGTGAAGGGCTTGTCCCAGTTCTCCGCGATGCCGCGCAGCAGCACCTTGGACAGGTCGCCGAAATACTTGCCGCCCTCGCCGAAGGCGATGGAGTAGCCGGCGACCATCCAGACCACCGTGATGATGGCCGTGATCGCGAAGGACTGCATCATGGTCGCCAGCACGTTCTTCTTGCGGACCATGCCCGCGTAGAACAGGGCCAGGCCCGGCACCGTCATCATCAGCACCAGCGCCGTGGAGGTGAGCATCCAGGCCGTGTCGCCGGCATTCACCACCGGATCGGCCGCCGGCGCCGGCGCCGGGGTGGCCGGCGTGGTCTGCGCCCAGGCCGCGCCCGCCATCAGGGCCATCGCACCCGCCGTCCAGGCCAGGGTGCGGACGTTCCGCTTCATCGTGCTTCCCCCAATCATCAGAGCGCCGCTCCGTCCGTCTCGCCGGTGCGGATGCGCAGCGCCCGCTCCAAGTCCATGACGAATACCTTGCCGTCCCCGATCTTGCCGGTGCGGGCGGTGGTGGCGATCGCCTCCACCACGGCGTCGGCCAGCTCGGCCGGGACGGCCACCTCGATCTTCAACTTCGGCAGGAAGGAGACGTGGTACTCCGCGCCGCGGTAGATCTCGGTCTGTCCCTTCTGCCGGCCGAAGCCCTTCACCTCCGTCACCGTCAGCCCCTGCACGCCGAGCGGCGTCAGCGCCTCGCGCACCTCGTCGAGCTTGAACGGCTTGATGATCGCCATGACCAACTTCATGCGTGCGGCCCCCTTCTCCGCTTTGCGGGGGCGTGCGATGCGAAGCCCGTGCCATGGCTTGGGCCGCCGACCCGGTGGTATTGGCGCCACATCTGCCTAAATGATGGGCAAATCAGCCTCCCTGGAAGCAGGACACGGAATGACCCCGCAGAAAGACGCCCCCCCCGGCCAGGTGCTGGAGGCGGAGGTGCTGGTGGTGGGCGCCGGCCCGGTCGGCGCCACCCTGGCCGTGACCCTGGCCGCCGCCGGCGTGCCGGTCGCGGTGGTCGACGCCCAGCCCCTGCCGCCCATGGAACTGCCGGCCTTTGACGGCCGCGCCTATGCTATTGCCCTCACCAGCCGGAATCTTCTGGCTGCGGCGGGTCTGTGGGATGTCCTGCCGGCCCCGCCCTGCCCCATCCGCCGGATCCGGGTCAGCGACGGCCGCCCGGGCGAGCGTGCCTCCCCCCTCCACCTCCACTTCGAGGCGGAGGAGGCCGGGGAGGAGGCCTTCGGCTGGATGGTGGAGGCCCGCTCCCTCCGGGTCGCGCTGAACGCCCGGCTGGCGGCCTTGCCCCAGGCCCGGGTCCTGGCCCCTGTCACCGCCGCCGTCACCCGCACGGCGGAGGGTGTCGAAGCGCGCCTTTCCGATGGCCGCCTCGTCCGGGCCCGGCTGGCCGTGGCCGCGGAGGGCCGCAATTCCTCCCTGCGCGCCGCGGCCGGCATCGGCGTCTCCCGCCTGGACTACCACCAGACCGGCATCGTCTGCGCCGTCGCCCACGAACGCCCCCACGGCGGCAGCGCCCTGGAGGCCTTCCTGCCCAATGGCCCCTTCGCCCAGCTTCCGCTGAACGACGCCATGCCCGGCCATGAGGACGACCTGACCGACGCCGTCCGCGCCGGCTTCCCCCACGCATCCGCCATCGTGTGGTCGGAGCGCACCGCCCTCGCCCAGCGCTTCCTGGCCATGGACGACACCGCCTTCGCCCGGGAGGTCGCGCGCCGCATGGGCGACCACCTCGGCGCCCTCCGCATCGTCGGCCGCCGCTGGTCCTATCCGCTGAGCGCGATGCAGGCGATGCGCTTCACCGACACCCGCCTCGCCCTTGTCGGGGACGCCGCCCACGGCATCCACCCCATCGCCGGCCAGGGCCTGAACGTCGGCTTCCGCGACGTCGCCGCCCTCGCGGAACTGCTGATCGGGGCTCACAACGCGAACGCCGACCCCGGCGCCCCCGCCCTCCTCGCCGCCTACCAGGCCGCGCGGCGCCCGGACTCCCTCCTGATGCTCGGCGCCACCCACGCGCTGGAGCGCCTCTTCGGCAACGACCTCGCCCCCATCCGCATCGCGCGCCGCCTCGGCATCGCCGCGGTGGACCGCGTCCCCGGCCTGAAGAACTTTTTCGCCCGCCGGGCCATGGGCTTCGGCGGCGGCATCGCCTCCGGCCTGCTGGGCGGGCGCGGGCTGATGCCGGCGGGGACGCCGTGACGGCGCGCGCCCTCTCGATCGCGCACCTCACCCTGCTCGATCAGAAACTGCCGGACCTCATCACCCACGCCGCGGCAGCCGGCTTCACCCACGCCAGCCCCCGCATCCACGCCCCGCTCCCAACCGATCCCTTCGATCCCGTGATCGGTGACGAGCCCCTGTTGCGAGAGGCCGAGCGCCGCCTCCGCGACACCGGCCTGCAGATCCTAGATGTGGAGGCCGTCTGGCTCCGCGCCGATACCGACCCCGCCGCGCTCCACCCCGTGCTGGAAACCGGCGCCCGCCTCGGCGCCCGCTACGTGCTGACCGTCGGCCACGACCCTGATCCCGCCCGCCTGAGCGACCACTTCGCCGCCTTCTGCGGCATGGCCCGCCCCTACGGGATGACGGTGATGCTGGAATTCATCACCTACTGCGCCGTCGCGAACCTGCCCGACGCCCTCACCCTGCTGCGCGACACCGGCGCGCCGAACGCCGGCGTGCTGGTGGACGCCCTACACCTCGCCCGCGCCGGCCACGCGCCCGCCGACCTGCGCGCGGTGCCGCCCGATCTCCTGCCCTACGCCCAGTTCTGCGACGCGCCCCTGGCCTCCCCGCCGATGACCGAGCGCCGCGCCGAGGCGATCGGCGGCCGCCTTCTGCCCGGCGACGGCGAACTGCCCCTGGCGGAACTCGTCGCGGCCCTCCCGCCCGGAATCCCACTAACGGTTGAGGCACCCGTCCGGACCATGGCCGCGCTGCCGCCGGCAGACAGGGCGAAGCGCGCGATGGCCTCCATGCAAACCCTGCTTCGCACAGGGGGCGCTGCCCCCTGACCCGAGGCGGAAGCCGCAGGTTCCCTGCCCCGCCGGGGGCCAAACGTGGCCCCCGGACCCCGCGGTCTATTCCTCGTAGATCATCTTGCGGGTCATGCCGCCGTCGGACACGAACTCGGCCCCGGTGACGAAGCCGCTCTCCGGTCCCAGCAGCCAGGCGGTAAGCGCCGCGATGTCCTCCGGCCGCCCCACCCGCCCGGCCGGGTGCTGCGCGTGGTCGCGCGCGGAGGGCTCCGAATCCTCCACGTTGATCCACCCGGGCGACACGACGTTCACCCGCACATCCGGCCCGAGGCTGATCGCCAGAGCATGGGTCAGCGCCACCAGCCCGCCCTTGGACGCCGCATAGCTCTCCGTATCCGGCTCGCTCTGCCGCGCGCGAGTGGAAGCCATGGTGACGACCGCGCCCTTCGCCGCTCGCAGCAGGTCTTCGGCCGCACGGACAAGAAGATAGGTGCTGGTCAGGTTCGTCGCGATGACCCGTGACCAGTCGGCCAGTTCCAGTTGGCGGAGTGGCTTTCGCACCATGATGCCGGCGTTGCAGACCAATCCGTCGAGCCGCCCCTCCTCTTTCCGGATCCCGTTTACCAGCGCGCGAACCGCGGCTTCGTCGGAGATGTCGGTCCGCACATGCCGCATGGCATCCGCCGGATCTCCCGCGGCAGCCTTGTCCGCCGTGACCACGTGCCAGCCATCCGCCGTCAGGCGCCGGGCGATGCCTTGCCCGATCCCCCGCGCGCCGCCCGTGACCAGCGCCACCCGCCGCGGCTCCGCCATGCTCCGTCCTCCGCCTCGCCGCCGGGCAACGCGAGGCCGCCCGGGCGGTTCACTCCTGCCGGATGTTCGCGCGCTCCGCGATGTCCTTCCATTGCGGCACCTCCACCCGCATCCGCTCGGTCAGCGGGCCGGGGCCGGTCAGCAGCAGCTTCGCCCCCGAATCCTCCAGCCGCTGCGCCAGAAGGGAGCCCTGCGCGAGCGGCGCCACCTCCTCCGCGATCCGGGTCACGACCGCATCCGGCGTCCCGCGCGGCCCGAACAGGCAGTACCAGATCGTGATCGCATAGCCCGGCGCCACCTCTGCCAGCGACGGCACGTCCGGCAGCGCCGGGCTCCGCTCCGCCGAGGTGACGGCGACCGCGCGCAGCCGCCCCTCCCGCACATGGGGGATGGTCTCGATCAGCCCGGTGACGAGCAGGTCCGTATCCCCCGCATAGAGCGCGTTCACCGCCTGCCCCGCCCCGCGATAGGGAATATGCAGCAGCTCGACCCCCGCCCGCGCCTTCAGTAGCTCCCCCGCCAGATGCGTCGTGGAGCCGGTGCCGGACGACGCGAAGGACACGCTTCCCGGCTGCGCCCGGGAACGCGCGATCAGGTCAGCCAGGTCCCGCACCTTCCCGTCCGGCCGCGACAGCAGCGCCATCGGCGCGTCCGAGATCATGGTGATCGGCACAAGGTCCCGGAACGGATCATACCCCGGATCGCGCATCAGCGCCGGCAGGATCGCGACGGAGGAGGTGGTGAAGAGCAGCGTGTGCCCGTCATTGCTGGCGACCACGTGCTGGATGCCCAGCGCCCCGCCCGCGCCGGGGCGCGTCTCCACGATGAAGGGTTGTCCCAGCCGCTGCCCCAGATGGTCCGCGATCGGCCGCGCCGGGACCTCCACCGGACCACCGGGGGCGAAGGGGATGATGAAGCGCACGGGACGCGTCGGCCAGGGCCGGGCCTGGGCGCGGGCGGCGCCCGGCAGCAGCGGCGCGGCCGCGGCGGCACCGATCAGGGCACGGCGAGGCAGGGGCATGGTTTCCTCCGGCAGTCTTCAGCCGATCCCTGCCACAAATCGTTGACAGGATCAACGAAGTGACGGAGAAGCGCGCCGTCCAGACGGGGGAAACAGCGATGAACCGACGCGGCCTTGCACGGATGGCGCTCGCCGGCGCGGCCCTGGCGGTGCCGGGCCTGGCCCGCGCCCAGGGGGCGGCCCGCCCGGTGCGCCTCATCGTCCCCTTCGCGGCCGGCGGCCCTGCCGACATCTTCGGCCGCATCTTCGCGGAGGCCCTCGCCGGCCCGCTCGCCGCGCCCGTGGTGGTGGAGAACCGCGGCGGTGCCGGCAGCCTGCTGGGCATCGACGCCGTGGCCAAGTCCGCGCCGGACGGCCTGACGCTGGGCTTCGCCGGGGCCGGCGCCCTGGCCATCGGCCCCGCCATGCCCAGCGGGACGCCCTTCGACGCCTTCCGGGACCTCGCCCACCTCACCCTGGCGGTCCGCGTGCCGGAGGTGCTCTGCGTCACCTCCCGCGGCCCCCATGCGGCAGGCTTCCGGGCCCTGGTCGCCGCCGGCAAGGCGCAGCCCGGCACCCTCAACTACGGCTCCGCCGGCGTCGGCTCCATCCTTCACCTCGCCTGCGCCCTCTTCGCGCAGGAGGCGGGGTTCGAGGCGACCCATGTCCCCTATCGCGGCGCCGCCCCCGCCTCCACCGACCTGCTGGCCGGCCGGCTGGACTTCATGATCGCCGATATCCCCGTGCTGAAGCCCCACGTGGATGCGGGCGGGCTGAAGGCGCTCGCCGTCACGACCGCCAACCGCGTGGCCTCCCTGCCGGATGTCCCCACCATGGCGGAACTCGGCCTGCCGAAGGTGAACTCGGACAACTGGTACGGACTCACCGTCCCCGCCGCCACGCCCCCTGCCCTGCAGGACCGCATCACGCAGGCCGCGCTCGCCGCCCTGCGCTCCCCGGAACTCGTCCGCCAGTTCGAGGCCCAGTCCGGCCTTCCCTCCCCCATGGGTCGGGAGGACTACCTCGCCTTCCTCCGCGCCGAGGGCGAGAAGTGGGGCCCGATCGTTCGGGCCACCGGGGTGACCAGCCTGTGAGCTTTCCCTCGCGCCTGCCGGGGCTGCTCGGCATCCGCCACCCCATCGTGCAGGGGGGAATGAGCTGGGCCTCCTCCTCCGCACCACTGGCGCGGGCCGTGTCGGGCGCCGGCGCGCTCGGTGTCATCGCCGCGGGGCCGATGCGACCGGACGCGCTGGTCGAGGCGATCCGGGAGGTGAAGGCGGGCGGCGCGCCCTACGCGCTGAACATCCCCCTCTACAACAAGCGCTCCGCCGAGTTCCTGGACATCGCCGAAGCCGAGCGCGTCCCCGTCATCATCGCCTCCCAGGGCGGGCCGAAGGCGCTGCCGCGCTTCCGCGCCTACGGGGCGAAGTGGCTCCACGTCGTGGCATCGCCGATGCATGCCGCGAAGGCGGAGGCGGGCGGCGTGGACGGGCTGATCGTCGTGGGCGGCGAGGCCGGCGGCCACCCCGCACCGGACGAGGTCTCGACCATGGTGCTGGTGCGCGCGGTGGCGAAGATCGCGAAAATCCCGGTGATCGGCGCCGGTGGCGTGGCGGACGGTGCCGGTATCGCCGCCCTCTTCGCGCTGGGCGCAGAGGGGGCGCAGCTCGGCACCCGCTTCATGATGACGGAGGAGGCCTCGGTCCACCCCGCCTACAAGGCGCGGCTGCTCGCGGCCGGTATCTCCGACACGACGCTCGTCGGCCGCGGCGGCCTGCCCGTGCGGCAGCTGAAGAACCTCTTCTCCGCCGAGGTGGACGCGGCCGAGCGCGCCGGCCACGCGAAGGAGAAGCTCGCCGAGCTCTACATGTCCCGCACCCTGAAGCACGCGGCCTTCGACGGCGACGTGGACTGGGGCAAGGTCGAAGCCGGCCAGACCGTCGGCCTGATCGACGAGATCCTGCCCGCCGCCGAGGTGGTGCGCCGCCTGGTGGAGGAGGCCGAGGCCGTCCGCCTGCGCCTGACCGGCGGCGCCCCGGCATCCGCCGCCGCCGACGCCGCGCTGGGAACCGCCGCGTGATCCGCACCGAGGATCGCGGCCGCATCCGCCTCGTCGTGCTGGACCGTGCGGCCAAGCGCAACGCCCTGAACCGCGAGATGACCGAGGGCGTCATGGACGCCCTGCGCGATGCCGCCGCGGATGGGTCCGTCGCCGCCATTGTCATCCGCGCCGAGGGCCCCGGCTTCTGCGCCGGCGGCGATCTGGCGGAGATGGCGCCGCTGCGCGGCAACCGCGAACTCTACGGCGCCCGCATCGACATCACCGACGCCATGCTGCGCGCCCCCGGCGAATGCCCGAGGCCCGTCATCGCCGCCGTGCAGGGCGCTGCTGTCGGCACCGGCGCCGTGCTGGCCCTGGCCTGCGACATGGTCGTGATGGCGGAGGGGGCCCGCTTCGGCTTCCCCGAGGCCGGGCACGGCATCTTCCCCTCCATCCTGCCGCCGATCCTGCTGCCGCAACTCTCGCGCAAGCGCGCCTTCGAGGTGATGGCAGCCGGCAGCCCTATCCCCGCCGCCGAGGCGCTGGCCGCCGGCCTGGTCAACCGGGTCGTCGCCCCGGACGCCCTGCTGGACGCCGCGGTCGCGCTGGCCGAGGCCGCGTCCCAGCTCTCCCCCGCCGCCATGGCCGCGCTGAAGCGGCTGATGGCGCGCCCGCCGGAAAGCCTCACCGCCGCCCAGGACGCCGCGCGCGTGGAACGCAACGCCCTCGCCGGAGGCTCCGCATGAGGCCGCTGGAAGGACTGGTCATCCTCGACCTCTCGCGCGTGCTCGCCTGCCCCTTCGCCAGCATGATCCTGGCCGAGCTGGGCGCCGAGGTGATCAAGGTCGAGCAGCCCGGCACGGGCGACGAGACCCGTTCCTTCGAGCCCTTCGCTGAGGGCCCGAACGGGGAGGCGGTCAGCGGCTACTACATGGCCTGCAACCGCTCGAAGCAGAGCATCACCGTCAACATGCGCCACGCCGAGGGTCGCGCCATCATCCGCGACCTCGCGAAGACGGCCGACGTGCTGGTGGAGAACTTCCCCGTCGGCACGCTGAAGCGCCGTGGCCTGGACTGGGAGTCGCTGAAGGCCGACTGCCCGCGCCTGATCTACCTCTCCTGCACCGGCTTCGGGCAGGACGGGCCCTATGCCAAGCGCAAGGGCTACGACACCGTCTTCCAGGCCATGAGCGGCCTCATGTCCCTGACCGGAGAGCGCGGCGGCGGCCCGGTAAAGCCCGGCCTCCCTGTGGCGGATCTGTCTAGCGGACTGTGGGTCGCCATCGCCATCCTGGCCGCCCTGCAAGGACGGACGAAGACCGGCGCCGGTGGCCATGTGGACGTCTCTATGCTGGACGCGCAGGTCGCGCTGCTGAGCATCGCCGCCGCCCGCTACTTCGCCCTGGACGAGGTGCCGCCCCGCCTCGGCACGGAGCACCCGGGCCGCGTCCCCTCCGCCAGCTTCAAATGCTCTGACGGTAAGTACCTGCACATCACCTGCTCCGACCAGCACTGGTTGCCGCTCTGCGAAGCCCTCGGCCTGGACGCCCTCGCCGCCGATTCCGAGCTGGCGGACAACAGCGGTCGCGTCCGGCGGCGGGAGGAGGTCATGGCCGGCATATCAGCCGCCATGATCGGCCTGACGCGCGCCGAGGCCTTCGCGAAGCTCGACGCCGCGAACGTGCCCGCCGGCCCCGTCCTGAACCTGGACGAGGTGCTGACGGACGAGCATGTCCGCGCCCGCGGCATGGTCTCGTCCTTCCAGCACCCGGCGCTCGGCGAGTTCCCGGCCCTGCCGGTCCCGCTGCGCTTCGCCGGCTGGGACGGCCCGCGCGTGGACCGCCCGCCGCTGCTGGGGGAGCACACGGAGCAGGTGCTGCGCGAAAAACTGGGCATGGATGCCGCGCGCATCGCGGCACTGCGGGAGGCAGGAGCCGTATGACCGACGAGCCGATCCGCTACGCCCTGGCCGACGGGGTGGCGACCATCACCCTGTCCCGCCCGGCCGCCCGCAACGCGGTTAACATGGCGATGTGCGCCGCCCTGCTGGACGCCACCCGCCGCGCCACGGCGGAGGACGCGCGCCTCGTCGTGATCCGCGCGGAGGGCCCGGTCTTCTCCGCCGGCGCCGACCTGAAGGAGCGCAAGGGCATGTCGGAGAACGACGTCCGCGCCCGCCGCATCCGCGCCTTCGCCGCCTATGATTCGATCGAGCACCTGCCGATGCCGAGCCTCGCCGTGGTGGAGGGGCCCGCCATCGGATCAGGCGTGGAGATCGCGGGGGCCTGCGACATGATCCTGGCCACCCCGGCCGCCTCCTTCCGCACGCCGGAGGCGCTGTGGGGCACGGTCGGCGCCACCCAGCGCCTGCCGCGTATCCTCGGCAAGCGGCTGGCGAAGGATCTGATGTTCACCGGCCGCACCCTCTCCGCCGAGGAGGCGCGGGAGGCCGGTCTGGTGACGCGCCTCGTCGAACCCGACGCGCTGGAAGGCACGCTGGCGGAGATCAGCGCCACCATCGCCAAGGCCCCACCCCACGCCATGCGCATCGCGAAGCGCTGCGTGGACCAGGGCCTGGAACTCGACCCCCGCGGCGCCCTGGCCACCGAAATCCTCGCCATCGAGGAGATCCTGGCCGGCGACTGGCGCGCCGGCGTCGCGAGCTTCGGGGCGAAGCCATGACCTGGACCCCGCGCCCCCTCTCCGCCTTCCTGGCCGAAGCCGTCGCGCAGCGGGGCGGGGAGGAGGCGCTCGTCACCCCCACTGCCCGCCTGACCTTCGCCGAACTGTCGGTGGAGGCGCATCGCGTCGCCCGCGCGCTGATCGCCCTCGGCGTCCGCAAGGGCGAGCATGTCGGCCTCCTCATGGGCAATGACGAGCGCTGGGTCGTCGCCTTCTACGGCGCCGCCCTGATCGGCGCCGTCACGGTCCCGCTGAACACCCGCTTCAAGCCGCCCGAGATGGCCTTCGCGCTGGGCAAGGCCGGCTGCGTCGCCCTGCTGGCCGCCGGCCGCTTCCTGAAGCTCGACTTCGCCGCGATGCTGCGAGAAGCGGAACCGGCGCTGGATGCGGGGCTGCCCGGAACGGCCCTGCCAACCCTGCGCGCCGCCGTCCTGACCGGCGATGACGTACCCCGCGCCGCCATCGGCTGGGACGATTTCCTGGTGCGTGGCGCTGCCGTGGACGACGCCGCGCTGGACGCCGCCAAGGCCGCCGTCCGCGCGGACGACGCGCTGCTGATCCAGTTCACCTCCGGCACCACCTCCTTCCCCAAGGGCGTGGAGCTGACGCACGAGAACATGCTGCGCGACGCCTCCGCCGCCGCCATGCGGATCGGGCTGGAGCCGCGGGACCGGTACTTCAACTGCCGCCCCTTCTTCCACGTCGCCGGCTCCACCCTCTCCCTCCTCGCGGCCCTGGTCACGGGCGCCTGCCTCGTCACCCTCCCGACCTTCGAGGCGGGCGGGGCTCTGGCGATGATGGAGGCGGAGCGCTGCACCTTCGTCTCGGGCAACGACTCCCTCTTCCAGATGATGATGTCGCACGCCGACTTCCCCTCGCGCCGCCTGCACCTGCGCGGCGGCTGGGCGGCCGCCGGCCCGCAGACGATGCGGGAGATCATGGAGCGGATGGGCGCGAAGAACCTCTGCTCCGCCTACGGCCTGTCGGAAGCCTCCCCCAACGTCGTGATGAACGACTGGCGCGACCCGCCCGAACTCCGGATCGAAGGGCTGGCCCTGCCGCATCCCGGCGTGGAGGTCCGCATCGCGGGAGAGGACGGGATCACCCCGGTCTCGCCCGGCGAGCGCGGGGAGATCCAGGTCCGCGGCTGGAACATCATGCGCGGCTACATTAACAACCCGGAGGCCACGGCCGCCACCTTCACGCCCGATGGCTGGCTGAAGACCGGCGACCTCGGCACGCTCACACCAGAGGGCCGCCTCCGTATGGTCGGCCGCCTGAAAGACGTGATCCGCGTCGGCGGGGAGAACATGGCCCCGGCCGAGCTGGAGGAGGTGCTGCTGCGCCACCCCGCCGTGGAGATGGCCCAGGTGGTCGGCATCCCCGACCCGCGCCTGGTCGAGGTTCCCGTCGCCTTCGTCACCCTCCGCGCCGGCGCGCAGACGACGGAGCCAGCGCTGCTCGATTGGCTTCGCCCCCAGGTCGCCAACTTCCGCATGCCGCGCCATCTCAGGATCGTCCCGGACTTCGAGGCGATCGGGATGACCGCGAGCGGCAAAGTGCAGAAGACGAAGTTGCGCGACCACGCGAAGGCCCTCTTCGCCGCGTGAGCGGGGCGGAGGAGAGCGGCCTCTACGCCGACCGCCCGCGCTATCCCTTCGCGCGCCCGCCGGAACTCGATGGAGCATCCCCGCAGCATCCCGTCGCGATCGTCGGCGGCGGGCCGGTCGGGCTGACTCTCGCGCTCGGCCTCGCCCGCCGGGGTGTCGCCTGCACGGTGATCGAGGCGCGGGACAGCGCCTCCTTCGGCAGCCGCGCCTGCTGCATCTCCCGCCGATCCCTGGAAATCTGGGACGGCATCGGCGTGGGAGAGGAAGCCTTGCGCCAGGGCCTTCCCTGGACCGGCGGCCGCAGCTTCTGGCGCGGCCACCCCGTGCTGTCCTTCGCCATGCCGGGCGGGCCGGAGGACCGGCACCCGCCGATGATCAACCTGCAGCAAGGATATGCCGAGCAGATCCTGATCGACGCCGCCCTCGCCGAGCCGCTGATCGACCTGCGCTGGCACAGCAGCGTGCTGGGCCTGTCGGATGGCGCGCTGCGCATCGGCACGCCGGAGGGCGACTACACCCTGCACGCCGACTGGATCGCTGCGGCGGACGGGGCCCGCAGCGCCATCCGCGCCGCGCTCGGCCTGCGGCTGGAGGGCACGTCCTACGAGGGCCGCTACCTCATCGCCGACATCCGGTTCCCCTCGGACGCGCCGGTGGAGCGCCGCGCCTGGTTCGACCCGCCCTCCAATCCCGGCTCCACCGTGCTGATGCACCGCCAGCCCCGCGACATCTGGCGGATCGACTACCAGCTCCGCGACGACGAGGACGCAGAGGCCGAACTCGCCGAGCCCCGCGTCCGCGCCCGCATCGGCGCCCACCTTGCCATGATCGGGGAGGGACCGGATTACGAGCTCGTCTGGCGCAGCCTCTACCGCGCCCACACGCTGACGCTGGACCGCTACCGCCACGGGCGGGTGCTCTTCCTCGGCGATGCCGCCCACCTCGTTCCGATCTTTGGCGTCCGCGGCCTGAACTCCGGGATCGACGACGCCCACAACTTCGCCTGGAAGCTCGCTGCCGTGATCCACGGGGAGGGCGGCGATGCCCTGCTCGACAGCTACTCCGACGAACGGGTCTTCGCGGCGCGGGAGAACATCCGCCAGTCCCGGAAAAGCACCCTCTTCATGACCCCGCCCGGCCGCGGCCACGCGCTGATGCGAGACGCGGCGCTCAGCCTCGCCGTCTCGAAGGATTTCGCCCGCCCGCTGGTGAACCCGCGCCAGACCACCGCGATCACCTATGCCGACTCCCCGTTGAACACGCCGGAAGGGGGAGCCTGGGCCGCCGGCGTGCCGGTCGGCGCCGTCCTGCCGAACCTGCCGCATGACGGGGGCCACCTGCACGATGCACTCGGCAGCCGAGCGGCCGTGCTCCTCGGCCCCGGCGGCGTGGAGGAGGAGGCGCGGGCTCTCGGCCTGCACGTCGTCCGCCCGCGGGGCGACACGGCGGCCGCCCTCGGCCTGGACGCGCCCGGCGCCGGGATGCTGGTCCGGCCGGACACGCACCTCGCCTGGCGCTGGCGCGCCGCGCCGCCGGGCGCGCTGCGACGGGCCCGGGACCGGATGATGGGGCGGGCATGAGCGATCCCGCGGAGCGGCTGGAAACGGCCTGGGAGATCCTGGCCGAGGGGATCGAGGCGGCCGGCGCGGACCGGGAGCGCCTCTTCCTGGCGAAGCTGGCCCTGCTGCTCGCCCGCGCCCTGGACGACCCGGATGCCCTGCGCGCGATGGTGCGGGACGCGCTCCGGGATCTCGAGTAGTCCGGCTCTGGCCGCTGGTCCGTGGTCCTGTCCCGGAATCCATGCCGCCGCGTCTCGCTCCGCTGCGCCACGGCGTGCTAGTCTCCGGAACGCATGGCTCGCGCGTATTTCCCCCGATCCCGAGAAGCGTTGACGGCATCCCTGGGGCGCTGGCGTCGCCACGTGGCCTGGGGTGGGCTCGGCGCGCTGTCCCTCCTCACCCTTCTGGCCGGTCCGGCCGCGGCGCAGCCCGCGCGGGTGGCGCTGGTGATCGGCAACGGGGCCTATTCGGCCACCCCCTCCATCCCGCCCCTTCCCGGCTGCCCGCAGGCGGCCCGCGGCGTGGCCGCCGCCCTCCGCAGCCTCGGCTTCGAGTTGACGGAGCGGATGGACGCCGGGCGCGGCGAAGCGGACGCGGCCTGGGTCGCCTTCACCCGCCGCCTTCGGGAAGCGCCGGGGGCGGTGGCCGTGGCCTATGTCTGCGGCCATGTCGTGACCTACAATGGCCGGCCCTTCCTGCTCCCCGTCTCCGCCGTGCTCGAACGGGAGTCCGACGTTCTGACCCAGGGGCTGCTCGCGCGGGCGGTGGCCGACTCGCTGCTGCGGAACGGCGCGGCGGGCGGCTTGGTCGCCCTCGACGCCTATTCACCCCCGACCACTTCACCCTCGGCCCCGGGCGCCCCCGGGCTGCGCGGCGCCTCGGGGCTGACGGCGCTGGCGGAGGCCGCGGCCGCGGGCGGCGTCGGCTTCATCGCGGCAACGCCCGATGGGTCCTCGCCGATGCCATCCCTCGCGGGCGCCCTGCGGGCGGAGCTGGCGGGGCCGGATGTCACGCTCGGCAACCTGCTGGCCGGGGTGCGGCGCCGCCTGCCGGCTGCCAGCCTTCTCGCCCTGGGCGAGCCGACCGCACCGGTCCAGCTTGCCGGCGGCGCCGCGCCCCCCGCGCCCGCCCCGGCTCCCGTGCAGCCGGCGGCACCGCCCGCTGCCGCGGTACCGGCCCCGGTCGCTCCACCTGCGACGGCCGCTGTCCCGTCGCCCGCCGCCTCGGCGGCCCCCGATGCATCCGCCGGAACCCTGCCGGACGAGGCGAGGATGACGGTCGCGGACCGCCGGCGCGTTCAGACAGCCTTGACCGCGATCGGCTATTACAACGGGGTCGCGGATGGCGTATTCGGGGCCAACACCCGCGCCGCCATCCGTCGCTTTCAGTTCGAGCTGGGGGCGGAGATGACCGGCGTGCTGACGGGGGCGCAGGCCACGCGGCTGGTGGGGAATCGCTGACGGCGGAAGCTGGCGGACGGGGGGACCGGACGCCCGAGTGGGGAAGGCGGCGAGAGCCGCGGAGGGCGTTTCGTGAGCCTACGAATCAAGTTCAACCTCGTGATGGTCGCCGCCTTCCTGGTCGGCATCGGGCTCGCCGCCCTCTTCACGAAGACCATCGCCGAGGATACCGCCCGCCGGCAGGTGCTGCACGAGGCGTCGCTCCTGATGCACCAGGCCACCGCCGTCCGCGGCTACACCAGCGGTGAGGTCGCGCCGCTGCTGGCCGACCAGAACGCCGTTCGCTTCCTGCCGCACACCGTCCCCTCCTGGGCCGCGCAGACCGTCCTGCGCACGGTGGGGCGCAACTTCCCGGACTACGACTACAAGGAAGCCGCGCTGAACCCGACCAACCCGGCCGACCGGGCCACGGACTGGGAGTCCGACATCATCAACACCTTCCGGCGCGATGCGGCGCTGACCGAGCATGTCGGGCAGCGCGCCACGCCGAACGGCCCCGTCCTCACCTTCTCCCGCCCCTTCCGCATCACCGACCGCGCCTGCCTCACCTGCCACTCGACGCCCGCGGTCGCGCCCGCCTCCATGGTGGACCTCTACGGGCCGAGCAACGGCTTCGGCTGGCAGTTGAATGAGGTGATCGGCGCGCAGATCGTCTCCGTGCCGATGAGCGTGCCGCTGGAGCGGGCGCAGAGCCAGCTCGTGCTGCTGCTGGCGAGCCTGGCCGCCGTGTTCCTGGTCATGCTGCTGCTGCTGAACCTGCTGCTGCACTTCGTCGTCATCCGCCCGATCCAGCAGATGACCGCGGCGGCCGAGCGTGCGGCGGGCGGCGACCTGGACACCCCCGAATTCACCGCGGAGGGCCGCGACGAGATCTCCTCCCTCGCCCGCTCCTTCAACCTCATGCGCCGCAGCCTCGTGAACGCCATGAAGCTGCTGGAGGCCTGAGGGGCGGCCGGGGACGCCGGGGATGACGGAGGAACTGCCGCAGCGGATCGGCCGCTACGAGGTTCAGGGCATGATCGGGCGCGGGGCCATGGGCCTGATCCTGCGCGCCCACGACCCGGAGCTGGACCGCACCGTCGCGATCAAGCTTGTCGCCCGCGCCCTGCTGGAGGGGGAGGAGGGCGCCGACTTCCTCAACCGCTTCCGGCGGGAGGCCCGCGCGTCGGGCCGATGTGCCCACCCGAACATCGTGGCCATCCACGACTTCGGCACGCATGAGGGCCAACCGTTCCTGGCCATGGAGTTCGTGGACGGGACCACCCTGCAGGGGATGGTCGCGGAGAACAGGCGCTTCAGCGTGGCCGAGGCGTCGCATCTGGTCGGCCAGGTGCTGGACGCGCTGGACTGCGCCCACGCGGCCGGCATCGTCCACCGCGACATCAAGCCCGCCAACATCCTCGTCCTGCCGGGGCTGCGGGCGAAGGTCGCGGATTTCGGCATCGCCCGCTTCGGGGAATCCGACCTGACGCGTCACGGCGACATGATCGGCACGCCCAGCTACATGTCGCCCGAGGCCTGCCTCGGCGAAGGGGTGGATCACCGCACCGACCTCTTTTCCACCGGCACCGTGCTGCACGAGTTGCTGTCCGGCACCCGCGCCTTCCTCGGCGGCTCCGTGCTGGAAACGGTTCGCAAGGTGGTGGACGCCCCCACCCCGGCCCTGCCGCCCGGAATCGTCACGGGCTTTCCGGCGGTGGCCGCCGTCGTCACCCGCGCCCTGGCCAAGCGCCCGGCCGACCGTTTCGCGAGCGCGGCCGAGATGGCGGCGGCGCTGCGGGCGGCGCTGAGCGCCATCCCCGCCGCGGAGGCGGGCACGGTCCTCGCTCCGCCTCTGCCCCCTCGCGGCCCGGCGCAGAGCCTGCTCGACCCGTCCGAGGTCAGCGTCGTGGAGCGGAGCCTGGCCGCCTATGTCGGCCCGATCGCCGGCGCGATCCTGCGCAGCGCCACCCGGCAGGCCACGAGCCGGGACGCGCTGCTGGACGCCCTGGCCCGCAGCATCGATCAACCCGAGGAGCGGCAGCGCTTCCGGGCGGAGGCGGCCCGGACCCTCGGGGCCTCCCTTGCCCAGCCCGCGCCGGTGGAGGCCGCAGGGCCGGCGCCGGACCGCTCGGCGGGCGCGCCCTCCGCCAGCCCGGCGGAGCTGGACCGCGTTCGCCAGGCGCTGCTCCCGCATATCGGCCCCATCGCCGGCGTGCTCGTGAAGCGTGCCGCGGCCGACGGCGCGCCGGTGGACACGGTCTGGCAACGCGCCGCGGCGCATATCGACAATCCGGCCGAGCGGGCGAAGTTCCTGGCGCGGCAGACGGCGTCCTGAAGTCCGGGGAAAGGTCTTCCCCGGCAAACGCCCGCGCTGCCCCTTCCCTCTTTGTCAGGCTGCCGCGGACGTCAGACGTCGAGTAAGCCCGTTTCCACCGTCCGCGGCAGCCCGAGAAAAGAAGGAGGGGGTCCGGGGGAGTTCTCTCCCCCCGCCTTCCTCAGTTCCGCCGCCGCCGCTCCGCCGCCTCGGCCCGGCGCATGTCCACGAACACCGCGTAGTCCTCGTGCCGCGTGACGGCCCAGCCGATCGCGCTGCCGCGCTCGATCGCGCGGTGGATGTCCGGATGCGACGCCGGCAGGGCCAGGTGGAAGTCCACCATGTCCTGCTTGAAGGACGCGGGCAGGTCCTTCCGCACGACGATCGGCCCGTTCTGGATGGGACGGCTGCGCCAGATGATGCGGATGTCCCGCATGTTCAGCATGCCCTTCTCCACCGCGGCGGTCAGCACGCCGCGGGAGTAGCCGCGCGCCTCGTCGCCCTGACCGGAGGACCAGCACACGCCGGCGTCGTACTGGCGCTGCAGCACCGCCACCAGCGCTTGGTCGTGCCCGCCCGCGAAGCCGGTGCGGGAGAAGAACTGGCCGGGCTCCGGATTGATGCCGGCCGCGCGCAGCTCCGCCCGGGGGATCAGGTAGCCGGAGGCGGAGTTGGGGTCCGACCAGGCCATGGACTTGCCGCGCATCCCCTGGATGTCCGTGATGCCGGAATCCGCGCGCACGTACATCAGCGCGAGGTAGCTCGTGCTGCCGTCGGGCTCCTTCGTGACGAGGATCGGTTCCACCCCGCCGTCCGTGTCCATCCAGACGCCCGCGTAGGCGGCGGGGGACATGTTCGCGATCTCCAGCTGCCTCGCGGAGAAGGCCTGCTGCACGCCGGCATAGTCGCTGGCGAAGAAGAGGCGGGCGGGGATGCCGAAGGTGTCCTCCAGCAGCTTGCGGTAGGCGTCGTAGCGGCCGAGGCGGTCTGCCTCCGACTCGCCGCCGAGGACGCCGATGCGGAGGTTGGGCACCTGCGCCGCCCAGTCGCGCCGCCCGGCGCGGGGCATGGCAGGGCTGGTCTGCGCCGCGGCCGCCACGGGGGCGAGCGCGGCGGCGGCGAGCAGGGGGCGGCGGCGGATCATGCGGTCCACTCCGGTTCAGGATGCGGCGAGAGTGTCACGGGAGCTTCACCTGGGCCAAGCGCTGGGCGGGATCGGCGCGCAGGGCCGGAAGATCGCGTCAAGCCAGCGGACCGGCGGCGTACTGCGCGTCCGTCACCTTCTCCATCCAGTCCACGGGCGATCCGTTGAACTTCTCCTGGATGGCGATGTGGCTCATGCCCGTGGTGGCGGTCGCGCCGTGCCAGTGCTTCTCGCCCGGCGGGAACCACACCACGTCGCCCGGGCGGATCACCTCGACCGGCCCGCCCTCCCGCTGCGCCCAGCCGAGGCCGGCGGTGACGATCAGCGTCTGCCCGAGGGGATGTGTGTGCCAGGCCGTGCGCGCCCCCGGCTCGAAGGTGACGAGGGCGCCGGCGACACGGGCGGGGTCGGGTGCCTCGAAGAGCGGGTCCACGCGCACCGCGCCGGTGAACCACTCTTCCGGCCCCTTTCCCGAGGGGCGGGAGCCCACGCGCTTGATGTCCATCAGCCTCTCCGTCGGTCCTGCGTGTTCGGCTCGTCAGATGGGGGCTGGGGTGAGGAAGCGGGAGCGGGCGGAGGCGTGACCCGTTGCGCCGGCGCCGCGCCCCGATCACCTTGCGGCGAACTCGGGCAGGAACGTTCATGGCACGGCGTCAGCAGGGGGCTCCGGGGAAGGAGGCGCGGCACGCCGCCATCCTCTCGGCGCTGGGGACGGACCCGACGGTGCGGATCTCCGCGCTGGCGACCCGCTTCGGCGTCTCGGCCGAGACGGTGCGGCGGGACATCGAGACGCTCTCGGCCGCCGGCGCGGTCCGGCGGACCTATGGCGGCGCCTCCGTCACCCATCCCGGCGTGCAGCCGGACCTGTCGGCGCGGGAGGCAACGGGCGGCGCAGCGCGGGCGCTGATCGGCGCCGCCGCGGCGGCGCTGGTGGAGGCCGGGGCGGTCACGATGGTCGATGCCGGCTCCACCACCACCGCCTTCGCCCGCGCGCTGGCGGCGCGCGGCACGCGGGCGACGCTGCTGACCAACGGCCTGACCGTGGCGCTGGCCGCCGGAGAGGGGCCGGGGCTGCGCGTGCTCATGGCGCCCGGCGACCTCTACCCCGCGGAGCGGGCGCTCTACGGACCGGAGACGGATGCCTTTCTCCGCCGCTTCAGCGCCGACCTCGCAGTGATCGGCGCCTCCGGCCTGACGGCGGAGGGGCCGAGCGACGCGGAGAGCCGGGCGGCCTGGGTGAAGCGCGCGATGATTGCCCGCGCCCCGCGCCGGATGCTGTTGCTGACCGCGGAGAAGTTCGGCCACGCCTACCTGGAGCGGGTGGCGGAGTTGGTGAGCCTGACCGATCTGGTGACCGATTCGCCGCCGCCGCCGACCCTGGCCGCCGCGCTGGGGCGGGCGGGGGTGCAGATCCACGTGGCCACCGGGGAGCGCGACCGGGCCGGGACCTAGCGGCGGGGCCTGCATCGGGTGTTTGATCCTCCACGATCGGTGTGGCACCTTCCACATTGATGGGAGGACCGACCGAGCCGTGACCGCGCGCTGCCCCGAGCCGCTCTCCGCCGCGCCGCCCGCGCGGCTGGCCGGGCTGCGCACCATCCTGACCGACATCGACGATACGCTGACCGAGGAGGGCCGCCTGCCGTCGGTGGCCTATGCGGCGATGGAAGCGCTCGCCGGGGCCGGGTTGCGCGTCATCCCCGTCACCGGCCGGCCCGCGGGGTGGTGCGACGCCATCGCCCGCCAGTGGCCGGTGGCCGCCGTGGTCGGGGAGAACGGCGCCCTGTGGTACGCCGAGGACCGCGCGAACCGGCGGATGCTCCGCTGGCAGGCGCAGGAGGAGGCGGTGCGCCTGGCAGGCCGCGGCCGCCTGATGGCCCTGGCCGAGGTCGCCATGGCCGCCGTGCCGGGGTCGCGGATCGCAGCGGACCAGCCTTTCCGCCTCTTCGACGTCGCGGTGGACTTCGCCGAGGATGCGGGGCCGCTGCCGCTGGACGACGCCGCGCGGATCGCCGCGGTGTTCCGGGACGGCGGCGCGCAGGCGAAGGTCTCCTCGATCCACGTGAACGCCTGGTTCGGGGACTGGGACAAGCGGGCGGGGATCGCCGCCCTTTTCGACGCGCTGTTCGAGCCGCTGGACCACGCGCTGCCCACCGCGGCCTTCCTGGGCGACAGCCCGAACGACGCGCCCCTCTTCGCCGCCGTCCCCCTCTCGATCGGCGTCGCCAACGTCGCGCCGCATCTGGACAGGATGGAGGCACGTCCCGCCTATGTGACGCACGCGCCCGGTGGGCGCGGCTTCGCCGAATTCGCCGCCGCCGTGCTGGCGGCCCGATCCGAGCACATGAGGGAGAACGCCGCGTGAAAAGGTTCCTGCTGGCCGGGGTTCCGGCCGCCATCCTGGCCCTCGCCACTGTCCCTGCCAGTGCCCAGTCCGGCGCCGCCTGCCCCTTCCGGGGCGCGCTGGACGAGGCCTACTGCGACGCCAACCGCGACCTGGTGGCCGACGTGCCGACCGAGGCGTCGCGGCAACGCGATCCCTCCACCCTGGTGTTCACCTACACGCCGGTCGAGGACCCCGCGCTCTACGCGAACCAGTTCCGCCCCTTCCTGGACTACCTGACGCAGTGCACGGGCAAGCGGGTGGTCTACTTCACCGTCACCTCCAACGCCGCGCAGGTGGAGGCCATGCGGTCCGGCCGGCTGCACATCGCCGGCTTCTCCACCGGCCCGACCGCCTTCGCCGTCAACCTCGCGGGCGCGGTGCCCTTCGCGGTGAAGGGCGACGCGACGGGCTTCGAGTCCTACCGCGTCGTGATGATCGTGCGCGCCGACAGCCCGTACCGGACGCTCGCGGACCTGAAGGGCCGCCGCGTCGCGCACACCTCCGCCACGTCGAACTCCGGCAACCTCGCCCCGCGCGCCTTCTTCCCCGCCCAGGGCCTGACGCCGGATACCGACTACCGCGTGGTCTATTCCGGCGGGCATGACCGCAGCGTGATGGGCGTGAACGCCGGCGACTACGACGCGGCGCCCGTGGCCTCGGACGTCTACAACCGCATGATCGCGCGCGGGCAGGTGCGGCGGGAGAACTTCCGCGTCATCTGGGAGAGCGATCCCTTCCCCACCAGCAGCTTCGCCCTGGCCCATGACCTGCGGCCGGAGCTGGCGCAGCGCATCCGCCAGTGCTTCTTCGACTTCCGCGCGCCGGAGGCCTTCTCCCGCGACCTCGGCGGCAACGACCGCTTCTGGCCCGCCAACTACGCGGAGCAGTGGGCCCCGGTCCGCGCCGTGGCCGATGCCGTGAACGCCCCCTACAACCGCGCCGCCTTCGACGCGGAGAGCCGGCGCGAGCTGGAGGCGGAGGCCCGTCGCAATGCCCAGGCCGGGGGCGCGACCGCCGCGCCGACGCATGTCGCGCCGACCCAGGGTCCGGGCTCCACGCCCGCCGCCCCGGCCGCGCAGCCGCCGGCCCGCGCGAACTGATGGGCGCCGCGCTCGACATCCGGGGACTCGTCAAGGAATACGTCCCCGGCAAGCCGGTGCTGCGGGGCGTGGACCTGTCCGTGGCGCCGGAGGGGATCACCGCCGTGATCGGCCCCTCCGGCACCGGCAAGTCCACGCTCATCCGCTGCATCAACCGACTGGTCGAGCCGACGCGCGGCAGCGTTCGCCTGGGCGACACCGAGATCACCGCCCTGTCCGGCCGCGCCCTGCGGCTGGCGCGGCGGCGGATCGGCATGGTCTTCCAGGAATACAACCTCGTGGAGCGGCTGTCGGTGATGGAGAACCTCCTCACCGGCCGCCTGGGCCATGTCGGCTTCTGGCGCGCCGCCTTCCGGCGCTACCCCGCGGAGGACATCGACCGCGCCTTCGGCCTGCTGGACGCGGTCGGCCTGCCGGAGCAGGCGACGCGCCGCGCCGATGCCCTCTCCGGCGGCCAGCGCCAGCGCGTCGGCATCGCCCGAGCGCTGATGCAGCGGCCGGACGTGCTCCTGGCCGATGAGCCGACGAGCAGCCTCGATCCCAAGACCGCGGTGGAGGTGCTGGAACTCCTCGCCCGCCTGACCGCCGCCGAGGGCGTGCCGGTGGTCATCAACATCCACAACGTCGAGCTGGCGAAGCGCTACGCCCGCCGCATCGTCGGCATGTCCGGCGGCGCCATCGTCTTCGACGGCCCGCCGGAGGCGCTGGAGCCCTCCCACCTCCGCCAGATCTACGGCGGCGAGGACTGGCTGTGAGCGCCACCGCCACGCCGGCGCCCGCGCGCGACCGGGTCGCCTTCCGCCCGGACTGGCCGATGCGGATCGGCCTGATCCTGCTCGCGATCTACGCCGTCTACGCCGCCTCCACGCTCGGGCTTTCCTGGGAACGGCTCTCCGTCGGCTTTGGGGAGGCCGGGCGCTTCCTCGGGCGCATGATCCCGCCGAACTTCGCCCGGTGGGAGCTGATGGTGGAGGGCCTGGTCGAGAGCCTGCAGATCGCCGTCCTCGCCTCTGCCATCGGCATCCTCCTCTCCCTGCCGCTCGGCCTGCTGGCGGCGCGCAACCTCTCCCCCTGGTGGGTCAGCGGGCCGGTGCGCTTCTTCATCGCGGTCTGCCGGTCCCTGCACTACGTCATCGTCGCGATCATCTTCGTGAAGGCGATCGGCTTCGGCGCGCTGGCCGGCACGGCCGCCCTGGTGGTCGCCTCCATCGGCTTCATCGCCAAGTTGTTCGCGGAGGCGATCGAGGAGATCTCGATGAAGCAGGTCGAGGCCGTGCGCGCGACCGGCGCGCCGCTCGGCAGCGTGCTCACCTACGCCGTGCTGCCGCAGGTCGCCTCGCGATTCCTCGGCTTCTGCATCTATCAGCTCGACAGCAACCTGCGGAACTCGACGCTCGTCGGGATCGTCGGCGCGGGCGGCATCGGCGGCACGCTCTTCGCTGCCTTCAAGCGCTTCGACTACGACTTCGTCGCCGCCATCCTCATCGCCATCATCGCGATGATCTTCCTGGCCGAGCTCGTCTCCGGCCGCGTGCGGGCGGCCCTGCGATGAGCGCCGTGATCGCCGATCCCGTCGCGCCGCTGCGCCGGGAATGGACCCGCCACACCCCGCGGGAGCGGATTGCCCGCTGGGCGGTCTGGCTGGCCTGCGTCGCCGCCGTGGTCTGGGCGGTGCGCAGCATCGACATCATCCCCGAATTCCTGGCCGACGCGCCCGAGCAGATGGCGGACCTGTTCATCCGCATGTGGCCGCCCGACCTCGCCCACGCGTTCTCGATCCAGGGCGCGATGATCGAGACCCTGCACATCGCGACGCTCGGCACCATCCTCTCTCTGCTCCTCGCCTTCCCCATCGCCCTGATGGGCGCGCGCAACATCTGCCGCATCCGGGTGGTGAACGTCCTCGCGCAGTTCCTGATGGTGGCCTCGCGCTCCGTGAACTCGCTCGTCTGGGCGTTGATCTTCGTCGCCGTCTTCGGCCCCGGCGCGGCGGCCGGCGTCTTCGCCATCGCCTTCCGTTCCATCGGCTTCGTCGGCAAGCTCCTGTCCGAAGCCCTGGAGGAAACCGCCCACGGCCCGCGGGAGGCGCTGCGCGCCGCCGGCGCCCCCTGGGCGACCGAGATGCTGAAATCCGTCTGGCCCCAGGTCCGCCCGGCCTTCTGGGGCGTCGCCCTGTTCCGCTGGGACATCAACCTGCGGGAGAGCGCGGTGCTCGGCCTCGTGGGCGCCGGCGGCATCGGCGTGGTGCTGGACGACGCGATCAACTTCTTCCGCTGGGAGCAGGTGGCGACGATCCTGCTCGCGATCTTCGCCGTGGTGCTGGCCGCGGAGATCCTGGTGACCCGCCTGCGCACGAGGCTTCTGTGAGCGACCTCTTCGACCTCCTCGTCATCGGCGGCGGCGTGAATGGCTGCGGCATCGCGCGCGACGCCGCCGGGCGCGGCCTGTCCGTCATCCTGGCCGAGAAGGGCGACATCGCCGAGGCGACCTCCTCCTCCTCCTCCAAGCTCATCCACGGCGGCCTGCGCTACCTCGAGATGTACGAGTTCCGCCTCGTGCGGGAGGCGCTGGCCGAGCGGGAGGTGCTGCTGGGCATCGCGCCGCACATCGTCTGGCCCATGCGCTTCGTCCTGCCGCACCGGCCGGAGATGCGGCCGCGCTGGATGATCCGCGCTGGCCTTTTCCTGTACGACCACCTCGCCCGCCGCAAATCCCTGCCGGCCAGCGAGGGCCTGGACTTCCGCCGTGTCCCCCAGGGCGCGCCGCTGCGGCCGGACCTGACCCACGGCTTCGAGTATTCGGATTGTTGGGTGGAGGACAGCCGCCTCGTCCTGCTGAACGCCCGCGACGCCGCCGACCGCGGTGCCGAGATCCTGACCCGCACCGTCTTCGCCGGCGCCACCCGGGCCGCCGACGCATGGACCGCGACGCTACGCGGTGCCGACGGGACGGAGCGCACCGTGCGCGCCCGCGCCATCGCCAATGCCGCCGGCCCCTGGGTGATGGGCGCGCAGGAATCGGCCGGGGCTCGGCTGGCCGGCCGCATCCGCCTGGTCCGCGGCAGCCACATCGTCGTGCCGAAGCTGTACGAAGGCAGCCACGCCTATATCCTGCAGAACGACGACCGCCGCATCGTTTTCGTCATCCCCTATGAGGAACACTTCAGCCTCGTCGGCACGACCGACGTGGTGCACGACCCCGCCTCCGGCCCGCCGCGCTGCACGCCGGAGGAAGCGGCTTATCTCTGCGAGGCTGTCTCCCGCCAGTTCCGCCGTCCCATCACGCCGGACGACATCGTCTGGACCTATTCCGGCGTGCGCCCGCTGCTCGACAGCGGGGAGGACAATCCCTCCGCCGTCACGCGCGACTACACGCTCAAGCTTGACACCCAGGGCGCGCCGCTGCTCTCGGTGCTCGGCGGCAAGATCACCACCTATCGCCGGCTGGCGGAGGATGCGGTGGACGACATCGGCCGCGCGCTGGGCCGCGCCGGCACGCACTGGACCGGCACAGCCGCGCTGCCCGGCGGCGACCTGGGCGGCCTGACGCGCGATGCCTTCACGGAGGCCATGGCCCGCGCCCATCCTTTCCTCGATCGGCCGCTGCTGGACCGCCTGATCCGCACCCATGGAGGCCTGCTGGACAGGGTGCTGGACGGGGCGCGGTCCATGGACGAGCTGGGCGGCGACCTGGGCGGCGGCATCACCGCGCGGGAGCTGGAGTGGATGCGCGCGCGGGAATGGGTGAGGGCGCCGGAGGATGCGCTTTGGCGCCGCACCAAGCGCGGCCTGCACATGAGCCCCGCGGAGCGCGACGCCTTCGCCGGACGTTTTGCCGCGTTGGCGCCGGCCACCTGACGGCACGCCGCGCGCCGCTGGCCGAGCGCGTGGCGGCCTGCCCCAGACCTAGCCCGGGCTGAAGCCGCGCCGGTACTCTGGATCCGTCATCCGCCGCGCGTCGATCGGCGCGAAGCGGCGCCGCGCCTCCGCGCAGCCGCGCGCGAAATCCGGGTCCAGGTTCTCGCAGCCGCCGGGGTTGCGCATGCTGCGGCGGCGTACCCAGGACTCGATCCCCGCGCGCAGGCTGCCGGACTGGCCCTGCACCCAGTCCTGCGTGACTGCCCAGTCCGCACGCCCCTGGGCGAAAGCCCCTCCGGTGCCGGACGGCTTGGCGGGCGGGGACGGCAGCGCGACGGGGGCCGGACCCGACGAGACCGTACCGCCCGCAGCCGGGCCGGGGACCGGGGTGGCGGCCGGTGTCGCCGGCTCCGGCATGGCCGGGCGCGCCGGGACGTTCACGGGCGGCGTGTCCACGATGCGGGTGTTGCGGATGCTCAGGATGTCCGCCTCGGATAGCCAGGCCATCTCACTGGGGCGCGTGGTGACGATGCGCGCCACGATCGCCGGCGGCACCTCGTAGTTGTTCGCGAGGCGCGCGAACTCGGTGGTGGCCGCCCGCGTCTCGGTGTTCTCGACCCCGCGGCCGCGGGAGACGCTGTGGACGCCGATGCGCGCGCCGCGCCCCACCACGCGGTCCCGTGCCGCGGCGAAGAGGAGAAAACAGGCGGAAGCGCAGTCAGCGCCGCTGGGGACCAGGACCGTCATGCCGTGGCCCGCGACCGAGCCGCGCATGCTGTTCGCCGCCCACACGTTCCCGCCGGGGCTGTCCAGCACGAGGACGATCCGCTGCCCGAGCCGCCCGAGGAGGTTCGCGAAGCGCCCCTCGTCCCCGAGGCGGATCTCGCCGAGGCCGATGATCAGCGTCGTGTCGCCGTCGGTCTCGGTCGCGAACTCCATCGCCCGGGCCGGGGCGGACAGCGGAAGGAACGGGACGGACGGCAGCAGGAACGGCAGCAGCAAAAGGAGTGGCAGGCGGCGGCGCATCAACGAATCCCCGGTCGACGGCATCGAGCGCACGATGCCACCAGCGCTCCGCGGTGTCAGGGTCCGGGTGCACCCCGTCCCCGCGCCGGAGGGACGGGCAGCCATCCACGTAGCCGTCGAGCATCCGCCAGCGCGACGTGACCTTGAACGCCGCGAGCTGCGGCTGGAGCAGGCTGCTCCCGCGGTGCAGGGTGGGGTTGCGGCGCGGATCGAAGCAGGACGGCGTGACCCAGAGCGCCCGTTCCGGCCTCCAGGCGTGCAGCGTCTGCTCGACCTGGCGGACGTAGTCGCGCGTCTCTTCAGGCACGCGGAAGCGGCGAAGGTCGTTCGTGCCGATCACGAGGATCAGGCGGCGGACGCAGCCGGGGTCCTGCTGCTTGGCCCAGGCGAGCGGCGCGCCGCTGAGGGCGATGACCTGGAAGCCGCTCGCCCGGGCATAGGGCTCCATGCCGGCGGCGATGCTGTCGCCGATGAGCACGTCCTCACAGGCGGCCGCGCGCGCCGGCGCGACCGCGATCAGCGGCAGCAGCAGCACGAGAAGGCGGATCACGCCGCCTCCCGCTCGAGCAGCGCCCGGGCCAACATCTCGAACTCCGCCACCGACAGCGTCTCCGCCCGGCGCGTCGGCTCGATGGCCGCGGCGCCCAGCAGCGCCTCCGCCCCGCCGAGCGACTTGAGCGATCCGCGCAGCATCTTCCGCCGCTGTCCGAAGGCCGCCGCCGTCACCCGCTCCATCGCGCGCGCCAGTGCCGGATCGGGCTGCGACGCGTGCGGCACCAGCCGCACCACCGCGGACCAAACCTTCGGCGGCGGGGAGAAGGCGCCGGGCGGCAGGCGCAGCACGAGCGATACCTCGCAGCGCCACTGGGCGGCGACCGAGAGCCGCCCGTAGCCCTCCGTATCCGGGGCGGCGGCGATGCGCTCCGCCACCTCCTGCTGGAACATCAGCGTCAGGCTC
This sequence comes from Muricoccus radiodurans, assembly GCF_050154705.1. Classification (GTDB taxonomy): domain Bacteria; phylum Pseudomonadota; class Alphaproteobacteria; order Acetobacterales; family Acetobacteraceae; genus Roseomonas; species Roseomonas radiodurans. Next base: position 4,779,757 of record NZ_CP189561.1, on the reverse strand, counting down.
TCGAAAGCACCGGCCTGGGCCAGCCAGCCGATCAGCAGGGGGGAGCCGACGTTGTAAGGAAGGTTGGCCACGACCGCCCGCGGCGCCGGCATCAGCGCCACGGGATCGAGCTTCAGCGCGTCCGCCTCGATCACGCTCAGGCGGCCGGGGTGGGCGGCGGCCAGCTCCGCCAGCGCCGCGACGGCGCGGGAGTCCAGCTCCACCGCGTGGACGTGGGCGGCGGGCGTGTCCAGCAGCGCGCGGGTCAGGCCACCCGGTCCCGGCCCCACCTCCAGCACCTGCCGGCCGGTCAGGTCGCCAGCGAGGGCGGCGATGCGGGCGCAGACCGCGGGATCGAGAAGAAAGTGCTGGCCGAGCGACTTGCGGGCCGCCAGCCCGTGCCGATCGACCGTCTCGCGCAGCGTCGGGAGCATGCCGGGCGCGGCGGGCGGCGGGGCCGCGGCGCTACTCCCGCATCTCGATGACCGCGCGGCGGCGCAGGTCGCGGATCTGCTGGCGGGACAGGGTCTCGCCCCGCTCGCGCAGGATCTGGGCGCGGGCCTGCTCCGGGGTGAAGGCCGCGACGCGCTGCTGCTCCTTCGAGCAGACGGCGATCACCAGGATGCCCTCGGGCGTCACGATCGGCTGGCTGGCGCGGCCCACCGGCAGTCCGGCGACGAGCTGGCGCAGCTGCGGCGGGTTCAGCCCCTCCAGCCGCACCGGGCCGGGATCGGCGGGCCGGGGGGAGTTGGCGGCGCGGTTCGCGGCCTCCACCGCGTCGCAGCCGCCGCGGATGGCCTGGGCGCGGGCCAGCGTCGCGCGCTGCTGCTCGGTCGGTGCCTGCGGGTTCAGGGGGGAGGAGAAGGGCAGGAAGGCCTGGCGGAGCGAGACCATCGTCCCGCTGCTCTCCCGCCCCGATTCCCGCTTCTGGCGCAGCGCCACGATCTGGAAGCCGCCCGGGACCGGGATGGGGTTGGACACGGCGCCCGGCGGCATGCGCTGCACCAGGGCGGCGACCTCCGGCTCCATCTGGTCGGCCCGAAGCCAGCCCAGGTCGCCGCCCTGCAGGGCCGTCTGGCTCTGGCTGAACTGCGTGGCCGCCAGCGCGAAGGGCAGGCCGCCGCGCAGCCGGCCCACCACGTCGTCCACGTAGCGCCGGGTCGCCTCGGACTGGGCGGGATCGTCGATCGGGACGAAGATCTCGGAGACGAGGTATTCCGGCTGGCCGGCGCGGGCGGTCTGGGCCGCCACCATCTCCCGCACCGCGTCCTCGGACGGTTCGGCGTTCGGGCCCAGCAGGGCGCGGACGAAGCGGACCCAGCCGATCTGGGCGCGGATCTGGTCGTAGAGGACGCGCGGCTCGACGCCCGCCGCGCGGAGCTGCGCGCGTAGCCCGCCGGAGGGCATCTGGTTGCGCCCCTCGAGCTCGTTGATGGCGGCGGCCACCTCCTCGTCCGTCACCGGGATGCGGCGGCGCTGGATCTCCTGCAGGCGCAGCCGCTCCTCGATGAGCTGGCGGATGATCTGCGGGCGGATGCGCTGCACGAGGCCGGGATCGGGCGAGACGCCGACGTTCAGCGCGAAAAGCCGGGCGCGGGAACGGATCTCGTTCTCCGTCACCACGTCGCCGTTCACCACCGCGACGATGCGGTTGCCGCCGGGCTGAGCGGCCTCGGCCGCCGGCGCGTTGCCGGGGGGGGCCGGGCGCCGGGGCGTCTGGGCGTCCACCGGCGCGGCCGCCACGGCCAGCGCCAGGGCAAGGGCGGGGATCAGGACGGACGGGCGGAACATCGGCGCCTCATAGCTGGGGGGGGCGGCCGGGGCAAATGTCATGGCCTGCGCCGCGCGCCGGTCCGGCCCGGAGCCGGCGAGCGGTGACGGCCGGGGAGGTTGACGCAAGAATGAGACAGGCGCGACAGAGGAATGATTGACCCGCCCCCGGTGATTCTGCTGCCGTTCGGGCAGCCTTCGGGAGAAGCCGCCATGGCGCGTCCGGAACGAGGACTCATCCTCGCGTTGGCGCTGCTGGTCGCCGCCTGCGCGGAGCTTTCGCCGGCGGGCACCGCGACCCCGGCCGCGGCGCCGCCCCCGCCCGCGCCGGTGCCCTTCGACCAGGCGGTGCTCAATGCCGGCAACGCCGTCTTCTCCGCCGCGGGCACGGGCGGGGCGCGCCGGGTGGTGGTCATCGACCCGCTGGTGAACGGCGTGACCGGAGAGCAGTCCGCCGCGACCCGGACGCTCGGCAGCCGGCTGGAGGCGCTGGCGCGCGAGCGCTACCCGCAATTCGACATCCGGCCCTTCAACGCCACGACCGTCGCCGCCTCGCCGCTGGTGATGGTCGGCACCTTCACCCCGGTGAACGCGCAGAACCAGCCGACGGGCCCGCGGGAGGCCTATCGCTTCTGCCTCGTCATGGCGGATCTCGGCAGCGGGCGGATCGCGGCCAAGGGCGTCGCCCGGGCCCTGCCGGCGGGCGTGGACGCCACCCCCACCCGCGCCTTCGCTGAGAGCCCGACCTGGACCGAGGACCCGGGCAGCCGCGCCTATATCGACACCTGCCAGGCCACGCGCGCCGGCGACCCCATCCCGCCCGCCTACCTGAACGGGATCATCGCGGCGGCCACCGTGAACCAGGCGATCGAGGCCTATGATGCCGGCCGCTACCGCGAGGCGCTGGACCTCTATGCGAGCGCCCGCACCACGCCGGGCGGCGATCAGCTCCGCGTCTTCAACGGCCTCTACCTCACCCGCGCGCGGCTGGGGCAGCGGGCGGAGGCGGAGGCGGCCTTCGGAGACCTGGTGGATTACGGCCTGCGCCACAACCGGCTGGCGGTGAAGCTGCTGTTCCGCGAGGGCTCCACCGCCTTCGTCGCGGATCCCCGGGTGAGCGGCGACTACCCGATGTGGCTGCGCCAGATCGCGACCCGCGGCGCGCAGAGCAGCGCCTGCCTGGAGGTGGCGGGCCACACCAGCGCGTCAGGCTCGGCGGCGTTGAACGAGCGGCTGTCGGTGCTGAGGGCCGAGGCCGTGAAGGCCCGGCTGGAGGGCGAAGCGCCTGGCCTGCGCGGCCGGGTGGTCGCCACCGGCGCCGGCGCGCAGCGGCCGCTGGTCGGCACGGCGGCGAACGGCGCGGCGGACGCGCTGGACCGCCGCGTCGAATTCCGCACCATCCCGGCCTGTTGACGATGCGCGCCGCCCTCCTCCTGCTGGCCGCGCTGATCGGCTTGGCAGTGCCGTCGGGGGCGGGCGCACAGGCTCCGGATGCGCCGATCGCCGGGCGCCGCGTCGCCCTGGTGATCGGCAACGCCGCCTATCGCAGCGTGGAGCGGCTGCCGAACGCGGCGAACGACGCCCAGCTCATGGCGACGACCCTGCGCGGCCTGGGCTTCGAGCTCGTGGGCGGCGGGGCGCAGGTGAACCTCGACCGGGCCGGGCTGTCGCGGCAGGTGCAGGAGTTCGGCCGCGCCCTGGCCGGGGCGGAGGTGGGGCTCTTCTACTACGCCGGGCACGGGCTGCAGGTGGGCGGCGTGAACTGGCTGGTGCCGGTGGATGCGAACCCCACCCGGGCGCAGGACCTCGACTTTCAGATGGTGGATGCGGACCTCGTCCTGCGACAGATGAGCGGCGCGGGGACGCGGCTGAACCTCGTCCTGCTCGACGCCTGCCGGAACAATCCGTTCCTCACGCGCGGCCTGCGATCCGTCGGTGGCGGGCTCGCGGAGATGCGGGCGCCGGAAGGCACCCTCCTCTCCTACGCGACGCAGCCCGGCAACGTGGCGGTGGACGGGATGGGGACCAACTCGCCCTATACCGCGGCCTTGGCCGAGGCGATGCGGCAGCCAGGGCTGGACGTGTTCCGCCTGTTCAACCGAGTGGGCCTGCAGGTGAAACGCGCCACGGGCGGCAGCCAGCAGCCCTGGGTTTCCACCTCTCCCATCGAGGGCGACTTCTACTTCGCCGGTGCCGCGGCGGTGCCGCCGGCGCGGGTGGCCGAACCCGCGCCGCCTGCCGGCCCTGGCCCGGCGCCGCCGGCCCCTGATCCGACGGAGCGGTTGATCACGCTCGCGCGCGAGCAGCGCTGCTCCCTGCTGGAGGTGTCCTCGACGGGCGGGCGGATCAGCGTGAGCGGGCTGGCGCCGTCCAGGCCGGACTGGGACGGCTTCCTCCGGCAGGCCGGGGCGACGCGTGGCATCCGTCTCTCTCCGCAGGCGGTGGAGTTCCTGCCCGCCTTCGCCTGCGAGCCCGTGGACCTGCTGGCGCCGCCCGTGCGCGCGACCCGCGTGACCGCGGGCCGGCTCATGACCCTTACCCAGCGCGAGGTGGCCGCGGGCGGCACGCTGACCCTCACGCTCCGTGGCACTGGGGGAGAGGCGGTGCTGCTGGATCTGTTCCAGCCGGATGGCACGGTGCGGCACGTGCCGGTGCCCGCGGCGGCGGCGGAGCGGCGCGTCACGGTGGTGCAGCCGGCCGGATCACCCCCAGGGCCGCGGTTGCTGACGGCGCTGGTCAGCCCGGTGCCGCTGGACCTGGGCGCGCGCCCCACGACGGAGCCGGCCGGTCCCTACCTCGCCGCCCTGCAACGGGCGCTGCAGTCGGGGCCCGAGGTGCGGGCCGATGTCGTGACCTTCGAGGTGCGGGTCCCGCCGTCACCGCGGCCGCCTCCGCGGACGGTGGCGGGGACGTCCGCTGCGCCGTCGGGGCGCTGCACGGCGGTGCTGCAACGGGCGCAACTGGGCGAGGCGCTGTCGGATGCCGACCGCGCCCTTCTGCGGACAGGGTGCCCCTGACAGTCACGCCCATGGAGCGGCGGAGGCGCGGCTTTCCCTTGCTGGAGGGATCCCGGCCATACAGGCGCCATGCATCAGACCTGCCGCGCGAACTGGCCGAGAGCCGTCAGCACACTCGCGACGCGACATCGCATGAGCGTGCAGAATTTGGGCCTCATCGCGGCGGTGCTGACGGTGGCGGCGTTCCTCGCCTTCGAGGCCGACATCTGCGTCCACGAAGGCACGGCCACGCCGCAGGGGAAGGTGATCGAGTTCGACGAGCCTCTCCTCCTCGACCGCCTTCTCGCGATCAGCCTGCTGGTGTTCTCCGTTCGGTGGTTCCAGGACCAGAGGCGGGAGATCCGGCGGCGTCCCGACGGGATCGTCGCCGCGCGCCGCCGGCGCACCCACACAAGGGCGACACCCCGCGCGCGTCGCTGAACGCCGTTCCCCGGATCGAGCATCGGTGCTGCGGCCGCGCGGGAACGACACGACCGGCGATCCGAACCCAGCCCGCATGATCTGATCTGTACGATGCGTCATGCGCCTTGTCCGTCCTGATATCGCTCCGTCTCATCGGCACCACGCGGGATCGGAGCTCGGTTGCGGACTGCGCCAACGTTCTGCGCGACGCGCAGCCGTCGGTGACGAAGCAGAGCGTTCTTCCCCGCGCAACTCATGTCGCGCGGGAGCGGCGCGTGCTCCCGGTCTTCGCTGGAGCCGAGAGCTCCGGCGTGCCGAGCACGCAACGCGGACCCTCAGCACGCCTCCATGTCGGCGACGCCCCTGCGCCGGCCTGATCACACCTTGCCCGACGTCGATCGGCCACGAGCTCCTCTGCGTGTGCGCGCGTCCCTTCCGCTTCTGACCTTCCGCGGCCGTCGCGGGACGGCAGCGTCGCCGACTCATCTCCGGAAGCCCGAGCACGAAAGCCCGCGCCGCTCCGCCGTTGGCGTGGCTACCGACGCGCGGCTTGCTGAGTTGGCTCGTTCACGCGTAAGAACGGAACCGTCGTCGCAGTCCAGCGCCGGGTCCGACAAACCAGATGAAGCAATACCGGGCTCATGTCGGTGTCTCAGGCTTCTGGCCGCCCCTCCCGTGTGGGCTGCGTGCATGACGGCGAGCACTCCTCGACGACCGCTGATCCGCTGGAGGAGGCGCCGCCCGTCCCAATCACAGTCACGCGCGCATGCAGTCCCGGCCCCTTGGCTGCGCTCGATGGCGAGCGGACATGAGCATCCCTGCCCTATCCCAAGCTGCGGGCACCGTTCAGCGATCAGCCATCCAGGAGGAAGCAATGACGAGCACGGGCGGCGGCGTCCACGGCTTCCCACCTCTGTCCGGCAAGACTGACGTGGAGGAGACTGAGGCGAGCGGTATGTCCGGTCAGGGAATGGCATCCTGAGTCCTACTTCCGGCCGTGGCCACGCGCCTCTCGGCACCATGCGGCGACGGCCGTGGAGGGCACTCGACCGCGATGGGCCCGGACGGAGGATTCGTCGCGGGCCGGATCGAAGGGAAGGAGGGCGCTCGTCCGGACGCCATCCCCTCCTCTCGCCCAACCATGACGGCCCGGTTCACTCAGCGCTCACTGGCTCGGCTGGCGGGCCCGCCCACGAGGCGGGCAAGAGACAATAATGAAAGGAAACGACGTGGACAGCTTCCGCGACCCTGATCCCGCCGAGACCCAGGAATGGCTCGAATCGCTCGAAGGTGTGATCGAGGTCGAGGGCCAGGACCGGGCCGCGCACCTCATCGGCGAGCTGATCGGCCGCGCGCGGCGCTGGGGCACGCCGGTTCCCTACTCGGTCAACACGCCTTACCTGAATACCATCCCGCCCGATCGCCAGGAGCGGCATCCCGGAAACCGCGAGATCGAGCACCGTATCCGCTCCTATATCCGCTGGAACGCGCTCGCCATCGTGCTGAGGGCCAACAAGGTCAGCAGCGAGCTGGGCGGTCACATCGCCTCCTTCCAATCCGCTGCGACGCTCTACGACACTGGTTTCCAGCACTTCTGGAACGCCCCGCACGAGGGCCATGGCGGCGACCTGATCTATGTCCAGGGCCACTCGTCGCCCGGGATCTATGCCCGCTCCTTCCTGGAGGGGCGCCTGACCGAGGAGCAGTTGCTGAACTTCCGGCAGGAGGTGGACGGCAAGGGCCTCTCCTCCTATCCGCACCCCTGGCTGATGCCGGACTACTGGCAGTTCCCGACCGTCTCCATGGGGCTTGGCCCGTTGATGGCGATCTACCAGGCGCGGTTCCTGAAGTACCTGCAGGGACGCGGTCTGGCGCAGACCGAGGGACGGAAGGTCTGGGCCTTTCTCGGCGACGGCGAGACGGATGAGCCGGAATCGCTCGGCGCCATCTCCCTCGCGGGCCGGGAGCGGCTCGATAACCTCGTCTTCGTCATCAACTGCAACCTTCAGCGCCTGGACGGCCCGGTGCGGGGCAACGGCAAGATCGTGCAGGAGCTGGAGGGGATCTTCCGTGGTGCGGGCTGGAATGTGGTCAAGGTGCTCTGGGGCACCGGCTGGGACCGGCTGCTGGCCAAGGACACCTCCGGCATCCTGCTCAAGCGGATGGAGGAGGCGGTCGACGGCGAGTACCAGGACTTCAAGTCGAAGGACGGCGCCTACGTCCGCGAGCACTTCTTCGGCAGGTATCCCGAGCTGAAGGCGATGGTCGCCGACATGTCGGACGACCAGATCTGGGCGCTGACCCGCGGTGGCCACGACCCGCTGAAGGTCTTTGCGGCCTATTCCGCAGCGGTGCGGCACAAGGGCCAGCCCACCGTCATCCTTGCCAAGACCGTGAAGGGCTATGGCATGGGGGAGGCCGGCGAGGGTCAGAACATCACCCACCAGCAGAAGAAGATGGGTGAGGCGCATCTGAAGGAGTTCCGCGACCGCTTCGGACTGCCGCTCACCGACGAGCAGATCAAGGAGGTTCCCTTCCTGCGCTTCGAGGAAGGATCGCCGGAGCACAGATATCTCCACGAGCGGCGCCGCGCCCTGGGCGGATACCTGCCGCAGCGGCGAACCCGGTCCACTCCGCTCCAGGTGCCGCCCCTGTCGGCCTTCGACGCGCAGCTCAAGGGCTCGGGCGAGGGACGCGAGATCTCCACCACCATGGCCTTCGTGCGCGTCCTCAACACACTGCTGCGCGACAAGAACATCGGCAAGCGCGTGGTGCCGATCGTGCCGGACGAGAGCCGCACCTTCGGCATGGAGGGAATGTTCCGCCAGTTCGGCATCTTCAGCCAGGTGGGGCAGCTCTACCGCCCGCAGGACGCCGACCAGCTCATGTTCTACAAGGAGGACAAGTCCGGCCAGCTGCTGCAGGAAGGGATCAACGAGCCGGGGGCCATGTCCTCCTGGATCGCGGCGGCGACCTCCTACAGCCACTCCGACACGCCGATGATCCCGTTCTACATCTACTACTCCATGTTCGGGTTCCAGCGCGTCGGTGACCTGGCCTGGGCCGCCGGCGACCTGCGGGCGCGCGGCTTCCTCGTCGGGGGCACCGCGGGCCGCACCACCCTGAACGGCGAGGGCCTGCAGCACGAGGACGGGCACAGCCACGTCTTCTCCTCGGTGATCCCGAACTGCGTCTCCTACGACCCGACCTTCGCCTATGAGGTGGCGGTGATCGTCCAGGACGGGTTGCGCCGCATGTATGCGGAGCAGGAGGACGTCTTCTACTACCTCACCGTCATGAACGAGAATTACGAGCACCCGCCGATGCCAGAGGGTGCGGAGGAGGGCATCCTGCGCGGCATGTACCTTTTCCGGGCGTCGGAGGGCGCAGGGCCACGGGTGCAGCTGATGGGCAGCGGCACCATCCTGCGCGAGGTGATCGCCGGCGCCGAGCTTCTGGAGCGCGACTTCGGCATCAAGTCCGACATCTGGAGCGTGACGAGCTTCACGGAGCTGGCGCGCGACGCCCAGGCGGTGGAACGCTGGAACCTGCTGCACCCGCAGGAGGAGCCCCGCGCGAGCTACGTGGAGCACATGCTGCGCGGGCGGGAGGGCCCGGTCATCGCGTCCACCGACAACATCCGGATCTTCGCGGAGCAGATCCGGCCCCATGTTCCCGGCCGATACCGCGTGCTCGGGACGGACGGCTTCGGCCGGTCCGACTATCGCCGGAAGCTGCGACACTTCTTCGAGGTGGACCGGCACTGGGTGGCGGTCGCCGCGCTGGACAGCCTCGCGCGCGATCAGAAGCTGCCGCGCGCGAAGGTCGCGGAGGCGATCCAGCGCTACGGCATCGATCCCGAGAAGCCGAACCCCCTCGCCGTCTGAGCACACGAACCGGCCCCGCGCCGCGGCGCGGAGAGGCCCATGGGAGAAGCCGCACATGGCCGCAGTGAACGCGATCACGGTCCCCGACATCGGGGACTTCAAGGACGTGCCGATCATCGAGGTGCATGTCGGCCCGGGCAGCGAGGTGAAGGCCGACGACCCGCTGATCTCGCTCGAATCCGACAAGGCGACGATGGAGGTTCCCGCCCCGCGCGATGGCGTCGTGGATCAGATCCTCGTCAAGGTGGGCGATCGGGTGAGCGAGGGCACGGCGATCGTGACCTTCCGGGGCGGCGACGGATCGGCCGAGCCGGCACCTCCCTCCGCCCCCTCCGTGCTCGCGATGCAGGAGCCACCAGAGCCGAAGCACCAGGTCCCGGCGCCGCCGCCGGGGCTCTCTCCCTCCTCCCAGCCCGGGCCGGGCGAGGCGGTGGAAAGCTTCGCGGGGGTTCATGCGAGCCCCGCTGTCCGGCGTCTGGCCCGTGAGCTGGGCGTGGACCTGACGAAGGTGAAGGGCACGGGCGAGAAGGGCCGCGTCACGAAGGAGGACGTGCGCGCCTTCCTCAGCGCCCCGGCGCCCGCCCCCGCTGCGGCCTCGGCGCCGGCGGCTGGGGCGGGGATCCCGGAGATCCCGGCGCAGGACTTCTCGAAGTTCGGCCCCATCGAGTCGCGTCCCCTGTCGCGGATCAAGCGCCTCTCCGGGCCGCACCTGCACCGCGCTTGGCTGAACGTGCCGCATGTCACGCACAGCGACGAGGCGGACGTGACGGAGACGGAGGCCTACCGCAAGGAGCTGGACGGGACGGCCAAGGGCGAGGGCTACCGCGTCACGATGCTTGCCTTCCTGCTGAAGGCGAGCGTCTCGGCGCTCCGGAAATTCCCGGAGTTCAACGCCTCCCTCTCCCCGGAGAAGGACGCGCTGATCCTCAAGAGATACTACCACGTCGGCATCGCGGTGGACACGCCGGACGGGCTGGTGGTCCCGGTGATCCGCGACGTGGACCGCAAGGGCATCACGGAGCTGAGCCAGGAGATGGGCACCATCTCGAAGAAGGCCCGCGACGGGAAGCTCACGGCCGCCGACATGTCGGGCGGCACCTTCACCATCTCCTCGCTCGGCGGCATCGGCGGCACCGCCTTCACCCCCATCGTCAACGCGCCGGAGGTCGCGATCCTCGGCGTCGTGCGGTCACGGATGGCGCCGGTCTGGAACGGGACGGAGTTCCGTCCCCGGCTGATGCTGCCGGTCTGCCTCTCCTACGACCACCGGGTGATCGACGGGGCGCTCGCGGCCCGCTTCGCCCGCCACCTCTGCACCGTCCTCGAGGACGTGCGGAAGCTGGTGCTCTGAGGAGGGACGGCAGCATGAGCACGATCGAGGTCCGGGTTCCCGACATCGGTGACTTCAAGGACGTGCCGGTGATCGAGGTGCATGCGGCCCCCGGCGCGACGGTCGCCGCCGAGGACCCGCTGATCACCCTCGAGAGCGACAAGGCCACGATGGAGGTGCCGGCGCCCCAGGCCGGCACGGTGGTCGAGGTGAAGGTCAAGGTCGGGGACCGGGTCGCGGAGGGAAGCGTCATCCTGACGCTGGAGGTCGCGGGGGCGGGCGCCGGTGGCGGGGCGGCGACCGGCAGCGGCGCGGGCCACGCGCCGGGCGAGGGGCAGGCGGGCTACGGCTCCTCCACCCGGGACGCGGGAACCGGGCCGGCCTCCGGCGCCGCCGCCGCGCCGTCCGGCCCTGCCCCCTCGGCGAAGCCCGCGGCCGGCTCCAGCGACCTGCACGCGGAGGTGCTCGTCCTCGGCGCCGGGCCGGGCGGCTACACCGCGGCCTTCCGCGCCGCCGACCTCGGCAAGAAGGTCGTCCTCGTGGAGCGGTGGCCGAACCTCGGCGGTGTCTGCCTGAATGTCGGTTGCATCCCCTCCAAGGCGCTGCTGCACGCCGCGAAGGTGATCTCCGAGACGGAGGAGATGGGAGCCCACGGGATCCGCTTCGCGCGGCCCGAGGTGGATGTGGACGCGCTGCGCGGGTGGAAGGACGGCGTGGTCAGGAAGCTGACGGGCGGGCTGTCCGGCCTCGCGCGGCAGCGCAAGGTGCAGGTCGTGACCGGCACCGGCCGATTCACCGCGCCGAACCAGGTGACCGTGGAGGCGGAGGACGGGAAGCGCACCACGATCGGCTTCGAGCACGCGATCATCGCGGCGGGCTCGGAGCCGGTCACGCTGCCCTTCGTCCCCCACGGCGACCCGCGCGTCATCGACTCGACCGGCGCGCTGGCGCTGGACGGCGTGCCCGGGCGGCTGCTGGTGATCGGCGGCGGCATCATCGGGCTGGAGATGGCGACCGTTTATCACGCGCTCGGCACGAAGGTGACGATCGTGGAGCTGATGGACCAGATCATCCCGGGCGCGGACAAGGACATCGTGACCCCACTCGCCCGGCGGATCGGCAAGCAGTACGAGGCCATCCACCTGAAAACGAAGGTGACGAAGGTGGACGCGGGTCCGGAGGGGCTGACGGCCCATTTCGAGGGCGGCGGCGCACCCGCCACCGCAACCTTCGACAAGGTTCTCGTCGCGGTGGGGCGCAGGCCGAACGGAAGGCTGATCGGCGCGGAGAACGCCGGCGTCCGGGTGGATGAGCGCGGTTTCATTCCCGTGGACCTGCAGATGCGGACCAACGTGCCGAACATCTTCGCCATCGGCGACGTGGTGGGCCAGCCGATGCTCGCCCACAAGGCCGTGCACGAGGGCAAGGTCGCAGCCGAGGTGGCAGCGGGACGCAACAGCGCCTTCGACGCCCGCGTCATCCCCTCCGTCGCCTACACCGACCCGGAGGTGGCCTGGGTCGGGCTGACGGAGAACGAGGCGAAGGCGAAGGGCGTGAACTACGGCAAGGGCGTCTTTCCCTGGGCCGCCAGCGGCCGCTCCCTCTCGCTGGGGCGCGACGAGGGCCTGACGAAGGTCCTGTTCGAGGAGGGCACCGAGCGGATCATCGGCTGCGGCATCGTCGGCTCCTCGGCCGGCGACCTGATCGCGGAGGCGGCGCTGGCCATCGAGATGGGCGCGGAGGCCGCCGACATCGGCTCCACCATCCACCCCCACCCCACCCTGTCCGAGACCGTGGGCATGGCGGCCGAGGCTTTCGAGGGAACCATCACCGACCTCTACATGCCGAAGAAGCCGCACTGACGGCGACGCGCCGCCCGCCGACGCCGTCCCGCGGACCTACAGGCGGCGCCGGCGCGGTGCCCGGGCGGCGACGACACGACATGGAGCGGCGTCGGTGCGCCCCGGCGCGCTGCTCCCGTCCGCCTGCGCTGGAGATATGAAGGACCCCCGGGGGACCTTGCCCCCGGGGGTCCGGCCGCGAGCTCTGATCCCCCGGCTACACCGTCCGGGAGTCGCCGCGTGCCCAATCATGGGAATGAACCAGGCCGTCATCGTAGCCGGCTTCGGGGATCGTGGTAGGCGCTTTCGCCGCGATCACCGGCCCGGCCTTGTCGGTGGCCCAGCCATGGGAATGCACCAGGCCGTCGTCGTAGTTCTCGTCGCTCATGTCGCGCTCCTCCTGTACCGGGGTGGACTACTTCGCCGCCGCTGGCTCGCGCGCCGGGGTGGCGTGGTCGTGGAACTGCGCAGCCTCGGTCGAGTGCGCCATGGCGGTGGTGCTGGACTGCCCGCCGGCGGCCGCCGTCGCCACCGCGTCGAAGTAGGACACGCCTACCTCCCGCTGGTGGCGCACGGCGGTGAAGCCCTCCGGCTCCGCGGCGAACTCCGCCTGTTGGAGCTCGGAATAGGCGCCCATGCCGCGATCCCGGTAGCCGCGGGCGAGCTTGAACATGGACAGGTTCAGCGAGTGGAACCCGGCGAGGGTCACGAACTGGAACTTGTAGCCCATGGCGCCGATCTCGCGCTGGAACTTGGCCGCGGCGTCCACGCCCATCTTGCGCTGCCAGTTGAAGCTCGGTGAGCAGTTGTAGGCGAGCATCTTGCCCGGGAACGCACGGTGGATCGCCTCCGCGAAGGCGCGTGCGTCGTTCAGGTCGGGGTCCGACGTCTCCCACCACAGCAGGTCGGCATAGGGCGCGTAGGCGAGGGAGCGGGCGATGGCGTAGTCCTTGCCGACGCCGGGCCGGATGCGGTGGAAGCCCTCCGGCGTGCGATCGCCGGAGATGAAGGGTCGGTCGCGCTCGTCCACGTCACTCGTCAGGAGCTGCGCGCTCTCGGCATCGGTGCGGCAGAGCAGGACCGTCGGCACCCCCTCCACGTCGGCGGCCAGGCGGGCCGCGTTGAGCGTGCGGATGTGCTGGGAGATCGGCACCAGCACCTTGCCGCCGAGATGCCCGCACTTCTTCTCGGAGGCCAGCTGGTCCTCGAAGTGCACGCCCGCCGCGCCGGCCTCGATCATGTGGCGCATCAGCTCATAGGCGTTCAGCGCACCGCCGAAGCCGGCCTCCGCATCCGCCACGATGGGCGCCATGTAGTGGGTCGGGTCGTCCTTCTTGCCCTCGGTCCGCTCCAGCATCGCGATCTGGTCGGCGCGGCGCAGCGCGTTGTTGATCCGCCGCACCACCGTCGGCACGGAATCCACCGGATACAGGGACTGGTCCGGATACATGGTGGAGGAGGTGTTGGCGTCCGCCGCCACCTGCCAGCCCGAGAGGTAGATGGCGTTCAGCCCCGCCTTCACCTGCTGCAGCGCCTGCATGCCGGTCAACGCGCCGAGCGTGTTCACGAAGGGCTCGGTCTTCAGCAGGTGCCACAGGCGGCGGGCGCCCATGTCGGCCAGCGTGTGCTTCACGCGGAAGGAGCCGGCGAGCCGCTCGACGTCGGCGGGGGCATAGTCGCGGCGGATCCCGTCGAAGCGCCCGGGCTCGGCGCTGACGCTGCCGCCCATGCCGTCCGGGGAGAAAAGAGGTTGGTTCGTGTTCACTGCCTGCCGGCCTCCTTGCCGCCGTCAAAACTTGACATTGCAACGCGAGAAAATCAGCCGTAGTTCAGGGTGCAGTGCGGCAAGGGCGTGTCCGCCTTCACCGACACACCGGCCAATTCGTAAAGCCTGTAAAGATGTCCCGTCCCCAGATCGGCCAGACCATCCGCCGGATTCGCCAGGAAAAGGCCTTCTCGCAGCAGGCCCTCGCGGCCCGGCTGGGGATTTCCGCGAGCTACCTGAACCTCATCGAGCATGACCAGCGTGGCGTCACCGCCAGCCTTCTCTTCAAGCTGACGGACGCGCTGCAAGTGGACCTCGCCGCGCTGTCGGGACAGGCGGAGCGCCAGCTCGAGACCGGGCTGCGCGAGGTTCTCTCCGATCCGCTCCTCGGGCTGGAGACGGTGCCGGAGGCGGAGCTCCGCGCCTTGGCCGTGCAGGCGCCGAACGCCGCGCGCGGCGTGCTGGCCCTCTACCGTGCCTGGCGCGTGGCGCGGGAGGATGCGTCGGGCATCGCGCTGCCCTCCGGCCGCCGGCTCCTGCTGCCGAACGAGGAGGCGCGCGACTTCTTCCATGACCGTGCGAACCACTTTCCCGCGCTGGAGGCAGTGGCCGAACGCATCGGCGCCGAGGCCGCCGCCGCCCCCGCCGAGATGAACCACGCCATCGCCGAGCGCCTGCGCAACCGCCACGGCGTGCAGGTGACGGTTGGCCCGCTTCCCGGCGCGCTGCGCCGTTTCGATCCGGACACGCGCCGCCTGTCCCTCAGTGAGGCGCTTCCGCGGGAGAGCCGCGGCTTCCAGCTGGCCTTCCAGCTGATGTTGCTGGAGGCCCGCGACGACCTCGACGCGCTCCTCGCCCCCGCGCCGCCCTCCACCGCGGAGGCCACCGCCCTCATCCGCCTTGGCCTGCTGAACTACGCCGCCGCGGCGCTGCTGATGCCCTATGCGCCCTTCCTGGAGACGGCGCGCGCGCTGCGCCACGACGTGGAGGCGGTGGCCGCCCGCTTCGGCGTCTCCTTCGAGCAAACCTGCCAGCGGCTGGCCACCATGCAGCGGGACGGGGCGCGCGGGGTGCCCTTCTTCTTCCTGCGCGTGGACCCCGCGGGGAATGTGGGCAAGCGCTTCTCCGCCGCCGGCTTTCCCTTCGCCCGCTTCGGCGGTTCCTGTTCCCGCTGGATCGTGCATCAGGCTTTCGCCACCCCCGGCACGCTCCGCGTTCAGGTGGCGGAGCTGACGGACGGCACCGCCTTCCTCACCTTCGCACGCACCGTCACGGGTCCGGCGCTGCGCTGGGGCGAGCCGAGGCCGGTGCATGTCATCGCGATGGGCTGCGACCTCACCCGCGCGGACGAGCTCACCTATGCCGACGGGGTCGACCTCGCCACCGCGCGCGTCGGCATCGGCCTGTCCTGCCGGCTCTGCGATCGCGCCGACTGCCGGAGCCGCGCCTTCCCGCCCCTGGAGCACCGCCTCGTGCTCGATCCGCAGGAGACGGCGGCGACACCCTACCGGTTCGAGAAGCGATAGGGCGAGGCTCCGGCAGGCCAGACCGCAGTGATCCGGTACCGGCCGCCCGCGATGGCCGCACGCCTCGATCGCCCGCCCAGCGCGCCGTCAGCCGGGCGCGCTGCCGAAAGAAGGTGCCGCGGGACGCTGCTGAGCGGGGGGGGCATGGACCCGGGGACGGAGAGGGAGTGTCTGGTCAGGGGCAGGACTTCGGGTATCCCATCCCCCCAGCACCGACCGATGAGGATGGATAGGCCTGATGGTGGAACAGTTCGAATTCGTCCTCCTGCTCCTGGTCGCCGTGGTGTGCCTCGAACTGGTGGCCCGCTGGCTGCGCCTGCCGCCGGCGGCGGCCTTCATCCTCGGTGGCGGCGCCCTGACGTTCGTCCCCGGCATGCCGGAGGTGACCCTGGATCCCGACCTCGTCCTCGTCCTCTTCCTGCCACCCCTCCTGATGGCCAGTGCCTACTTCACCTCGTGGCGTGAACTCCGCCAGCATCTGGGCGGGGTGCTCGAACTCGCCGTCGGGGCCGTGGTCTTCACGACGCTCGCGGTCGGAGTGGCGGTGCACTGGGCCGTGCCGGGCCTGCCCTGGGCAGCCTGCTTCGCCCTCGGGGCCGTGGTCTCCCCGCCCGATGCGGTGGCGGCCAAGGCGGTACTTCAGGGCGTGCGGCTGCCGCGCCGCACCCTCGTCCTGCTGGAGGGGGAAAGCCTGCTGAACGACGCCGCCGGCATCGTGCTCTTCCGGTTCGCGGTGGCCGCCGTGCTGACCGGCACGTTCAACGCCTGGCAGGCGACCGCGAGCTTCGGCCTCCTGGCGTTGGGCGGCGTGGTCGTGGGGGCGGTGGTCGGCCTTCTGGGATCCGGCCTTCTGCGCCTGCTCCGATCGGTCGAGCTGGGCATCATCACCACGCTCCTGATGCCCTGGGCCGCGTATATCCTCGCCGAGCGCCTGCACCTGTCAGGCGTGATCGCCACCGTGGCCACCGGGCTCGTCCTCGGCTGGTATCAGCACGAGATCTTCACCGCCGACGGGCGCCGGACCGGGACCGCCGTGTGGCAGATCATGACCTATCTGCTGGAAGCCCTGGTCTTCGTCCTGATCGGCCTGTCCCTGCACGGGGTCCTGGTGCGCCTGGGCGGCCTGGACGATGCGTGGCAGGTCCTCGGCCGGCCGGTGCTCTGGGTGATCGTCGCGGTCATCCTCTCCCGCTTTGCCTGGATCCTCGCCGCGGACGGGGCGCGCGCCCTGTCCCGCAGACTCAGGGGCAGGGCCGCTCACGCGCCGAACTGGGCCGCGTCCGTCGTCATGGGCTGGGCGGGGATGCGCGGGGTCGTGACCTTGGCCGTGGCCCTGTCGGTGCCCGAGGAGATGCCGGGACGCGACCTCATCCTCGTCGCCGCCTTCGCCGTCATCCTCGTGACGGTGCTGCTGCAGGGCACCACCCTGGGTGTGCTGATCCGGCTGCTCGGCCTTGCCGAGGACGGGCACGGGGGCGCATCCACCCTGACACGCGCCCAGGCAGAGGCGCGGATGGCCGCCACGCAGCTCGCGGCCGTCGAGCAACTGGCGCGCAACACGGACGGCAGCACGCGGCACCCCCGCCTGCTGGAGCAGTACCAGTACCGCGCGCGGGCGGCGGCGCGCTTCAGTGCGGAGGCCGACACCTTGGCCGGAGAGCGGGGAGCCCACTTCGACGTGGTCCTCGCAGCCGTCGCGGCCGGACGCGCCGAGGTTCTGCGACTGCATCGGTCCGGCGAGATTCACGACGAGGTGCTGCACGCGCTGGAGCACGACCTCGACCTGCAAGAGCTCATGGCCGGACGGCTCCGCGGCGGTTGAGGCCGCGCAGGACGTTCACGCCTGCCGGTCGCCTCTCAGCGAGCTGGCGAAAGCGGTTGAGCGCAGGCACCGCCCCCCGACGCGAGGCGCAGGCCGGTCCGGGATGCTGCTCCCTCCGGACAGATGACGGGAAGTGCCGACCCGATGAGCGGCCTCATCGGGTCGGCGGATCCGTCCGGGCAAGCGGCTTCCTGGCGTGCGATCACCGGACACGACACATAGAGCGCCGCTGTCGCACCATCACCAGGACGCGTAGCCCGAGGCCGGCGTCAGGCCGATCTCAGCTTCCCCGCCGCGCGCGGACGAAGCCCAGGCCGAGCAGACCGGCACCGAACAGCGCCAGCGTCGCAGGCTCCGGCACCGGCGTGAGAGCCGTCGGGCCGAGCCGCACCTGCGTCAGGTCGGAGATATTCGAGATGCCGACGTTGGTCGTGAAGGTGAGGCTCACCGCGACCTGCCCGTCCAGCGAGCCGAGGTTGAAGAAGTTCTGGCCGTTCCCATCCAACTCGATATTCGTGAAGTTGAAGACTTGGCCGAACTGGTCCGTGGCCGTCACTGTGGCGAAGCCGTCCGCGACCGCATCGACGTTGAAGATGAGCCGCGAGAAGCCGAGCGAAGGATCATCCATCGCGATCGTGAAGCTGGTGAACGGTGTTCCGTTGCTCGCGTCGATCACGGCCTGGCCACCGTTGATGTGCAGGCTCTCGCTGCCGGTGATATTGACCAGGGTGTCATGATTCGAGTTGAGGCACCCCTGGACGGTCAGGCCCGAGTTGGACGCGAGACCGCAGGCGTTGAAGATCAGATTGTCTGTCCCCTGGTTCCCTCCAACGCCGGAGTTGAACGTCAGGGTAGCGCTGGCCGGCATTGCGGCCGCCAGGGAGCCCGCAAGAACCGCGGCTCCCAGAGCTTTTCTCATGGTCATGTGGAACCCTCCTAGGTCCGGAAAGATCCCGGACCACCTCCGTAACAGCAAGCGGTGTGCCGAAGAAAATATCTCTTGATTCCAGTAGGTTAATGGGCGTCGTCTCGCTCGTGGAGAAGGCTCGTAAAGTTTCGCTTCAAATGCGCGGAGTCATAGACCGCCTGGGCCGGCAGCCCTTCAGCCGCACGCTGGAAGCAGATCCGTGCCGCATCCCGGAACCACCATAGGCCCTGTTCGTGCCCGATCCGATGGGGAGAATTCCGCGCCGACAGAATACCCGGGCAACGCAGACCCTTCGACATCCAGCGCCGTGAATGTGAAGATGCACTCTTCATGCTCCGGCCCGCGGGCCCGTAGAACAGCCACTGCGTCGTCCGGTGTTCCCACGCCTCCGCTCATGCCCGACTGATCGGGGCACTTGGCGTGGGCGCACTCTCACCCATCGCGCAGATCGAACGCTCGCGCGGATCGGACAACCGGGGTGCATCCGGGCCCATCCCGTCGCTCCAACAGTCGCCTCAGTTCGCTTGGTACAACCCGTCGTCGCCGGACGCGCTCCAGCGCCGTGGTGCCGTCGTGCGTCCTCCCATCCTGACGCGATCGGTCACTTGACGGCAGCCCCGGTCTTCCCGGGCGGTCGCACAGGCCCGGGCAGCGCCCTCAGGCGATCGGCGGCACCGTCTCCCCACCCGAATGGGGGAGGAGCTGCGGTCCCCAGGACCCGCGGTAAGGCGCGCGAACCACGATGCCCGGCGAACTGTCCTTCGGCTGAAAGGACGGAGGCAGGACCTGGAGATAGTCCGGACTGAACTCCGCGAAGTTGCGCAGCGCCTCAAGGTCCAGGATGGTCAGCACCCCCCCTTTCCACGTGATCAGGCCACGGTTGCGAAGCTGCATGATGGTCCGGTTGGCATGCACCAGCGACAGGCCGAGCGTGTCCGCCAGGTCATTCTGCGTGAGGGGCAGCGAGCAACTGCGGGTGTTCGTCAGGCCCAGGCTGCTGAAGCGGGCATGGAGCTCGCAGAAGAGATGGGCCATCTGCCGCTCGGCGGGGCCGTGTCCCATCGCGACGAGCCACTCGCGGAGCGTGCTCGCCTCGATCGCATTCACCCGCAGCAGCGCGAGCGCCAGAGCGCCACGGCGTTGTGCGAGTTCCTGGAAGGCCTCCCGCGACAGCAGCGCCACCTCGCATGTGTTGAGGGTCGCGACCGAGTATTCCATCCTGCCGGTAAACTGGAGGTCGCAGAGGTCTCCCGGAAGCAGGAACGCCACGATCTGTCGTCCGCCATCCTGCAGGAGCCGGTAGCAGCAGGCCATGCCGCTCAGCACCACATGAATGTGCTCCGGCCGGTCGCCCCGCTGAACAATGTCGCGCCGGGGACCGATCGATCGTATCTCCACGACGGCCCCCGCGATCTCCGCTCGGTCCGCCGCCGGCAGTGGAGAATGCATCTCCAGCTTCCTGATCAGGGCAAGAACCACAGGCGCCTCCTTCGTGTTGTTATTGCCGCGCTACTTACTCAGGTCCGAATCCAACCGAACGCATGTCATAGGCTGTGAGTGACCAGCCGCGATTAATCCAGATCAAATGACACAACATTTCCTCAGGCGTGCCACGTTTGATGTTCTGCCTGGAAGGACCGGTCGGCAATGATGACCCCTCCCAGAGCTTGGACGTTTCTTTAACGAACCGAGAAGCGTGTCGTCGGCATCTCCCTCGTCGAACCAGACCGGCGGTGAGTGTTCGCGGCGAGGGGCGGGCATTGATGCGTTAACCCCATCCCTCGCGAGGACCCGATCTCTCAACGACCTCCGAACGGGAAAGGGGCGATCTGATCTCTCCTGTCCCGCTGCGGTCCAGTGCGGAGCCACATGCGGAATGTGAGAGATCGACTCCCGCAGGAACCTGAGGCCCGGTCGCCATCGATGTCCGAAGCAGGCGTCCGCGGATCTCGGACGGCGTCGAGAAGCAACCGCCGAGTTCCGCGCGAAAGAAGGTCAGATAGCCGTCGATGCGGTCGAGCACGGCGCGCATCCCTTCCAGGGTCTGTGCGTAGGGTGTGTTGCCCACCTGCAGTGTCGGACTGTGAAGACTGAGGGTGAAGATCCGGAGCCCCCTGGCATGGAGTTGCCGGGTCAGCGCCTTCATCTGTGCCAGACTGTTTCCTTCGGGCGAGAGGCGAACAGGATAATAGACGTTAAACCGCTTTGTCACAGCATTTATACGTAGCCGACGGCTGATTCCGCGATCCAGAATTTCACCCACCGCATCGGCATGGCGCCCCAGCCAGCCCAGGCGCGCCGCCGTGGTCGGCAGGGAGAGGAGCCGGCCGGTCGATCCGAACCAGCCCGGGCGCGACGTGAAGGAGGAGAAGTCCGGCCCTCCCATCGCCGAGTAGTCGTAGGCCGGGCAGATGGACAGATCGATCTCGAACCCCAGCGCCTCGAGCGCCTCCACCGTGTGAGGCCCGAGGCCGTAACGGCCGGCCTTGAAGATCCGGGGCTGGTGGCCCAGCAAGGCTCCGACCTGCTGCGACAGGATC
The DNA here is from genome assembly GCF_050154705.1 of Muricoccus radiodurans. Classification (GTDB taxonomy): domain Bacteria; phylum Pseudomonadota; class Alphaproteobacteria; order Acetobacterales; family Acetobacteraceae; genus Roseomonas; species Roseomonas radiodurans. Next base: position 4,758,950 of record NZ_CP189561.1, on the reverse strand, counting down.
TCGAGCTTCTTTCGCTCCAGTGCCGGCCCCAGATTGCCGGAGAAGGAGTGCCAGTCATCCCGGGGTTCCACCTGCGGCGGCGTGCTCCAGGCATGGAGATGCACGCCGACCTCGCAGCCCTCCTCGGCCAGACGGCGCACGATGTCGGCGCTGCGGGGTTGGGTGGCGACGGGGTAGTCCACGACCAGGGCCGGGCGGATCCCCTGCCGCTGGAAAACGTGAAAGCCCCTCTCCAAGCCCTGAATCGAGGAGACCCTGCCCGTGTCGCTGGCGGTGCCCTTGTCCCAGTCGAAATCCGCCTCCGTGTCGATGACCACCTGGAGCACGGGCGGCTCGCTGGCAGGCATATCGAACTCGCGCAGGCCGATGACAGATGGTGTCCCCCGGATGCTGTTCGCGAATCGCAGGCGGAAGTCGGGGAAGGCCGGCTCCGTCCGCGCGGGAGCGCGCGGGGCTTCCCGATATAATCCGACGTAGCGGGCCGCGACCGTTCGCATGTCCAGGTTCCGCTCGGCGAACCGGCGCCCCGCCTCGCCCATGCGCTCGGCCAGTGCGGGATTAGCCTGAAGGGAGCGGATCGCTTCCGCGAACTGGTCCAGGCTGTGGGCGAGATAGCCGCTCTGCCCGTGATCGACGACAAAGTCCGTCAGGCCGGGCAGGAAACGGGTGATGATCGGCAGGTTCCGTGACATCGCCTCCAGGAAGACGTTCGGGAATCCCTCGGCCGTGGAGGCGAAGACGAAGGCATCTGCGGCCTCGTAATAGACCCTGGTCTCCTCGCGGAAGCCGACCAGCATCACCCGGTCACCGAGCCGCTCTGCCGCGGCCCTGATCTCGGCCGCGTAGTCGTCCTCCAGCAGCGGCCCGACGATGAGCAGCTTCAGCCGCGGATCCTCGATCCGCTCAAGAACCTTGACGAGGAACGCCACGTTCTTTCGGCGACACACGGACCCGACATTCAGCAGGACGAAATCCCGCGGATCGAGACCGAGCGCCCGTCGTGCCGCCGCCCGCGTCTCGATCGTGACGGGCGGCGCATCGAGGGCGACACCCTGGGGAATGAAGCGGATGCGCCGCTCCTCGGTGCTCTGCAGCGATTGGCGGAGCAGGTGCGGGCTGATGACCACGAAGGTCCCGATGGACCGCATCAGCAGGGCCGCCAGCCGCCGATAGGCCGGGCGGTAGTCGGCCAGGAGCTCGGTCGGGCTGTCGTTCAGGGTGCAGGAGAACAGGACGCGCCGCCCCCGGAGGCGCGCGAGGATGTAGGCCAGGAATTGCCGGTCCACATGCGAATGCAGGTGCACGGCATCATAGTGCCCGAGGTTCCGGAGCAGCCAGCGCAGAAGGCTGACCGTGGAGACGCGCTCGCCCGTCCTCCCAAGGTAGTGGACGACCACCCCGTCGTGAACGGTCGTCAGACGGTCGTCGCTCGGCCTCGTCTCGAAGACAAGGATATCACCGCCCACCCCATGCTCCTCCAGCAGGGGGATCAGGCGCGTGTAATAGATGCCGTCCCCCGTATAGTCGGGATGGAAGCGACGGTAGAGATGCAGGATGCGCATCGGCTCCACCTCACGCGACCCTCTCGCAGATGCAGAACTTGCCCGCCGCCGACAGCGGCAGGTGAATCGTGTACCGGTCCGCGGCCGCCGCGATGAACTCGTCCGTCGCGGCCTGCGCACCGGCGGAGAAGAAGCCGTAGTCATCGACGACGATGACGCCGCCTGGCGGCATCACCCGGTCCAGGAACTGGAGGGCGAGGCGGATGGGCTCGTAGAAGTCAAAGTCGATATAGGCAAAGCTGACCTGCGTCGGGACCGACGGTCCCATGAGCGTCTGGTCGATCCAGCCCTTCACGATCCGCGTCCTCTCGGCGGGAAAGCCGACGCTCTCCAGCTTCGTCCGAACCTGCTCCTCCCTCGCGCGCATCGTGCCCTCGTATCGGTCGATGGAACCGAGACCGCCGATGTCATCGATCAGGCGGTCCTCCTTCCCGGGGGCGGGCAGCCCCTCGAAGCTGTCGAAGAGCCAGAGGTTCCGGTCGGCGTGTGACAGCAGCTCGTGCGCCAGCAGGCGGGATGTCGCTCCCTCGTTGCAGCCGAACTCGCAAACGTCCCCCTCCACCTCCAGTGCCTTGTGGAGGTGATGCACGATGTGGACGGCCTCTCCGACGGAGGTGCCGTGCAGCTCGTGCATGGCGTCGATTCGCCCCAGGTCCCGTGGCAGCGCCGGAAAGAGGAACGTTCGATAGAGCTCCTCGATCTCGACGACATCGTTCCGGTGCACGCGCCGCATGGTGCGCAGGTGCTGCCACTCTCCCGCCGGGACGGCCACATAGCCCATCCGGGCAAGCAGCCGCGATGCGGCCTGGCGGACGGGGCGGCGCAGATGGGTCATCATGGACGCATCAGCCTTTCAAAATCTTGTGCGACATCGTTCCAGCCCCGTGCCCGTTGCAGGCGCAGGGAGTCCACATGCATGGCGTGCCAGAGCGCGTCGTCCGTCAGAAGCCGGACGGCCCCCTGCGCGAAGGTCTCGTCGTCCTCCGCCACGATGCCGGTGATCCCGTTGCGGACCCGCTCCGGCGCGCTGCCGATCGGCTGCACGACGCAGGGGACGCCCAGGCCCTGCGCTTCCGCAAGGGCGAGGCAGAAGGTCTCCTCCTCGTGCCCCCGGTAGAGCATGGCGCGCGCCCCGGCCACCTTGTCCACAAGGACTTCACGTCCCACCGGACGGTGCCGGACCACGCCGCGGTCCCGCAGGGTGTCGGCCTGCGCGAGCACGCGCTCCATCCCGCTTCGCCCGGTGCCGGGGCGCATCTGATACACCTCGGGACCACTGAATAGGTGCAGTTCCGCGTCCGGGACGTGCGGGTGGATCCGCTCGGACCAGACGCGCAGCAGCCAGTCGAGGTTCCGTGCCGGATTGGAGGTGAAGACCGCTCGCCGGGGTGGCGACCGCCCGCGATCTCCCCCGGCGGCCGTCCGGAACGGCTCTGCCAGCGCGAGCGGAATGGTGACCGCGCGGTCCTGCATCCAGGACGGAAGAGTGTTCCGGTGATAGTCGCCGAGCACGATGACCCGCGCCGGCCGCAAAGCGAGCTTCAGGCGGTAACGCCAGCCCCCGGCCTTCCAGCCAGGGTTGTGCAGCCACAGCGCCCGCGCGCGCGCCAGTGGAACGCCGAGGAGGAGCTCATGATCGCGGTTCGCGACATAGAGATCCGCCCGCACCGGAAGCCCCTGGCGGAGCGGCACCCATTCAACGCCGCGATAGGTCACCGGCGCCGTGCAGTCATTGTAGACCGAGACCCGGTGACCCCGTGCCGCGAGGGCTTCCGCCACCGCGATCAGCGAGCTCTCCACGCCGCCGAGCGGCTGCTGCCCGACGGTCCGTCCGTCGAAGGCCAGGCCCCGGTTGGCGAAGACGATCGAGCGCGCCGTCATGCCCGCGCTTCCATCGGCCATGGCCGTGCGGCTACAAGACCGAAGCGCAGCAGGTCTTCCGGATGGCTTCCTCGGCGATCGAAGTGGTGATCCCCGCCTATAATGCGGGCCGCTACCTGAGGGAGACACTGGAAAGTGTCGCCGCGCAGACCGTTCCACCCTCCCTGGTCACGGTCGTGAACGATTCGAGCGCCGATGACACGGTGGCGGTCGCGGAGTCCTGCGCGCGCGACCTGGCCGACCGAATCCCGATCCGGGTCCTGCACAATCCCGGCCCGCGCGGCCCCGCCGCCGCCCGGAACCTGGCGATCCGTACCGGCGATCTGCCGCTGGTGGCCCTGCTGGACGCCGACGACCTCCTCACGCCCAACCACCATGCGGCGCTGCGGCAGGCGCTGGAGGCCGCGCCGGGCATCGTTCTCGCTTTCGGCGATCATGACGTTTTCGGCGCGGGCGGCCCCGTGAACGCCAGCGGCCTGGCCGCGAGCGGCGTCGCCCAGGCGCCGGCCAAGGACGTCGCGCCCGGCGTGTTCTCCCTGGGCGAGGCCACCTTTCCCGCGCTGCTGCGTACCGGCATCTTCGGGACGTCGGCCTGCCTGTTCCGGCGGTCCGCCGCGGTCACGGCGGGGTTGTTTGACGAGGCGATGATGCATGGCGAGGACACCGACCTCTTCCTGCGCATGTCGCTGCTCGGCCGCTTTGTCTTCGTCCGGGAGATTGTCGCCCGCAAGCGCGTGCACGGGGAGAACCTGACCCATGAGCGCAACAAGATGCTGTTCTGCCGCGGTGCCGTCCGGTCCCTGACGAGGCTCGCGGAAGCGGACCGGCAGGGTGGCATCATGCTGACGCCGGGTCAGCGCAAAGCCCTGCGGGCGGCCCTGCCGGGCGCGGTCCAGGGTCATCTCTACGCCGCATCCCGCACGGGCGTGGCCGCCTATCGGGAGGCGGCCACCATGGCCGCACGGGCGGGGCACGCAGGGCTCGCGGCCGGCCCGAAGCATCTTCTCCGCCTGGCGCTGCGGCGGCTCCTCGACAGGCCGCGCCGGAATTGACTTGATCCCGACCGTCCAACAAGGTCCCGGGCGGCGGCAGGCCATCCGGTCGCCGGAGTGCGCTGCATGTCCCCTCCACGCGTATCCGTGGCCGTCTTTGCCTATAACGAGGAGCGGACCATCACCGCCTGCCTCGACGCGCTCGGAGCCCTGACGGGGGAAGCCGCGCTCACCGTGCACGTGCTCGCCAACGGCTGCACCGATGGGACGGAGGCCGTTCTGCGCGCCTACCGGCCGCAGGGATTCACCTTGCAGCCCGCGATCATCGCACGGGGCGACAAGGCCAATGCCTGGAACACCTACGTGCATGAGCTGGCGCCGCACGACGCCGCGCTGCATGTCTTCACGGATGGCGACATGACCGCCGCGCCGGGCTCGATCGCCGGGTTCCTCGAGCGCTTCTCGGCCGAGCCGGAGGCGAATGGCTGCGCCGCGCTTCCCATCTCCGGCCGCTCGCGCGACAAGTTCCGAGAGAAGCTGGTCCAGAGGCGGGAGATGGCCGGCAACCTTTACGCGCTGCGGGGATCCACCGTCGCCGCCTTCCGAGAGACCGGCGTCCGACTGCCCTTCGGCATGTTCGGGGAGGATGGGCTGGTCACCGCCCTCGTGAAGCACGACCTCGACCTGCGCAGGCCGCGGAACGACCGCCGGGTCACGGCCACGACGGCCGGCGGCTTCGCCTATCCGCCGCTCTCCCCCTGGTCGCTGCGGGATTGGCGCATCTACCGCAACCGGCGCATGCGCTACGCGGTGCGGCGGCAGCAGGCGGAGATGCTCTACCCCCTTCTCGCCGAGCGGGGGATCGAAGCGATGCCCGCGCATGTGGTCGACCTCTACCGCGATCGCCACGGTGCGATGCGACGGGGCTGGAACGGCCTGGACACCTGGTTCGACTGGGTCGCGCGCCGGCGCATCCTGCGGGACGCCGCCGCGGCCGAGACGGCGCGGGACGAGGACCGCGCGCACCTCTACAGCTGAGCGCCGGCCGGTCACTGCGCGATCAGCCCGGCATAGGCGCGGAACATGGCGGCCTCGTCATAGTCGCGTTCCGCCTTCGCCCGGTTCGCCGCGCCCAGGCGCTCGCGCAAGGCCCGGTCCTCGACGAGAAGCCGCAGGGCCCCGGCCAGGGCCGCGCCGTCCCGCGCCACCACGAGCGGCCGGTTCATGCCGGACAGCATCGTCCGCACGTCACCGACATCGGTGGAGGCCACCGGCAGCCCGCTCGCCATCGCCTCCAGGACCGAGAACGGCATCTGCTCCGTATCCGAGGAGAGGGCGAAGAGGTCGATCGCGCGATAGGCGGCCGCCGGGTCGGGCACGTGCCCGGCGAAGAGCACCCGGTCGGCGATGCCGAGGGTGCCGGCAAGGTTCCGCAGCATGCCGGCCTCGCTCCCATCCCCGATGACGACGAGCCGTGCCGCCACCCCCATCTGCCGCAGCGCGGCGACGGCATGCAGCAGGCGTGAGAGGTTCTTCTCGGGCCGGAGGGCGGCGACGGTGCCGATCAGCGGCCCCTCGCCGGGGACGTCCAGGTCCGCACGCGGGCCATCCCGGCGAAAGCGCCGGAGGTCGAGGCCGTTCGCGATGAGGTGCAGCCGCGATTCCGGCAGCCGCCACGCCTCCCGTGCCGCCCGCAGCAGCCCGTTGGAGGGCAGGGCCACATGGCTCCAGCGCAGGGCAAGCGCGCGCGTCACCATGCGCCGCCGCTTCTGCGCGCGCGCCTCGTCCGGGCCGAAGCCGTCCTCGGTGTGCAGGTGCCGGATCCGTGGCGCGGGCAGGTTCGCGATGGCCCACTCGATCGAGCCCCAGTTGCTCGTCACCAGCGCGTCCGGCCGCAGTGTGCGGAGCAGGGCGCGGATGCGTCGCAGGCGCCCGGCCATGCCCTCGCCGGGGATAGCCTGGAAGGCGCAGCGCTGCAGCGGCACCTCCGGCGCGATCCGCTCCGCGCAGTCGAAGCGCCCGTCCAGCGACACGACGGCGTGGCGCCAGCGCGGGCCCTGATCATTCGCCAGCGCCGCGAAGCGCACCTGCGCGCCGCCGACCGCGAAGGTCGGGAAGACGCTCAGGACAAGAGGCGTTGCGTCGCTCATGCCGCCTGTCCGCGTTGCGCGGCCTCCTGCATCAGGGAGATGACGCGGCGGGCATTGCCCGCCCAGGTCAGGTCGCGGGCCACCACATCGGCCCTCGCGGCCTCGCCCAGGCGGGCGCGCAGCGCCGGGTCCTCGATCAGCCGCCGGATCGCGGCCCACAGCGCGCCCGGCTCCGCCGGATCGAACAGCAGGGCGGTGCGGTCGTGCTCCAGCACCTCCCGCAGATTCGGCTGGTCCGGCGCGACGATGGCACGGCCGGCGGCCATGTACTCAAACACCTTCAGGGGCGAGGCGTAGGGAACCGACGCCGGCTGCAGCGCGATGTCGAAGGACCGGATATGCGCTGGCACCGCCGCGCGCTCGGCCAGGCCCGTGAAAGTGACCTGATCGGCCACGCCGAGCTCCGCCGCCAGCGTCTCCAGCGCAGGCCTTGCCGGCCCCTCCCCGACGACCAGCAGCGACAGACGGGGCGGTCCCTGCCACGCGGCGATGGCACGGATCACGCCATCGAGCCCGTGCCAGTCCCGGACGAAGCCGACGAAGCCCAGCACCAGCGGCCGCTCCGCGGAGACGGGTCCGGGGTCTTCGGCCGGGAACTCATGAAGGTGAATCCCGTTGGCGACCACGGCGATCCGGTCCCGCGGCACGCCGGCCGCGGCGACATGGTCCGCCAGGACCTTCGTCACCGGCAGCACCCGGTCGGCCCGACGCCACACGAAGGTCTCGGCCCAGCGCGCCAGGCGGCGGAGGCGCAGGCCGCTGAAGCGGGCCCGCTCCTCCGCCAGCGGCGCATTCACCTCCAGCAGGAGCGGCAGGCCGCGGCTGCGGGCGACCAGCGCGCCGGAGAGGTGGAAGAGGTTGTAGCGCTCGTAGATCACGTCGGGGGCGAACTCGGCGGCGGCGCGCGCCAGTCGCCGCGTCGCCGGCAGGCCGTAGGCGAACTCGATGATCTCCACGGCGATGGACGGCAAGCGTTGCCGAAGCCAGGTCGCGACGCGGTTGTCGCTGCCGAGCGCCACGCGATCATAGGATGGCGGCCCGACCACCCGGATCTCGTGGCCGGCCTCGCGCAGGGCGGAGACGAGGGAGTCCAGATGCACGCCCTGTCCGTCCCGCGAGCCGATGCGGTGCGAGTAGAGGATCCTCACCGCCCGGCGCCCCGCCTCGCCTTGAGCGTGTCCAGGCCTCGCCGCCGCACCCGCCCGGCCACGTGCCGCGCCACGGCCATCAGGCCCAGCGGGTTCCGCGGGCTCGCCAGCACCAGCCCGATGCGCTGCCGGCGCTGCGAGACCCACAGCGCCTTGTAGGGATCGTCGCCACGGCCGAAGTCGAGCTCTCGCACGCCGTCATCGTCCAGCAGGCCGCGCACCATGAGCGCCGTCAGCGCCGTCCCCGGGGACGCGTCGCGCCGGGCCTCGTCGTGGCAGAGCTTCAGCAGGAAGCCGCGGCGACCGGAGACGATCCAGTACTGGACCGCCACGGGGTCGCCGGTGCCGGCATCCCACAGCACGCCCAGCCGCAGCACGCCGTCGGCGGCGGCCGCGCGCATCAGGGCCGGGTCGAAATGGGGGAAGGGCTCGTGCGGCTTCCAGCTCCGCGCCCGCACGGCCACATAGGCCGCGATCCCGGCCTCGAGGGCGTGCCCCGGCCTGGTCAGGAGCTCGAACCTCGTCTCCCGCCCGGCGCGCGCGAGCTTCCGGCGGATGGTGGTGCGCAGCGCGGGACTGCGCGAGGCCAGGTAGTCGGCCCAACGAAGGCCCGATGGGAAGGCCTCGTGCCAGTTGCCGAAATGGGCGTGCTCCATCACCGCCAGGCCCGCATCGCGAAGACCGTCCAGCAAGAAGGATAGGCCCGCCGCCTCGGGGTCCACCGCGTCCAGGGAAGTCGGCGGGAAGGCGCGCAGCGCCTCGCCGACGCGCTGTCCTGCCGCACGCAGGGCCGGCTCCGTGGCGGCCGGGACCGCCAGAGGCCGCCAGGACAGCGTGTAGGGCGTCGTCAGCGACCGGATCCGGTCCGCCTCCCGGAGAAGGGGCCAGAGCACCACCCCTCCCACGACCAGGGGAGCGGCCTCCTGACCGGGGGCGAGCGCCTGCGCCGCAACCGTGTCGTACCAGGTGCGGGATGCGAAGAAGTCTTCGCCCGGCGCCCTGAAATAGAGGTCGCACCACGCGGGAAGGCCGGGCTGCGCGGGCACGGGCGTTTCGCCCGGCGTGGCCAGGACGGCCGTCCGTGGTCGCGAAGGGCCCGCATCTGGCTGCGGCGGAAGGGTGAAGGGATCCACGTCGATCAGACCTTCGCTGACGGACGAGGCCGGCAGGATGGGCGGCCGGCCGGGACGATCGAACGGGTGGCGGGTCGGAGGGGCCGCGATCCGCATGGCGCCGTCCTAGCCGGGCAACCCGGCGTGGCCCGCCCTGCCAACTCCCGTCGCACTGACGTTCCCGTCGCTGCGTCGGATCATCTTGCCATCCCCCGCCAGAAGCTTCCGGAGACATCGCAAGAAGCAAACCAGAGGCTAGGATGTTGTTTTGAGACGCCAAATTTCGTGGCGCCCGCCGTAGTGTCAAATCCGCCGACAGCCTGCGTCAGGTGCCGTCCCGGAGGCGATACACCCAGCGCCCGACCCATTCCCGGATGGCGAAGGCGCTCCCGGACCATCGGTCCGCCCGGGGCAACCCATCGGACCAACGTCCGTCCGCCGGCGGGCTGACGCGCACCGGGGCAGGAATCGTCGAGTAACCCAGCCGCGCGAAGGCTTCCCTCGCGCGCGGCATGTGCCAGCCATGCGTGACGACGTAGGCGGAGGAGATCCCCTCCGCGCGGAGCAGCGCGATGCTGTTCGCCGCATTCTCCCGCGTGTCGGCCGCGCGGTCCTCGACCCAGCGCACGGCGACTCCGAAATCGCTGTCGAGGCTGCGGGCCATCAGCACCGCGATCGGCGTGGCGCCCTCCGAGAGGGGCCCGCCGGTGACGAGCAGGGGCAGTCCGGTTCGCCGCTGAAGGGCCGCGCCGGCCCGCAGCCGCTCCAGGGTCAGCGGCCCCACCTCCGTGCCGGCGAGGCCGCGGGCCTGCTCGGCCCCCAGCACGACGATCGCCCCGGGCGGCCCCGGCGCGGGACCGGCTGGCATCTCCGCCTCCTGCTCGAGCGAGCGGAGCAGCAGGCTCTCGGTCATTGGGGTTGCGAGCAGCAGCAGGCCCAGGCCCGCGGCGGCCGCGACCAAGCCGGCCCAGCGTCGCCCGCGCCAAGCCGCCAGCCCACCGGCCAGCGCAAGCAACGCCAGCAGCATGGGGGGAAGCGCGAGGGCTGTCAGGATGGCCTGGGCCGACACGGACGGCTGGTCACCTCCCTTCCAGGTGAAGGGTCAGCGTCCGTCGCCTCGCCGGGCCTGTCCAGCACGGCGGGCCTGCGAACACCCTCGGCACGAGACCGGGCGATCGGGTTGAGCCGAGCGGCCTCGATGGGCACCATCGCCCTGCGACCGACCGATGAAGGGCCACCTGCATGCCATCACCGGTGCGGCGCCCGGGAGCGTCCCGTGCCTTCCGAGGCGCGGTAGGGGAACGGATGGACCGAACGCGGCGCGATGTCCCGACCTGACACGCTCCTGCGCGTGGAGGCGGAGCGGGTCGAGGACTTCGACGCGCTCGGCCGCCGCTGGCGCAGCCTCGAGGCGGAGGCGGAACCCGGATTCTTCCGCTCCTGGACATGGGTCGGCTGCCTGGCCGCGGAGCGCTTCCCTGACCCGGTTCTCCTGCACGCCAGGCAGGGCGACCGCACCGTCGGGCTGGCGCTGTTCAATCGGCGACGGGGCCGCCTGCTCCTCGGCGAGAGCGGCGACCGCGTCCTCGACGCCCCCTTCGTCGAGCACAACGGCCCCTTGGTGGCGCGGGACGTTCCGGCGGCGGCCACCGCCCTGCTCCGGGCGTCCTGGAGCCTCCGCGGCACGCAGCGGCTGCTGCTCTCCGGCGTCACGCCGGATCTCGTCCGGGCCGTGGATGGCGTCGCGCTGCGACTCCAGGAACGCGCGGCGCCCTATGTCGATCTGGCGGCGGTGCGGCGCGCCGGCGGTGATCCCCTCCGCATGATGAGCGCGAACACGCGGCAGCAGATCCGCCGCTCCATCCGGGCCTACGCGGCGCAGGGCCCGCTGACGCTTGCGCGGGCCGCGACGGTCGAACAGGCCGGGACATGGCTGGAAGGGCTGATGGCACTGCACGACGCGGACTGGCAGGCGCGCGGGCAGGCGGGCGCCTTCGCCACGCCCTTCTCCCGGCGCTTCCATCACGCGCTTGTCGCGCGCGCCGTCCAGCGCGGTGAGCTCGACCTGTTGCGGGTCAGCGCGGGGGATTTTCCTGTCGGGTTTCTTTACAACCTACGGCTCGGTGCGGTAGTTCATGCTTATCAGGCCGGAATGAACCGCGCCGTGCCCGATCCGCATGCCAAGCCAGGCATGACCAGCCACGTGCTCGCGATCCGCGAGGCTGCTGCGGCCGGCCATCGCGTCTACGACTTGATGGCCGGGGACCAGCGCTACAAGCGCAGCCTCGCCACGGAGGCGGCGCCGCTTCTCTGGGCCGAGTTCGTGTCCCGGCGGGGACTCGCTGGTCGGGCTCTCTCAATTTGGCACACCGCACGAGACCGTCTGTCTTCATTCGGGAACGACGTCACGCGGCGATAACAGGCGCGATGTTCGAGCCGGAAATTCGGCGTCCGGCCATGTTGCCACGCGAGAATTGACTGAAGGTTGAGAATATCACGATTCCGTGCGCTCGGCCGCTTGCGCTTCGGCCGCCGCTGGTTAACGACTCCGTGAAGTAGCCGATCCCAAGAAGCCAGGTTCGGAGCGGGGCGATCTGCCGTGCAAAACGGCCTCCTTTCTGATCGATATCGGAATGGGAGAGAGTTCAAGGACATAAGAAGAACATGACGACGATTGATTCCACGATCTCTTCCGCCGATTTTCTGATTAATACTCTATCTCTCCAGAACGCTGGCTCCGGTATTCTTGTGGGAGGTGTCACCACCTTTGGGCAAGTCTTCGCCGCGGGCGATTTGCCGGCCGGAGCCGCCCTGGTCGCGCAGATCGGCGGCGTCACGGTCCCCGTGCAGGTGGACGTGAAGACGACCTATCCCGATGGCTCCGCGAAGATGGTCGTCCTCACGCTGGAGCGGCCGGAGATTGCGGCCGGTGCGACGCTCGACGTCACGCTGCTGCAGGCGGCCGCCCCTCCGGCCGCCCCCGCGCTCGACCTCGCGACGGCCCTGGGCGGGCATCGCTTCACCGTGGACCTGACGAATGACAGCGGCGTGGTGCGGCATGTGGACGTGCTGGACGCCCTGCGGAACGCGCTGGCCCACGGAGAGGCATCCGTGTGGCAGTCCGGTCCTCTCGCGGCGCAGGCGCGGGTGGAGGTGACGCTCGAAGGATCGCAGCGCCTCGTCTTCGACGTGACGGCCTACAAGGGCGGCGGCTTCGCCGTGGAGGCGAGCTTCAACAACGATGGCGCGATGGCGGCCACCGGCGGGCAGGTCTCCTACAGCATGGTCGCCCACCTGGACGGCGCCGAGGTCGCGCGCGAGACGGTGAGCCAGGGCCAGTACCAGAACTGGCACCGCGGCTTCTCCTCGAACGACCATGACGGCGGCCAGGGCCTCGGAAGCCCCGATGCGGGCTGGCTGAACATCCGCCACGACGTGGCGTATCTCGAGAGCACCGGCGCCGTCGCGAAGTACGATCTGACGGTCGGCGTGAGCGAGACGCTGCTGGAGTCCTGGGCCGCGGCGCAGACGGCGGCGGGCTGGGGTGACCCGCTCGCGGCGAACGGCGTCACGCAGGACATGCCGCGGACCGGGGGGCGCGAGGACCTCGGCATGACGACCGCCGCCAACACCGCCTGGCTGATGAGCGGGGACCCGCGCGCCGCCAGCTACGCGCTCGGGCAGGCGGAAGCGGCGGGCGCGGTGCCCTGGAACTTCTGGGACGCTGCGAACGGGACCTGGCTCAGCACCGACAACTATCCCGACCTCTGGACCGACTCCCGCGGCGGCACCGGATCGCCGGGCAGCAGCGACTCGACCGGCCTGACGCAGCAGGTGCCCACGGATACCGGCTGGGGTCCGGATCGGGCGCACCAGCCCGAGCTCTCCTTCGTCCCGTACATCCTGACGGGGGAGCGCTGGATCCTCGACAACCTGAGCGCCCAGGCCGCCTTCAACGTCGTGACGACCTGGCCCGCGGTGCGCGGGGATGGCGACGACATCCTGGTCCGGGAGAGCCAGGTGCGTGGCGCCGCCTGGGCGTTGCGGGAAATCGAGAACGCCGCGTGGGCGGCCCCCGACGGCAGCGCCGAGAAAGCGTATTTCACGTCCGTGGCGGACGCGAACTGGAAGTGGCTGGTCTCCCAGATTCCGGCCTGGACCGCGATGCAGGGGGAGGCCTATGGCTGGGTCCCAGGCGTTGCCGGCTCGCTCGGGGACCTCTCGCCCTGGCAGCAGGACTACTTCGCCTCCACCACGATCGCGGCCGCCAGCCGCGGGAACGCGGATGCGCTGATCTTCCTCGCCTGGCAGTCCAACTTCCTCGTCGGCCGCTTCTTCGCCGAGGATCGCGGCTTCGAGATGCGGGACGGCGCGGCCTACATCATCGCCATCCGCGACACCGCGACGAGCGCCCCCTACACGACCTGGGCGAAGATCGGGGCCGAGACGGTCGCGCGCGGCTGGTCCAACGGCGATACCACCTGGGACCACAGTTCGGGCGAGTATCCGCGGCTCGCGATGGCCACGCTCGCGGGGATCTACCACCTGACCGGCTCGCTGGCCGCCGCTGAGGCCTACCGGGCGCTGGCCGAGGAGAGCCCGCCGGGAACGACGCCCGACGTGTACGCCCGCGCGCCCCAGTACGCGGTGACCCTGCCCGGCATCTATGGCGGCACCGTCCTGGGCACGGATCTCAGCGAATCGAAGGTGCTCGTCAGCGCGACCCAGACCCTTGTCGCGGATCTCGGGGCGGGCCGCGACAGCCTGATCCTGGCCGATGGCGGCAACAGGGGCACGGTCACCCGAACCGAGTCGCTGACCGGTGGCTCCGGGGCGGATGTGATCACGCTGGACGCCAGGGGCGGCGTGACCGTGAACCTGCGCGGCGGCGCCGACCAGCTCATCCTGTCCTCGGCCGGCCCGAACCGCGTGACGGTGTCCAACGTGGAAACCATCCGGGGCGGCGAGGCGGCGGACGACGTCACCCTGAAGGTGGCCTCTACGGGGGTCACCATTGATCTCGGCGTCGGCGAGGACCGGCTGGCCCTGTCCTCCGCCGGAGCGAACAAGATCGCCGTATCGAACACGGAGACCATCCTGGGCGGCACGGCAGCGGACGATGTCACGCTCTGCACGGTGGCGAACGGGATCACGGTGGACCTGGGAGCCGGCGTGGACCGGCTCGTGCTCTCCTCGTCGGGCGCCAACACCCTGACCGTCGCCAACGCCGAGACGGTGATCGGCGGCAACGGAGGCGATATTCTCACGTTCGGCCTGATGCCGTCCGGCGCTGTCGTGGACCTTAGCGGCGGCGCCGACCGGATCGTCCTGTCCGATGCCGCGCCGAACGTGCTGACGGTCCTCAACACGGAGACGATCCTCGGTGGGGCCGCCGCGGACGACGTGACGCTGGCGACCTATGCCTCCGGTACGCTCGTGGACCTCGGCGGCGGCCTCGACCGGCTGGCCCTCTCGCCTACGAGCACGAACCGGCTGACGGTCGCGAATGTGGAGACGGTGATCGGCGGCAACGGGGGCGATGACCTGACGCTTCTCTCCGCGATCACCGGCGCGTCCTTCAATCTTGGCGCGGGCCTCGACCGGATCATCCTGGCTTCCGGCCACAACGTCCTGCGGGCGACCGGGGTCGAGACGGTCCTCGGGGCGGATGGGGCGGACAGCGTCACCTTCGACGGCGTGGCGAGCGGCGGCATGGTGACGCTTGGCGTGGGGGACGACGAGTTGGTGTTGACCAGCGCCGTCTCGGGCCTCGTCGCCAACCTGGGCGATGGAGTGGACAGCCTCGTGCTCTCCTCGGAAGGGCCGAACCGCCTGACCGCCATCGGCGTCGAGACAATGCAGGGCGCCGCTGCCGCGGATGACGTTACGCTCATGACCGGCGGCGCAGGGCTGCGCCTGGATCTGGGCGATGGGCTGGATCGCCTCGTCCTCTCCAACGCGGGGAGCATCGCCACGGTCCTCAACGTCGAGACGCTCGTCGGTGGAACATCCGCCGATCAGGTGACGCTCGGCGCCCCCGCGCTCGACATGTCGGTGAATCTCGGGGCTGGGGCGGATTGCCTGACCCTCTCGTCGGCCGGCCCCAACCGGGTCACGGTCTCAAACGTCGAGACGATCCTGGGCGGCGCCGCGGCGGACGAGGTGATCTTCGGCCTTCCCACATCTTATGCCGTCGTGAACCTCGGCGGCGGCTCCGATCGGCTCACCCTATCCTCAGCCGGACCGAACCGGCTCCTGGTCTCCTGTGTCGAGACGCTGACGGGGGGTGCCATGGGGGACACGGTGACCCTCGGCCGTGCCGTCACGGGCATCCGGGTGGATCTGGCGGGCGGCATGGACCAGCTGATGCTCTCCTCCAGCGGCGCGAACCGCCTGACCGTCTCCGGCGTCGAGACGATCCTCGGTGGCTCGGCGGGCGACAACGTCACGCTCGGCCGTGCCGCGCTGGACATCCAGGTCGATCTTGGCGGCGGCGCGGACCGGCTCGCCCTCTCCGCCTACGGCCCGAACCGCATGACGGTCCTGAACACGGAAACGGTGATCGGCGGCGCGGCGGCGGACGAGGTCCGGCTCGGGACCGCTGCCGTGGGGACGAGCGTGGATCTCGGAGGCGGAGCGGACCGCCTCGTTCTCTACGCCACCGCGCCCAACCAGGTGACGGTCTCCAACACCGAGACGATCATCGGCGGCAACGCCGTGGACGAGGTGACTCTCGGGAGCGCCGCCTCCGGCATCCTCGTGGACCTCAGCACCAGCGCCGACCGCCTCATGCTGTCCTCCGCCGGCCCGAACCTGCTGACCGTGGCGAACACCGAGACGGTGATCGGCGGCAGCGCCTCCGACGTGGTGACGCTCTCCACGGCGGTGGCGAACGGCGTGGTCGATCTCGGCGGCAGTTGGGACAAGCTCGTCCTCAGCAATGGCGCGAGCAGCGTGACGGCCACCAACGTGGAGGAAGTTGTCGGCGGAGACGGCAACGACCGCATTGCCATCACCGGCGCGGTCGGGTCGCGCGTGGAGGGCGGTGCCGGCGCCGACACGCTGATCGGCGGAGAGGGTTCCGACGTGTTGATCGGTGGCAGCGGGGCGGACCGGTTCCTCTTCCCCGCCGGTGCCTCGCCCGCGGCCACTCCCGACCGGATCGCCGACTTCGACGGGGTGAGCGACCTCCTGGTCTTCCAGGGTCAACTGAGGGGCAGCTTCGTCTTTCGCGGCGACAGCGCGTTCACGGGTGCGGGCCGCTCGGAAGCGCGCTTCGTGGACTCGACGGACCAGCTCCAGGTGGACACGAACGGGGACGGGACGGCGGAGGTGGCGGTGACGCTGACCGGCGTCTCCCTCTCGATGCTGTCGGCGACCGACTTTCTCTGGAGTTGACGGCGCGGTCCGGGGGGGCCGGTGCCGCCGGGCGGCCATGGCGGCGCGGAGGACCGCGCCGCCATGGCCCGCCTCTCCTCCATCGCCGGGTTCAGGGTGCCGCAGGCGCGGCCGCGTCCGGATCCGCCTGTCCCGGGCCGGAGGAGCGCGAGGCGGCCTGGGCCGCCACGCCCCCTCCCTGCGCCTCGAGCACGGTCCGGAGCAGTGCCCGTTCCCCGCCGGACTGTCCGGGCCGATCAGACCGCAGTTCCACCACGGCCAGCACCGGTCGCCCTGCCCCACCGACGAGCCCGCGCCAGGCCTGCGTGGCCCGGGTCCGGATCCCGTCCGCCGCGGGCCGCCCATCCAGCCAGGCGGCGGCGGCCAGCACCTGGTTCCCGCCCGGCGCCTGTCGGGCTCCCCAGGTGACGCCCGATGTCCGCACGTCGAAGGTCACGACCTCATCGTCGGCGGCCCCGGTCACGCGCCGCCGCTCAGTGGCCACCGCGCTCCAATTCACACGGGCCGGGAAGACGAGGAGCCGCGCCGAGACCACCATGTCCTGGCACCGGAGCGTTCCGTCCGGCGCGGCCGTGCAGCCCGACGGCGCGGCGAGCCGGGCGGGGTGGGCGATGGCGGGCGCGACGGCCCGGTCCAGCGTCGCGGCGAGGAGTGGCCCGGCCGAGGCGAGCCCCACGGCGCAGAGCAGCGCGAGAGCCAGGCGGCCGGCCCAGGGCGCTGCTCGGCCGGGCGGCGGGGCGGCGGGGACCGGGATGGCCCCGTCCTGCCGGAAGGGCAGGCCGGCGAGGATGAGCAGCAGCAGGACGAAGGTGAAGAACACCCAGCCGTAGAGAACATGGTCGGCCTCGATCGAGGCGGCGCTGCCCTGGAGATGCGCCAGCACCACGAGCCCGAAGGTCCGCACGCCGTTCGCGAGGACGGGCACCGCGACCGCCAGCGCCATCACCGCCAGCCGCCGCCAGGGGGAGCGGAACATGACCAGCGCGTAGAGCGCGCCGAAGGCGAGGGCCGCGATGAGGAAGCGAAGCCCGGCGCAGGCCTCGGCGACATAGAAGGTGCCTGCCGGGATCTCGATGACGAGGTCGTCCACGTAGTGCGGGATGCTCGTGAGGGAGAGGCCGAACCCGATCATCCGCGCCGTCACGGATTGCAGCGCGGGCACGGCGAAGGCACCGAAGGGAACGAGGAAGACGAGGTAGGCGAGCGGCGCCGCCATCGCGCGGCAGGCGCGCCAGCCCAGGACCGCCAGCACCAGGGCGTAGAAGGCGCCGAGCGCGGCGAACTGGCGGCCCTCCATGATCCCCATCCGCTCCGCCGCCAGCCAGGCAAGGCCGGTGGGCAGGACCGCGAGCGCGAGCCACGGGGAGGGCGCCGGGAGGATCACCGAGAGCCGGGCACGCCGAACCCAGGCAAGCCAGATCGCGATCGGCAGCACCAGCGGCCCGTGACTGTAGGCCGTCGAGCTCATCCAGATCCGTAGCGCCGCGGAGACCTCGGCGTGGAACAGGATGCCGAGCGCCACGACTCCCAGGGCGAGCGCCGCGGCCGCCCTCCCCCAGGCCTGCCGATGGAGCGCGGCGCCGGAGGAGGCCGGGCTTCGCCAGACCGGCGCCGGCGTCAGGACGGTCTGGTCGGGCATGGTCAGAGAGGTTCCATCGCCGCGCTCCGGGCCCTGTGTCCGGCGAGCGGAGCCGAATCGGCGGAGAGGATCGGGTCCAGCCGCCGCAGCGTCGCCGACCAGTCATGGCCCTCGGTCATCGCCCGCCGACCTGCGGCTCCGAGCGCGGGATGCGCGCCGTCGAGCACGTCGGCGATCCGCGCCGCCGTCTCCGTGGCGCCCCGCGCCACCAGCAGGTCGCGGCCGGGCACGGCCCGCACACCCTCGAAGGCTTCCGGGCTGGCGACCACGGGGCGCGCCATGGCCATCGCCTCCAGCACCTTGTTCTGGATGCCACGGGCGATCCGCAACGGCGCAACGGAAACCGCCGCATGGGCGATGTAGGGCCGCACATCCGGCACCGGGCCGGTGACGTGCACCCCCGGCCGATCCGCCAGCGCCCGCACCGAAGGAACAGGATTGGCGCCCACGATGTGGAAGGCCGGCGCCGCGATGCGGGCCGCCAGCAGCGGCATCACGGCCTCCGCGAACCACCGCACCGCCTCCACGTTCGGGCGGTAGTCCATCGTGCCCGTGAAGACGAGGGCGGGCGGGCCGCCGGCGAAGGGGTTCGGATGGCGGATGGCCGGATCGAAGCGGGCGGTGTCGACGCCGTTGTCCACGTGGTCGAGCCGGTCCGCGAGATCCGGCGCGATCTCGGCGAAGCGCCCCGCCTCCTCGGCCGAGACGAAGAGGGTCCGGTCGAACTCGCGCGCCGCCCGGCGCTCGAAGGCGAGGAGCGTCCGCGCCTCCCGCGCCCAGACCGGGCGCATGGGGCTGCGGCCGCCCGCGGCATAGGCGCGCCACTTCTCCGAATCCACGTCCACCATGTCCAGCACGCGCCGCAGCCCGCGCGCCTCGAGGAGATAGGGCGCCATGGAGGAGGAATAGGCGAGGGCCGCGTCCCAGCGCCCCGCCGCGACGCCGTCCCGCACCCAGGCCGCGAGGGAGGCGTCGTGGAACCAGCCGAGGCTGAGCGGCCGCCCCGGCCGGAACTGCAGGAGGGAGCGCACGGCCGCCTGGGCGCGCGACCCCGTCATCCGCCACTCGACGGCGGCGCAGCGCGAGCGGAGGACCGGCAGGTGGTCGAGGTCCGCCCGGTCATCCACGAGGCAGCCGAGATCCACCTCCCAGTGGTTCGCGAGATGATCGAGCATGTGCCACGCCCGGATCTTCTCCCCCTTCTCCGGAGGGTAGGGGATGCGGTGCGCGAGGAAGAGGAGGCGCCGGCGCGACGGGGCGACGGGATGCGGCAAGTCCATGCGCGTCAGCCCAGCCCGCGCACCAGCGGCGGCCCGAGGAGATTGGCCACCGGCAGGGGAAGGCGCTTCCAGGCGGCGATGGCCAGACGGAATCGGGGGTTGTTCGGGTTGTTGTCCGGCACCGCGGCGCCGGGCGCCAGGCGGTAGCAGTAGGGCAACTCCTCCGGCACGAAGCCCCAGTTCTTTTTGTAGTCGAAGGCGCCCGTGTCGGCCTTGCTGCGGCCGAAGTCAAAGACCGTGGCGCCGCGCTCCCGGGCCGCGCGCCGCATCACCTCCCAGTACATGAACTCGTTGGCCGAGAGCTTCCGCGCGAGGGGCACGCTGCCGGCGTAGTAGGGCAGCACCTCCTCGCGGAAGTGGAAGCTCAGGACCGCGGCCACCGGCTGGTCCCCGTGCCGCACCGTCGTGACATCGCAGGCGCCGGGAAAGGCGGCCGCGAGCAGCCGGAAGTAGCGGCGGGGGAAGGTGGGGGAGCCGAGGTTCCGCACGCTCTCGGCGTAAAGGGGGTACAGCCCATCCACATCCAGGTTCGTGACGGCGGTGAGGTTCGTCCGCGCGGCCTTGCGCACCTCCGCCCGCTGCTTGCGCGGGATGTTCGCCGCCTGGTCCTTCGCGTCGTCCCCGGTGATCGAGATGGTCTTGCGGAAGGTGTAGTAGAGCGGCGGCCGCACCTGCCATCCGGCATCGGGCGTGCCGCGGCGGCGGAACTCCAGCGCGGGCGCGCCGAGGCGACGCTGCAGGTCCAGCGCGTGATTCTCCAGGGCGGATGCGGCCTCCGGCATCGCGGCCACCGGGCCGCCATAGACGCAGAAAGGTGTGGAGGAGAGCGTGTTGCCGAAGAGCCGCGTCCGCATATGCACGAGCGGCAGCACGCCGACCACCGCGCCATCCTGCTCGGCGAAGGCGTAGTGGGTGGGGTGGCCGAAGGCGCGGCCGATCACGCCGGCCCAGCCGGAAAGGTGGCAGAAGGTTGCGTCCGGCATCGCCCGGACGAAGCGGTCCCAGGCCGGCGCCGCGGCATCGTCCAGTGGGCGGATTCGAACGGTCACGATAAGGTCTCCATGGCCTTCTGCCCGCGGATCGCGTCCGCGAAGACCTCGTCCATCCGCCCCCAGGAGAAGTCCCTGAGCAGGCGTTCGAGGCGGCCCTCCATGCGCGAGAGGCCGGTGTAGTGCCGGAAGCGGGACAGCCGGCCGGCGGCGACGCGCGGCTGGCCTGGATCCACCTCCCAGGGGTGGAAGTAGAAGATGCCAGCACGGCCCTCCGTCCGGTTCACCCGCCGCAGCCCGAACCGGAAGAGCGGATAGGGCATCAGCCGGAACCAACCGCCGCCCGCGCAGGGAAGATTGCGGCCCCGTCGGTCGCCGCCGGCCCGCACCGTCGTCATCGGCAGTTCCACCACCCCGTCGGGCCGCGGCCGGTGCGGGCCACGCGGCGCGTCCGGCGCGCCGTAGAGGTCGTGCCGCACCGGAAAGACGGAGGAGGAGTAGCGATGCCCCTCCTCTGCCAGCACCGCATGGGCCCATGGGGTGCGGGGACCGATGGAGAAGGTCGGCGCACGGTAGCCCGTGACCGCCACGCCGCCGGCATCCTCCAGCACGCGGCGGGCGCGCCGGATGTCGGCTCGGAAGGCGGCCTCGCCGATCGCGTCCACCTGCTCGTGGCCGTAGCCGTGGCTCGCCAGCTCGTGGCCGGCCGCGACGATGCGCCGGATCAGCACCGGCTGGCGCTCAGCCACCCAGCCCAGGCAGAAGAAGGTGGCGCGGACCCCGGCGGCGGCGAAGGCATCCAGCACCCGGTTCGTGTTCTCCTCCACGCGGGAGGCGAGGCTGTCCCAGTCCTCCCGCCGGATCGCCTGGGCGAAGGCCTGCACCTGGAACCAGTCCTCCACATCTACGGACATGGCGTTGCATGGCGGTCCCGCGGCCGCGGGCGCGCTCACCGGCGGTGCCCTCCCATGTCCGCGAAGAGGTCCATCAGCCGGTTGAACACGCGCTCCCGCCGGTGCGTGATGGCCTCGAGCGCATCGAGGCGCTCCGCCACGTCGTCGAGCATCCGTTCCACCGCCGAGGAGCCGCCGCGCCGACGTCCGCCGCGGAGCGGCTCCGGCTCTGCCCCGATGCCCGCGCCGAGATCGTCATCCAGCTCCTGCGCGATGGATTCCACCATCGGACCGGTGAGCACCGTCGCCTCCTCCAGCGCGCCGCTCAACAGCACGCGGGAGCAGAGGCGGTTGATCCGGCGCGGGATGCCGTCGGAGTGGCGGTGGACGAGGTCGTAGGCCGCCGGCTCCCAGGCCGGCTGCCCCTCCCAGCCCACCGCGCGGAGGCGGTGCTCGACATAGGCGCGCGTCTCCTCGCGGGACAGGCCGTCGAGGTGATAGGAGGCGAGCACGCGTTGCCGGAGCTGGTCGAGGTCCGGGCTGGCCATGATGCGGCGAAGCTGCGGTTGGCCGATCAGCATCGTCTGCAGCGGCGCGACCGGCCCGGCCGTCACGTTGGACAGCATCCGCAGCTCTTCCAGCGCCTCGGGCGGAAGGGCCTGCGCCTCGTCCACGATGAGCAGGTGGCGGCGCCCGCCGGACGCCGCGGCGGCGCGCAGCATCTCCGAGATCCCGCGCAGGATCGCGGCCTTCGTGCCGTCCGAGGGGACGCCAAAGGAATCCGCGACGAGGCGGAGCAGGTCGTCACCCTGCACCTGCGTCGTGGCGACCCGCGCGATCGCGAAGGCCGCGGGGTCCAGCTCGCCGCAGAGCCGCTCGATCAGCGTCGTCTTGCCGGCGCCGACCTCCCCGGTGATGACGACGAACCCCTCCCGCTGCGCCAGCCCGTAGGTGAGGTGCGCGTAGGCCCGGGAATGCCCCTCGCTCGCGTAGAACAGGCGCGCATCCGGCGTCATCAGGAAGGGGTGTTCCCGGAAGCCGTAGTGGTTGATGTGCATGTCCGACGTCCCTGGGAGCGCGGAGCGCCCGGTTGGTGCCGCTAGAAGCTCTGACGCAGCGTGAGGATCACCGCGTTCTGCAGGCGGTCCCCACGGCCGAAGGGGGCGCTGTCCCGGTCCGCGAGGTCGGTGAACCGGTTGCTGATCTGGTACTGGACCGAGGCGGTGAGACGCTCGGTGAGCTGGTGCGCCAGGGTGAGCCGCGCGGAGTAGGAATCGCCCCTGGTGCGGAGGGTGGAGGATTCGAACCGTCCGAACTGGGCCGAGGCGATGAAAGTCGTCACCGGTGAGATCGAGCGGCTCCAGCTGAGGCCGATCGACTCGCTCTCCTGCTGGAAGGCGACCGTGCCTCGGGCCACCGAGACCGGGACACGCTCCTCCCGCGTCAGCGACAGGGTGATCGTGTCGCGATCCCAGACCTGGCTGAGCGCGATCGAGGCGCGCTTGATCCGCACGAGCGCATTCTGCAGCGCGAGCAGCGATCCACCGCTCGCCTGCGTCGGCGATCCCGTGCGCGAGTCGGTGGCATTGCCCAGATCATCGACCGTGGTGGTCGTCAGCAGGTCCGCGGCCCGCCGCACCGTCGTCGTCAGCTCGTCGGAATAGCTCGCGAACAGGACCGTGCGGGCCCCCAGCGCGATGCGCGCGAGGACCGAGGGGGAATTGAAGCCGTCCCGGTGCTGGTAGCGGGCGATGACCATCGTGTCCGGGCTGGGGTCCAGGCGCACGCCGAAGCCCCAGACGGCCTCGCTGATCCGGATCGGCGGCACGCCCGCGTAGGATTGGCTCTCGTACCCGACGGATGCCAGCACGGCCACGCCGCGCGTGATGGCGTAGCGGGCCTCGAACTCGCCGATGGCGCGGTGGGCGCCGTCCAGTACGCCATCGCCTGAATAGGTCGTGCCGCTCCCCCGCACCTCGAAGGCCAGCCGCCCGAAGTCCTCTCCGGTCCGCAGCGCGCCGAAGGCGGTGTTGGAGACGAATTCCTGCGGCGTGAAAAAGGGTTGCCCGCCCGGCGTCAGGGATCGTGAGCTCCCGTCCTCCCGGCTGTACTGCAGCGTGTAGCCGACGATCCCAGTCGCGAGGCCGCCGAAGCGGTGCATGTAGTACGGTGTCGCGGAGAAGGACGCGGTCTGCGCCCGGTCCCGGCGCGGCAGGCTGGCCGAATCCTCGTCCGTCGAGCCGCCGCCGATCCGCTGCACGCCCGCGCTGCCGCGGATGTCGAGGAAGAGGGAGTTCCCGAGAAGGGTGGCGAGGAGCGACGCGTTGAGGCGGTGATCCAACCGGTCCTGGTCCCGATCGGACGCATAGAGCTGGAGGGTCGGGACATAGACGATCCGCCCCTGCAGCCGGGCGGTGTCGAGGGTGAGGAACAGATCCGGCGTGATGGAGCCGACCACCTCGCTCCGCCGCTCGGCCCGACCGGGGAAGATGTTGTCGGTCGCGAAGATCTGGCCGGAGATACCGCCTTCCAACGCCACGGTCCGCCCGGGCTCCAGGCTACCCTGTGCCAGGGGGGAGCCGAAGGGCACACCGAAGAACCCGCCCAGCGGGCTCGGCATCTCCCCCGGCACGGCGGGCACCCCGCCCGGCACGCCGCGCGCGAGTGCCACGTCCGCCGCGGTTGTGGCGCGGGTCGCAGGAGCGGCGACGGGTTCCGCGGCCCCGGCTTCCGTCTCCGACTGCGCGCGCGCGGGCTCGGCCGCGAGGAGCAGGAGGAGGGTCGCGGCCGGGAGAGCGATCCTCATCTAGGCGGCCGCTTCGAGGGATCGGTAGGTTCCGTAGTCCGATGCGCCGAAGCTGTCGCTCGTCCTCATCTGCGTCCGGTTGAGGAGGAGCTGAAGCGAGGGGCAGCCCGAAATCATGTCGAGCGCCGCCTCCACCTCGTCCCGCTGCACACGCTCGGCCTGCACGACCATCACGACCTGCCCGACGATGGGGGCGAGCACGCTCGCCTCGCTGGTGGACAGGCAGGGCGGGGTATCGAGGACGAGGATCTGGTCAGGCCATGCCGCCGCCAGGCGCAGCACCGCGGTGGAGATGGCCGCGCCGGACGGCACCACCGGCGCGTCGGGCGCCGCGACGCCGTAAGGAAGGAACGACAGGCCGGGCCGCTCCGTCGGCAGGGCGATCGGCGTGGACGCCCGTTCGGGCTCGACCGTCAGCGTCCGCAGCCCGGGCTGCTGATTGCATCCGAGGGTGTCGGTGAGGCCTCCCGGCTTGCCGTCCACGTCCACCAGCATCGCCGGCCGCCCACTCGCCGAGGCGATGCCCGCGGCGATGTTCAGCGCGCTGAAGGTCTTTCCCTCGCCAGGAAGCGCGCTGGTGACGAGGACCAGCCGAGGGTTCCGTCCGATCGAGACGGGCATTCCCTTGATGTTCCGCAGGACCTGATCCTGGATGACCGCGATCTCCTCGATCAGGCGGCTCCGGGAGGCGTCGACCGGCACCATGCCGGCCTGCAGGAGAAGCGCGGCCGCGATCGGCGGTCGCTCCGGTCCCGGCTGCGACGGCGGCACGGGTGGTCGGGGCGGCGCCGGCGGCATCGGGGGTGCGTGATGGTAGTTGTGCCCTTCGGCCGCGCCGAGTGCGGCCGCGGCCCGCTCGACCAGATGGCTCCGGCCTTTGGAGGTCGCCGTCATGCGAGGACTTTCGACAGGAGGGCAGGAATGCGTGCGGCCAGTGTCGGGCCTTCGGCGAGCACGACACCGAAGGTGGCGACCAGCAGGCCCAGAGCCCCGACGAAGGCCAGGGTGACCGCCAGGCGTGGCCGCAGTTGCGGGCCGGACAGCGCCCCGAGAACCGGCAGGCCAAGCTGCCGGAGCTCGGTGATGCTGAAGAAGCTCCGGTCGAACATCGCGAGCACGAGGGCGAGGAAGATGCCCGCGCCCACGCCCGCCACCATGACGCCGGCCGAGAGCAGCATGCGCTGAGGACTGACGGGGACGGTGGGCAGGTTCGGCGGCTCGATCACCTCGATCCGGATCTGATCCGCGCCCGCGCGGGCGGCCCCGGCAATCTGCAGCGATTCGCGGCGGGCAAGCAGCTCCTCGTAGCTGCGGCGCAGCACGGTATAGTCGCGGTCGAGGTTCGTGAACTCCGCCTGGAGCTGGGGCGCACCGCGCGCGAGCGCCTCGAGCCGCTCCACCTCCTCGCTGGCGTCGCGCACTTGCCGCTCGAGCGACGCGACGGCCGATTCGGCGTCGAGCAGACGGACCTGCACCTGTTCGCGGGCGGGGTTGGGCCGCGGGCCACGAGGCGTAGAGGGGCTGGCACGGGCTTCGCCGTCGCCGCCGCCACCGCCCGTGGCCCGCAGCTGCGCCAGGGCGGCGCGTCCGGCGATCACCTCGGGATGGCGATCCGTGTACCGGAGTTGGAGGTCCCGCAGCTGGCGCTCCATCTCGGCGACCCGCCCGCCGCCACCGCCACTGGCGCGCACCGGCTCGGGCGGCAGGGTGGCCGGAATGGCTTCTAATTGCTGGCGGATGAGGTTGCGCCGCGCCTGCGCGTCCTCTGCCTCGCCACGGAGCGTCGCGAGGCGGCTGCGCGCCGCCTCGTAGCGCGAATTGCCCCCGAGCAGCTCATTCGGCAGGAGATCGAGATAACGTGCACGGAACTCCGCGCGCCGGCGCTCCGCCTCGCGCAGCTGCACCTCGTAGGTCGCGATCTGCTGCTGGACGAAGCCGCGGGCGTTCTCCATCTGCTGGCGGTCGTTGGAGGCCGCCCGCTCGACGAAGAGATCGAGCGTCGCCTGGACGACGGACCGGGCCACGCGGGGATCCGGGTCCCGGTACTCGATCCGGAAGAGATTGCGCGATTGCGGCGTGAGGCGGATGTCGCGCGCCAGCGACAGGATCAGCGCTTCCCGGTCGGCCAGCTTCGAGATGCGCATCGAGAGATCGGTGCGGGCGATGAGGCGCTCGAGGTTCGGTCGGCTGAG
Source organism: Muricoccus radiodurans (assembly GCF_050154705.1). Taxonomy (GTDB): domain Bacteria; phylum Pseudomonadota; class Alphaproteobacteria; order Acetobacterales; family Acetobacteraceae; genus Roseomonas; species Roseomonas radiodurans. The sequence continues at coordinate 4,732,908 of NZ_CP189561.1, read as the reverse complement.
CAAGGTGCGCTGCAGCGTGTCCACCTGGCTCGTGGTCGCCCCGTCCACCGCGATGCCGCGAAGCGTCTGGCCGAGGATGGCGTCGGCGTCGGCATAGATGCGCGCGCTCGCCTGATACTGGTCGGGGATGGCGTGAACGCCGGCCCAGCCGCCCAGACAGATCACCCAAGCAAGGAGAATCGCCTTCCAGCGATGCCTCCAGCCGACCGACAGGGTGCGGCGGAGACCGAGGATCGGCTGCACGGTTCAGAACCAGCTCTGCGGGATGACCAGCGTGTCTCCCGGGCGCATCGGGATGTCTTGTCGCACGTCGCCATCCCGGAGCAGCGCGGAGAGCCGCACCGGGATGATGCGCGGAGGCGCCCCGTCCGCGTCCCGGCGCACGATCTCTGCCCGATTGCCCGCCGCGTAGCGCGTCAGGCCGCGCGCCCCGATGAGAACGTCCAGCAGCGTCATGCCGTCGCGATAGGGAAGCGCGAGCGGTTGCGCCGCCTCACCGATCACGCGGACCATGCGGGATGAGGGACCGACGAAGGACTTGACCATCACGGTCACGTTCGGCTCCCGGACATATTGCCGCAGCCGCTCCTGAATGACGTCGGCGAGCTGCGTCGGCGTCCGCCCGGCCGCCTCGATGTCCGGCACCAGGGGAATGGAAATGCGACCGTCGGGACGAACCGGAAGCTCCACGCTCAGCTCGGGCGAGCGATAGACGAAGACGCCGAGCGTATCGCCGGGCCCGATCACGTATCCCGTGGACGCTGGGCCATCGGCCCGCGCCAGCTCGGGCGGCGGCACCGGCGCACAGGCCGCGCCGGAAAGAGCCAGTGCAACGCCGATCAGGATGGCCGTACTCTTGTGGGCCGCGAACCTGCGCGGTCCTCGGATCAAAGCGCAGGACGCTTGGCGAAGAGGGCGAAGATCTGTCCCGATCGACATGCTGTCCAACTCCTTCGGAGGGATTCGCTGCACGGTCGCTTTACAACGGGACTCTACAGGAATGAAAGATATCCTGACAATAGAAGAACGGCTTCGATCGAGTATGTAATCATCGCACTTAAGTATAACTATTGTTAATTTCTCCTACAACGTGTGTCAGGATCAGCGCCATACAACCCAATCTTAGCTACAACCTTAAGTGGAATATCCGTCCATACTGTAAGATGTTCCTACATCGCTGTTAAGCCACGCAACGTCAGCATCAAATGATGTCAAGAGTTGATGACTATTTTGCCCATTCTATCCGTGGACTTGACAGGTTGGATACGCTCTCCTCGGCGAAGCGACATCCTGCGGAAGCCCTGCCTCCCCCCGGCACGGTCCCACAGGGTGCTGTTGGAGTTGTGCCATGACCAAAGTCTTCGGACACAGCATCCGCTCGGAAATTCTCGTTCTTTACTTGCTCGAAGGTCTTATTTGCTTCGTTGCCTCCTATGCCGTTCTCTCCGGCACGGGCGCATCTGCAGGCACGCGCGACCAAACCAATCCGGCACTGGTGGCGGCTTTACTCACTCTCAGTTTCGGCCTGGCCGGAAGCGTCAGCGGCCTTTACCGCCCGACGACTTGGCTCCGTGTGGGCCGGATCTTCACTGGCGCCGTCATTGCCTTACTATTTCTTGCCGTCCTCGCTGAATTGCTGGCGCCGTCCGCCCTGTATGATTCCAACGGAAGCGTCTGGCTCGGCGTGCAGCGTATCCTGCCCGTCTTCGCCCTGTCTCTGGTCGTCACCCGCATCAGCCTGATGCTGGCCGCGCGCTTCGGACTCTTCCGCCGGCGCCTGATCGTGGTGCAGGACGAGCGGGCCGAAGGTGGTCTGCGCCGCTGGCCCCGCGACGATCCGTCCTTCGAGATCGTGCCGACGCAGCCGTCGGACCTTGCAACGGATGCCGGCTGTCCCGGGCGCAACGGACATCCCCGGCCCTGGGCCGTGGTCGCCGAGCGACCGGAGCAGATCCCCCCCGCAGCGCTCCGTCAGATGTCGGCCGACGGGATCCACGTGCTGCATGCGAGTGAATTCTGGGAGCGACGCCTCGGACGCCTGGACCTCGCCGGACTGCCTGACGGGTGGGTCTCCGCGAGCCGCGGCCTGCAGGAGCACCCGACCGAGCGGGCGCTGCGCCGCGGCTTCGACATCCTTGCCAGCCTCCTGCTGCTCGCGGTGACGTTGCCCCTCCTCCTTCTCGCGATCATCGCCCTCAAGCTCGACAGTCCCGGGCCGATCTTCTACCGCCAGGAGCGCGTTGGTCAGGGCGGCCGCCGCTTCTTGCTCTTCAAGCTCCGCAGCATGGTGCAGGACGCCGAGGCGGCCGGCGCGCCGCGCTGGGCGGTCAGGGGCGATTCGCGCGTCACCCGCGTCGGCCGCATCCTCCGGCTCTTCCGGATCGACGAGATCCCCCAGGTACTGAATGTCCTTCGGGGGGACATGGCCTTCGTCGGACCACGCCCGGAACGCCCGGCCTTCGTCGAACAGCTGGAAGCGCTGATCCCGCACTATTCCGACCGTGCCGTGGTGAAGCCAGGGATCACCGGGTGGGCCCAGGTGAACTACCCCTACGGCGCCTCGGTCGAGGATGCGCGCGAGAAGCTCACCTACGACCTCTACTACGTGAAGCAGCGCTCCCTGTTCCTCGACTTGCTGATCCTCATCGCGACGGTGCGCGTGGTGCTCTTCCAGGAGGGCTCCCGTTGACCGCCCCCGGCCCGGGCCGCCGCGCGGAGCCCGGCGCATGAGCGCGACGGCATCCGTCCTGCCCCATGCCGCCTGCGCAGCGGCATGCCTCGTCTGGACCGCGCTGGTCCTGCGGGTCGGACGGGCCGCCGCCCCGCTGGCCCTGGCGTGCGGGATCACGGCGCTCTGGGCCGCGGCCGTGGCGCTCGGAAGCGACGCCCCGCTGGACGGGCTGGCCGGCGCGCTAGAGGTGCTGCGGACCGGCTCCTACATCCTTCTCCTGCTCGCGCTGTGCCGCCGCCTGGGTGGTCTCCGGACGGCGTCGCGCCTGACTTGGCGCGTCGCCCTCGCGGCCGGCCTGGCCGGTCTCCTCCTCCTCGGTGCGCTCCTGCCGCTCCTGGCCACGGCGGTGACGCTTCCGGCCGTCGGTCCTCTGCTGCCCATCCTGCAGATCGGCCTCGCGCTCGCGACCCTCCTGCTGGTCGAGAACGTCTGGCGCAACGCGGACGAGACGGCGCGGTGGCACGTCAACCTGCTCTGCATCGCCCTCGGCGGCTTCGCCGCCTTCGATCTTCTCCTCTACTCGCACGCTGCCCTGTCAGGCGCCTTCTCGGGCGTGCTGCTGGATGCCCGGGCGGTGATCACCTCGATCACGATGGGGCTGCTGGTCGTGGCGGCCGCGCGGAACCGGCGCTGGCAGGCAGAACCCCCGGTCTCGCGCGAGGTGGTGTTCCACAGCGCCACTCTCATGGTTGCCGGGGCCTTCCTGCTCGGCGTCGGCGTGCTGGGAGAAGGGTTGCGGCAATCGGGTCTCGCCTGGGGCGAGGCCGCCCAGGCCGGGCTGATGGCGGTCGCCGTCCTGGGCCTTGTCGTCGCGGCGAGCACGGCGTCCCTGCGGTCGCGGCTGCGTCGCGCCGTCGTGGACCATTTCTTCGCCGCCCGGCACGACTATCGCCGGGAATGGCTGCGCTGCGTCGCGGCCCTGTCGGCCCCGGATGGCGACGCCTCGATCCGGGCGATCAGAGCGGTCGCGGACGCTGTCGATTCGCCCGCGGGCGTGCTCCTTCTCCGGCGTGACGAGTCCGGTGCGGCGACGACACCGTGCCTCGACCCGGCTGGGTCGTGGAACCGTCCGGCCCTTCCGGTCCCGGCGCTCGCCGGCTCCTTCCTCCTCGCTTCCCTGGGGCCGGACGGCGACCGCGTCGCCGTGTTCCGTCCTGGCGCTGCCGAAGCGGGCGCGGCGGAGCTGGAGGCGACCTACGGCCCGGTCTGGCTCGCCGTCCCCCTCCTCCACCATCGCCAGGGCCTCCTCGGGGTCGTGCTGCTGGCTCCGCCCCGCGCTCCCTTCCCGCTGGACGACGAGGTTCTCGACCTCCTCCGCATCCTCGGCCGGGAGGTCGCGATGTTCCTGGCCGAGCGGCGCGCCGCGGAGCAGCTGGCGGACGGGCGGAAGCTGGCCGAGTACGCGCAACGCTTCGCCTTCGTCGCGCACGACCTGAAGACCGTGTCCTACCAGCTCGGAATGCTTCTCGCGAACGCCGAGAGCAACATCCATGACCGGGAATTCCAGCAAGACATGCTGCTGACGGCGGGAGCGGCCGTCACGCGGATGAGGAGCCTGATCGCGCGCCTTCCGGCCGAGGAGGAGGGAGACGCTCCCGCCGCGGCGCCGGCCTCCGCCCCTTCCCCGGCCGTCATCGATCCCCGGCCCGTCCTGCGGGCGCTCGCCGCACGCCGGTCCCACCCGGTGCAGGTGATCGAGGACGATAGGGTGTCGGCCGTGGCGATATCGGGCGACGCCTTCGACTCCGCGGTCACCCACCTCCTCGACAATGCGGTGGAAGCGTCGGGCCCCGATGAGCCGGTGACTCTGCGCCTGTGGAAGAAGGATGGGCGACCCATGCTCGACATCGCGGACCGAGGCATCGGCATGACCGACCGCTTCGTGCGGGAGATGCTGTTCCGTCCGCTCAGCACGACGAAGAAGGGCGGGAACGGCATCGGCGCCTGGCAAGCGCGCGAGCTGCTGCGCGCCGCAGGCGGCGACCTCACGGTCATCAGCCGACCAGGCGTGGGCACGACGATGAGGATAACGCTTCCCCCGACCACGGCGGCCGATCCCGCGCCTGCCGCCAGCGCCGCGGCCCAGCCGGAGAAGGTAGGAGCATGAGCCGTCCCAAGCTCCTCGTGATCGAGGACGACGCCGGGCTTGCGGCGCAGTACCGTTGGTCGTTCCCGGAGTACCGGGTGCTGCTCGCGGCGGATCGCGCGACGGCCTGCGCGATGATCGCGCGGGAACAGCCCTCCATCATCCTGCTCGATCTCGGCCTTCCGCCGGACGCGGAGGGGGTGAGCGAGGGTTTCGCGACGCTCGAGGCCATCCGGCGGGACTGGCCGCAGACGCCCGTGGTAGTCGCGAGCGGCCAGGGGCAGCGGGCGAACGCGCTCCGGGCGATCGCGCTCGGCGCCACCGACTTCCACGAGAAGCCGCTCGACATGGCCGTCCTGCGGACGGTCCTCGACCGCGCGCTCCGCCTGCACGACCTGGAAGAGCAGAATCATCGCCTCGCCGTGACGGCGCGCCCCTCTCCAATCCAGGGGATCATCACCTCGGACGAGGGCATGCTGAAGGTCTGCGCCACGATCGAGCGCCTGGGGCCTGTCTCCATTCCCGTGCTGCTCCTCGGCGAGAGCGGTACCGGCAAGGAAGCGCTCGCCCGCGCATTGCACGAACTCGGGCCGCGCGCCGGCAAGCCCTTCGTGGCCATCAATTGCGCGGCCGTCCCCGAATCCCTGATGGAGGGAGAGCTGTTCGGCCACGAGCGGGGCGCCTTCACCGGTGCCGTGCGGCAGGTCCAGGGCAAGTTCGAGACCGCCCATGGCGGCACGCTGTTCCTCGACGAGATCGGGGAGATGCCGCCCACCCTGCAGGCGAAGCTCCTCCGCTTCCTGCAGGACGGCGTGATCGAGCGGGTCGGCGGCCGCACGCCGATCCGCGTGGACGCGCGGATCGTGTCCGCGACGAACCAGCCGCTGGAGGACCAGGCCGCGTCGGGCCAGTTCCGCGGGGACCTGCTCTACCGGCTGAACGCGGTCACCGTCCGCATCCCGCCGCTGCGCGAGCGCGGGGAGGATGTCGCGCTCCTCGCCCGCTGGTTCCTGGCCCGGCACGGCTGGGCCTTCAACAAGCGGCTCAAGGGCTTCGATCCTTCGGCCCTCGCGGCCCTGGCGGCGCACCGCTGGCCCGGGAACGTCCGGGAGTTGGAGAACCGCGTCCGGCGGGCGGCCCTGATGACCAATGGTCCTCATATCAGCGCCGCCGATCTGGAGTTGGCCGAGCCGCCGGCCCAGCCGGAGCCGAGCCTCGACCTGCGCGCGGCGCGGCTGCGGGTGGAGCGCTCGGTGGTGGAACGGGCGCTGGCCCGCACGAACGGCAGCCTCTCGGCGGCCGCCCGGCTGCTCGGGATCAGCCGGCCCACCCTCTACGGCCTGCTCGAGACGCACAGCCTGTCCGTCCAGCGGGCCGAGGCGGACAGCGTCCCCGGGTCCCCGCCGCCCTCATGAGGAGAACGCGCATGGCGTCGCCCCGCCGCCTTGTGGTGCCGCTCACCCTCGGCGCCCTGTTGCTGTCCGCGGCGCCGGCCAGCGCGACCCTGGAGCGGGCGCGCGCGGCCCAGGCGCGCGGCGAGCTGCGCACGGCGCAGATCGAGCTGCGCAACGCCGTCCGGGCCGAGCCCTCCTCGGCCCCGCTGCGCGCCGCGCTGGCGCAGGCGAGCCTGGACGTCGGGGAGGCCGACGCCGCCGAGCGCGAGATCCGCACGGCCCTGGAGGCCGGCTTCGATCCCGTCGCCGGGACGAGCCTGCTGCTCAGGACCTATCTGGCGCGCGGCCGCCACAACGAGCTCCTGCGCGACTTCCCGGAACCGGCGGCGGATGCGGCGGCGCCTGTCGCAGCCCGGATCCTGGCTGCGAGATCCATGGCCCAGCTCGCGCTCGGGCAGCGGGACGATGCGCGGCGCTCCGCGCTCGACGCCGTGCGCCGGTCGCCGGAGGCGGCCGATGCCCATCTGGCCGCCTCGATCGTCGCGCTCGCCGCCGGCGACCTGGCCGCGGCCGAGGCGGCCCTCGACCGTGCGCTCGAGGCCGAACCGAATTCCGCCGAGGCACTTCTCCGCAAGGCGGCCCTGCAGCTCGCGCGCGGCGAGGTCCGGGTCGCCGCCGACACCGCCGGGCGCGTCATCGCGGCCAACCCCGGTCATGTGCCCGCACGGATGAGGCGTGCCGAGGCGCTGCTGATGCTCGGTGACGATGCCGGGGCGCGCGCCGACGTGGACGCGGCGCTTCGCACCGCCCCCGGCAGCGCCGCGGCCGTCTATCTGCGCGCCGTGCTGGCCAGCCGTGCGGGGAACTGGCGGGAGGCGGATGAGGATCTGCAGCGCCTCGGGTCTGTCGCCACGAACATCCCGGGCGCCCTCCTCCTCCAGGCGCGGACGAAGCGGGCGCTCGGCCAGGCGGCACAGGCCGAGGATGCCGCGCGGCGCTACGTGGCCCGCAACCCGACCGACGCCCGCGGCGGGCAGCTTCTCGCCCTCATGGAGATGGAGGGCGGCCGTCCCGATGCGGCGGCGGGCACGCTCACGCGCCTGGTGAGCCGCGGCGTGTCCAGCGCCCCGATCCTCGACCTGCTCGGGCGCGCCCACATCGCAGCCCGGCGACCGCGCGAGGCCCTGGAGGCGCTGAACCGGGCCGCGGCGCTCGCGCCCGATGATGCGGGCATCCTATCCCGCCTCGCGGCGGTGCGGCTGATGGTGGGTGACGCCACCGGCATGGCCTCCGCGGCCGCGGAGGCCGCACGGGTCGCGCCCGGGACGCCCGGCGCGCGCGAGCTCCTCGCGATCCACGCGCTCTCCTTCGGCGATGTCGCGGGCGCGGAGGCGGAGCTCGCGAAACTGGAGCCCGCTGCCCGCAACGGGGAGATGGCCCGCGTGCTCGAGGGCATGATCCACACGCTTCGCCTCGACGTGCCCCGGGCCCAGGCGACGTTCCAGGCCATCCTGGCGGCTAACGGGGAGTCGGTGCAGGCGCGGATGGGGCTCGCCCGCCTGGCCGCGGCGAGCGGCGACCACGCCACGGCCGACCGGCTGTGGGGCGAGGTGCTGGCCCGTGATCCGGGAAATGCCGAGGCCACCCGCCGGCTGGCCCTGTCCGCGATCGGCGACGGCCCGCGCGCGGCCTCCGCGCGCACCACGCTTGAGGCGGCCCAGGCGGCCCATCCGGCGGACCAGAACCTCGCTCTCGCCCTGTCGGGCGCGCTGCTCCGCAGCGGTGATGCCGCAAGGGCGGCCGCGGTGCTCGACACGACGCCGCTTCGCGCCGCGCGGCGCGGGCCGGCGATCCCGCTCGCCCTGGCGGAGGCGCGCGCGGCGGCAGGACAATGGGCGGAGGCGGAGAACGCCAGCCGCCTTGCCCTGGCCGAGGCGACGGACCTGGCCGCCCCGCGGCGGCAGCTCGCCCTGATCCTGGCGCAGCGCGGCGATCAGCGCGGCGCCGAAGCCCTGATCGAGGAAGGGCTGCGCGCGCGCCCGAACGACCCGGAGCTCCTGGGCACGCTTGTCGTCCTGGCAGGCCGGAAGGACGGTGTGGATGCCGCCCTGGCCACCGCCGACCGGCTGGCTGACCGGCCGGGCACCCGGCCGGGCTCCGCCACGCTGCGCGGCGATGTCCTGATGAATGCGCGCCGGTTCGAGGAGGCGGCCCGCGCCTTCGCGGCCGCCTATGCCCGGGATGCCTCCCTCACGCTCGCGCTCCGGCAGGCCACCGCCTGGAACGCGGCGGGGCGGAACCGGGAAGCCAGCGCCGCCCTCTCCGCCTGGCTCGAGCGCGAGCCGACGAGCGCGCCCGCCCTGCTGGCCCTCGCCCAACTCGAACTCGCCGCAGGGCGCCTCGCGGAGGCCGAGCGCCACCTGGGCGAGGCCCTGGCCGGCTCCCCGGCGGATGTCAGCGCTCTGAACAACCTCGCCTGGCTCGTCCAGCAGCGCGGCGACCCCGCGTCCCTCGCCCGCGCTGCCGGGATGGCGGAACTCGCCTACTACCTCTCGCCGACGGCCGAAGTGGCGGACACGCTGGGCTGGATCCGTCTGCGGAGTGGCCGCGCGGCGGAGGCGGTGCCGCTGCTCCGGCAGGCCGTCGCCGCCTCCGCCACGCGGGGGGCGCCCGACCGGGCGATGTCGTACCGGCTCGCCGCCGCGCTGCGGGAGACGGGCGCCCGGGACGATGCCGTGCGTGTGCTGGAGCCGGCCATCGCTGGTCCCGCGGCCTTTCCGGAGCGCGCGGACGCCGAGCGGATGCTCGCCGAACTGCGCGCGGGCCGCTGAGAGCCGCCGATGATCCGCAACCTCCTGTTCTTCGCGACCATGGGAGGGCTGCTACCCCTGGCCGTGCTGCGCCCCTTCGCCGGGGTGCTGCTGTGGTCCTGGATCTCCTTCATGAACCCGCACCGGGAGATCTGGGGGCCGGTCGCGAATCTTCCCTGGGCCGCGATGGTGCTCGGCGGGACCCTGCTCGGCTGCATCGTCGCGCGGGAGCCGCGCCGGCTGCCAATGAATGCGGTGACCGTTCTGCTGATGCTGCTGATGGTTATCTTCACCCTGACCACGATGGCCGGCCTGGCCGATCCCACGGAGGCCTGGGCGAAGTGGGAATTGACGATGAAGGTGCTGATCGTCCTGCTGCTCACCGCGGCGTTGCTGACGGACCGGCATCGGATCGACGCGCTGATCTGGCTGATGGTCCTGGCCCTGGGCTACTATGGCGTGCGCGGCGGCATCTTCACCATCCTGACCGGCGGCTCCTTCCGGGTCCTCGGGCCCGAGGCGACGGTCATCGCCGACAACAACCACATCGGCACGGCGCTGCTGGTGACGCTCCCGCTGATGAACTACCTGCGCCTGCAGGCGCGGCACCGCATCATCCGCTGGGGCCTGGCGGCGGCGATGCTGCTGACCTTGTTCGCGGTCGTCGGCACCTACTCGCGCGGTGCCTTCCTCGCGCTCGGCGCCGTCACGCTGCTGCTCTGGTGGCGGAGCCATCGCAAGATCATCGGCGGCGCGGTGATCGTCGCCTGCGTGGCCGGGGCGGTGCTGTTCATGCCGCCTGCCTGGATGGCCCGCATGAACTCCATCGAGACCTACGAGGAGGACGCGTCCGCCACCACCCGGCTGCGGCTGTGGGAGGCGTCCTTCCTGCTCGCGGTGGACCGCCCGCTGGTCGGCTCCGGCTTCCGCGGCCCGTACACCCAATCGGCGGTGGACCGCGTCATGCCGGGCGGCCCCGCGCGCGCCGTGCACAGCATCTGGTTCGAGACTCTGGGCGAGCACGGCTTCCCCGGCTTCCTCGCCTGGCTCGGGCTGACCGTCGCGGGCGCCTGGTACGCGTTCCGCCTGGGTCGGCTCGGCCGCGACCACCCGGGCCTCGCCTGGGCCGGGGAACTCGGGCGCATGGCGAGCATCTCGATCGTCGCCTACTGCGCCGGCGGCACCTTCCTCTCCCTTGGCTACTGGGACTTCTACTGGACGCTTCTCGTCGTGCTGGCGGCCAGCCACGCGGTCGCGCTGCGCAGCCTGCCACAGACCTCCGCTGTCGCTCGATCCGTGCAGGGCTGGCGCAGCGCGGCCCTGCCGGACGGCGTCCTGGCCCGCGCGGGGCGCGCGCGCGCATGACCCACATCACGATGCCCTCCCGATCCGGAGACGACGCCCCGTGCAAGGCCTCTACTTCCTCGCCATGCTCATCGGCATCGCCTGGCTCGTCGCCTGGGCCGTCCTTCCGCCCACCGTCCGGGACCGATTTTGGTGGCCTTTCGACATGCGTGACGACGATCCAGCCGGCGCCCGTCCCGCGCCCGGCGCCCGAGAGGGATGGCGCCCCCGGCCGGTCGCAACCCCTTCGGCTCCTCACCTTCAGCACGCTCTACCCCAACGCGGCCCAGCCCAGCCACGGCGTCTTCGTGGAGAACCGCCTGCGGCACCTGATCGCCGGCGGTGAGGCGACGAGCACGGTCCTTGCGCCCGTTCCCTGGTTCCCCTGGCGCTCCCCCCGCTTCGGCGGATGGGGCCGCCTTGCCACGGTCCCGTCGCACGAGACGCGCCATGGGCTGGAGGTGCTCCATCCGCGCTTCCCGGCGCTTCCGGGGCTCGGGATGTTCACCAACCCCTTCGCGCTCTACGCCGCCGCCGCCGCCGCGGTGGACGCGATGCTGCGCGCGGGCTTCGACTTCGACGCGATCGACGCGCATTACCTCTATCCCGACGGCGTGGCGGCGGTGTGGCTCGGGCAGCGGCTGGGCAAGCCGGTCGTCGTGACCGCGCGGGGATCGGACGTCAGCCTTCTGCCGCGGTGGCGGGTGCCGCGCCGCCTCATCCGGGCGGCCATGGCGGGGGCCGACGCGCTCATCGCGGTGTCGTCCGGCCTGCGCGACGGGATGCTGGCGCTCGGCGCGCCGCCCGGGAAGGTCACGGTGCTCCGCAACGGCGTGGACTTGAACCAGTTCCGTCCGCCGACGCAGCGCGCCGCCGCGCGCGCGGCGCTCGGCCTGGGCGGGTCGCCGACGCTCCTCTCGGTCGGCCTGCTGATCGAGCGGAAGGGCCACCACCACGTCATCGAGGCCTTGCGGCACCTGCCGGGGCACCAGTTGCTGATCGTCGGGGAAGGGCCGGAGCGCGGCGCGCTGACGGCGCTCGCCGAACGTCTCGGCGTCGCCGCGCGGGTGCGGTTCGAGGGCGCGGTGCCGCACGCCTTGCTGCCGCTCCACTACGGGGCGGTCGATGTGATGGTCCTCGCCTCCAGCCGCGAGGGCTGGGCGAACGTGCTGCTCGAATCCATGGCCTGCGGCACCCCCGTGGTGGCCAGCCCGGCCTGGGGATCGCGAGAGGCGGTGACGAGCCCCGAGGCGGGACTGGTGCTCGACGCGACCACGCCCGAGGCCATCGCCCAGGGCGTCCGGCACCTCCTGGCGGCACCGCCCCGGCGAAGCGCGACGCGCGCCTACGCCGAGCGCTTCGGCTGGGACGAGACCACGGCCGGTCAGCTCGCCCTGTTCCGTCGCGTGCTGGAGCCGGTCGCATGACGCCGCCCGGGCCGCGCCGCGCTCCTGGGCTGCTGGGTACCGGGCTGCTCGTTACGCCGCAGCGGGCGGCAGCACGGGCCCGGCCCGGCTCCACGCCGTCCGCCGCCCCGGCACGCTACACGGCGGCAGACGGGGCTGAGCCGTGATCGCGTCACGCCCGCAGCCAGATCACATCGCCGACCAGGCGGCCCTGCAGCGGCATCGGGACGCCGTTCTCCAACGCATGGGGCCGCAATCCCAGCCCCCCGAGCAGTTCGGCGATCTCCTCGATCCGGTGGCCGTAGCGCGCCGCGTGCCGCTCCTGCAGCTCGGTCTGGATCGCGATGCCGGGGCTGGCCGCGATGATCCCGCGCGCGCCGCGCAGCACGGGCAGCTCGAACCCCTCCACGTCGATCTTGAGGTAGTCGATTCGGCCGAGCCCGAGCTCGTCCATGGCCACGTCGAGGGTCGTCATGGGCACGCGCGCGCCGCCGCCCGGCGCGGCGTCGGCGCGGACATGCGTCTCGCCGGGGTTGGCGGCCTCGAAGTCCATCTCGATCTCGCCCGGCGCCTCGCCGAGCGCGCGGTTGAGCGCGGTGACCCACGGCACATCATTGGCCGCGACGTTCCGCGCGAGGAATCCGAAGGTGCGCGGATGCGCCTCGAAGGCGATCACGTGACCGGACGGCCCGACCAGCCGCGCCGCCGGCAGGGCATAGGTGCCGACATTCGCGCCCGCATCCACGAACACCGCGCCGGGCCCCACGCGCCGCGCGACGAAGCGCCAGATGTCCGGGTCCCGGGCGCCCGCGACGCAGAGCGCGAAGGACGAGAAGTTGTTCGGCATGGTGACGAGGCGCAGCCCGTCCGGGCTGCGGAACGCGACCTCCTTGCCGCCCAGCTCGGCCGCCGTGAAGCGCGCGGCGCGTCCGAGCACGCGGAGCGGCGCCGTCCGGTAAGCGTCCGTGGCGCGCAGCCAGGGCAACCGCCAGCGCAGCGCCCGGAGCGATGGTGGCACGATCGCCTTCAGCGAACCCATCGACATCGGATGTTCCTCCATCCGCATGACGGAGGCACAGGCTTCCGTCGCCGTCCAGCGTGTTCTTCGCGATTCAACGATCCCGAAAGGCAAGGCCATGGCAGGCTACCTCGTGACCGGCGGCTGCGGCTTCATCGGCTCGCATCTCTGCGCGGCGCTCCTCGACCGCGGTCATACCGTCCGCGTGCTGGATGACCTCTCCACCGGCTCGGAAAGCAACCTGATGCCCGGCGCCACGCTCGTCTGCGCCGACGTCTCGGAGCCGGCCGCCGTGCGGGAGGCGATGGAGGACATGGACGGCTGCTTCCACCTGGCCGCCATCGCCTCGGTCCAGCGGGGCATGCTGGACTGGCCGGGCACGAACCGCACCAACCTCGCCGGCGCGATCGCCGTGCTGGACGCTGCCCGCTCCAGGCGCGTGCCGGTGGTCTACGCCTCCTCCGCAGCGGTCTACGGCGATTGCGCCAGCCTGCCGATCTCGGAGGACGCGCCGACCCGCCCGCTCTCGGCCTATGGCGCCGACAAGCTCGGCTGCGAGCTGCATGCCCGCGTGGCGGGCGCCGTGCACGGCATCCCCACCCTTGGCCTGCGCTTCTTCAATGTCTTCGGGCCGCGCCAGAACCCGCTCTCGCCCTATTCCGGGGTGATCTCCATCTTCTGCGACCGGCTGCGACGCGACGAGGCGGTGACGATCCACGGCGATGGCGGTCAGACGCGGGACTTCGTGCCCGTGGCCCAGGTCGTGGCGGCCCTGCTGGCAGCGATGCGCGGCGCATCGGTCGAGGCGCCCGTCCTGAACGTCTGCACCGGGCGCCCCACCTCCGTTCTGTCTCTGGCCTCGATCGTGGGGGAGGTCTGCGGCACGCGCCCGAAGGTGGAGCATGGGCCGCCCCGGCTGGGGGAAATCCGCCATTCGCTCGGTGATCCCCGAAGGGCCGGTATGGCGCTCGGCCTGTCCGATCCCGGCAGCCTGCGCGATGGGCTGGCGGAGGTGGTCGCCTGGATGGACGCGGTGCAGCCCGATCGGGGCCGGCCCGTGATCAGCCAAACAGTCTGAGCAGAGCGACGATGCCCACCCAGAGCAGGGCGGAGAGGCCTATGATGGTCAGGACCGCTGCCGGCCAGGGCAGCCGATGCCGCTTCTCGGGCCCGGAAAAGGTCAGCGTCTGGCCCTGCATGACTCTCTGTCCCTCCGGCGGTGACGTCACGGGCGTTCTCTTTCGATCGTATCCGACGCAGGTATCTCGGCTCAGAACACCGGACCGTGGCCTGCGCCGGCATCGAATCACGCAACCGTTATCGTATACCCTCCCCCGAGTCATCGGCATCGTGGGACCGCGACGCACTTCCTCCGGGGGAGTGTGGCAAAGACATGACGGTTCCCGCGCCCCGGCGCCCGATCCCCGGACCCGGCCATCCCGGAGCCGCCCCGATCATCCGGGCGCGGAGGGGCAGCGCTGATGTGCGGCATTGTCGGCCTGTTCCACCCGCTGGACCCCGCGGTTCCGGACCACGTCACGCTGCGGCGCATGGCGACCGCGCTCCGCCACCGCGGTCCGGACGGCGACGGATTTCACGCCGAGCCCCATCTCGGGCTCGGGCACCGTCGTCTCGCCATCGTGGACTTGGCGGGCGGTGCGCAACCCATGTCCACACCGGACGGGCAGGTGACGGTCTGCTTCAACGGCGAGATCTACAATCACGCCCTGCTGCGCCGCGACCTTGAGGCCGCAGGGCACCGCTTCCGCACGCGGTCCGACACGGAAACCCTGCTGCACGGCTGGCGCGAATGGGGAACCGGGCTGCTCGACCGCCTGGCCGGCATGTTCGCCTTCGCGCTGTGGGACGTGGGACGCGGCGAGCTGCTTCTGGCGCGTGACCGTCTGGGCGAGAAGCCCCTGCACCATGCCGTGCTTCCGGACGGAACGGTGGCCTTCGCGTCCGAACTCCAGGGGCTCCTCGTCCTGCCGGGCCTCTCCCGGAAACTCGATCCGCAGGCGATCGACGACTACCTCGCGCTGGGATACGTGCCCGACCCGGCGACGATCTTCGCCGCGGTCCGTCGCCTGCCGGCCGCCCATTTCCTCCTGTTGCGGCGAGGTGAGGAAGCGGTCCCCTCGCCACGCCCCTACTGGCACCCGCCACGGCGGGCATCCCTGCCCGCGACGGGCGCGGCGGAACTCCTGGCCGCGGGGCTGGACCGGGCCGTGCGCGCGCAGATGATGTCGGACGTGCCGCTCGGCGCGCTTCTGTCCGGCGGGGTGGACTCCGCCTCCGTCGTCGCCTTCGCCGCGCGGGCCCGTGCGGAGGAGGGGGGCGGTGCCCTCGACACCTTCACCATCGGCTTCGAGGGAGAGGCAGACGAGCGCCCCATGGCGGCGCGGGTTGCCGGCCTGTTCGGCGCCCGCCATCGGTCCGAAGGGGGCACCGCCGATTACCTGTCCGCCGCCCGCGACGTGGCGCGGGTCTTCGGGGAACCGTTCGGGGACCACTCCGCCGTGCCGAGCCTGGCCGTCTGCGCCCTGGCCCGCCGTCATGTCACGGTCGCCCTCTCCGGCGATGGCGGGGACGAGCTGCTGGGCGGCTACCGCCGTCACCGCTGGCACGCCCTGGCCGAGGCGGTGCGGGCGCAGATCCCGGCCCCGCTGCGCCGCAGCGTGCTGGGGGGACTCGCCCGCGCCTATCCGAAGCTGGACCGCGCGCCGCGCTGGCTGCGCGCGAAGCACACGCTGACCGAGATCTCGCTCGACAGCGCGCTCGGCTACTACAACACGGTCTGCAAGCTGCACGCCGCGCGCCGCCGCGGGCTGCTCTCCGCCTCCCTGCGGGCGGCCGTGGACGGGCACGATCCCGCGGACCGCTTCGTCGCTCTCATGCGGGACTGCGATCCCGACGATCCGTTGCTCGCGGCCGGCTACGTGGACCTGCACACCTATCTACCCGGCGATATCCTGGTGAAGACCGACCGGGCCAGCATGGCGGCCTCGCTGGAGTTGCGCCCGCCGATGCTCGACCACCGCTTCGTGGAGCAGGCGCTCGCCCTGCCCTCGGCGGCGAAGCTGAAGGGCGGGCAGGGAAAGCACGTGCTCCGGCAGGCGATGCGGCAGCACCTGCCGCCCGATCTTCTGGCGGGGGGCAAGCGGGGCTTCGCGGCGCCGATCGCCGATCCCCTGCGCGCGCGGATCGCCACGGTGCGGGCGCGGTTGACGGGCGCGGCCATGCAGGACAGCGGCCTGTTCGATGTCGCCGCTCTGGCGCGCCTCGCGGAGGAGCATGGCAGCGGCCGCTTCGATCACGGCCAGGCCCTCTGGCAGCTGCTGGTCTTCGAAGGCTTCCTTGCCGAGGCCGCCGGCGTGCCAGACGCGGCCGCTGTCGCCGATCCGGTCCCGGCCTGAGCATGTCCTCCCCCCTTCCCGCCGGCGCCGCAGCGTCGCCCGATCCTCGGGATGCCGAGGCCGGACGTCCTCTCGCGGCGCCGGCTGTCGGTCCCGACCACGGCCTCGGCCGCAAGGTCGCGAAGAGCGCCGCCATCATGGTGCTCGGCCGGCTCGCGACGCGCGTGGTCAGCGTGATCAGCACACTCCTGCTCGTCCGGCTCCTGTTGCCGGCCGATTTCGGCCTCGTGGCGCTGGCCGCCGCGGCCTTCGTCATCGCCGACATCGTCACCGCGACGAGTTACGGCCTCGTGCTCGTGCGCCGGGCGACCGTGGACCGGGCCCTGTACGACACCGCATGGACCATGAATCTCCTTCGCTGCCTCCTGCTGGGGGGGCTCGTGGCCGTCACCGCCGACATGCAGGCCGCCCTGCTCGGCGATCCCCGCATCGCGCCTGTCCTGAGCGTCGTGGCCCTGACCGTGTCGCTGGACGGCCTCGTCAGCATCGGGATGGCACGGCTGCAGAGAGAGTTCCGCTTCGGGGAGATCTTCCGCTACCAGGTCACGGCGAAGCTGCTGTCCTTCGTTCTGACGATCGCGCTGGCTGTCCTGTTCCGCAGCTACTGGTGCCTGGTTCTCGGGAACCTCTTCGCCAAGCTCCTCCTGATCCCCCTCTCCTATTACCTGGCTCCGCATCGGCCGCGGCTATCCCTCGAACACTGGCGCGAGCTCTTCGGGTTCTCCCGCTGGATGTTTGCGACCAACCTCTGCATGGCGGCGGACGGGCAGGGCCCGAACCTCGTGCTGGGCCGCATCGGAGGGATCGAGGCGGTGGGGATGTACAACGTGTCCTACCAGATCGCCGCGACCCCCGTGACGGAGCTGGCCGCCCCCGTCCGCGCCCCGATCTACAGCGGCTACGCCCGCGTGCTGGGTGACCTCGCCGCCCTGCGCGACCAGCACCTCGATGGCTTCGCGTTCCTGAGCGCCCTGACGGTCCCGCTCTCCGTCGGGATCGCCTTGACCGCGCCGGAGTGGGAGCGGCTCGCGCTCGGGCCCGCCTGGGCCGGGGCCGCCCCGATGATCGCGATCTGCGCCCTCTACGCGCTCGTGGACAGCCTCTCCCATTTCACGTTCAACGTGTTCACCGTGCTCGACCGGCAGCGGCTGTTCGTCGCAATCTACGCCACACTGGGCATGATCCGCGTTCCCGCCATCATCGCCGGCGGCCTTCTGGCGGGCCCCTGGGGAACCCTGTCCGCCATGCTGGCGACCGGTGTGGTCAACGTGTTCGTCTGGCACTGGCAGACGGGCCGTCTGCTCGGTCACGCCGCGGCCATCCCCTTCTTGCGGCTGGGACGGACGGTCGCGGCCGCCGTGACCATGACGGCCGCCGTGCTGCTGCTGCGCTCGGTCTGGCCAGCCATCGGGAACTCATCCCTCGAGGCCTTCGCGCGGCTCCTGACCGTCGCGGCCCTCGGCGCCAGCGTCCATATCCTGACGCAGATCCTTCTCTGGCGCATCGCCGGACGTCCCGCCGGCGTGGAACAGACGCTCGTGACGCTGCTCGCCCAGACGGTCCAGCGCCGACGTGAGCGTCGGGCAACCAGTCACGGATGGGCCAGGGTCCTGGCCCCGCTGCTCGGCCGCCCCCGGGAGCCGAAGCGTCCGCTTCGACCCTTACCTGCCCTGACTGAGCCAGGCTGACGGAGGGGCCATGCCGAGCTTCTCAGCACAACTCTCTCCACCGGCGTTCTTCCGGTACGCGCTCTGGCGCATGGCCGGCAGGCGCTTCGAGCTGCCGCTCCGCCTCCGCAACGGCACCCGGTTCTTCCTGCGTCCCCCGAACGCGGAGAATGGCGACTACGGCGTGGCCTACGAAATCTTCGCCCTCAGCTACTACGCCCCCCCGGGCGGGGTGGAGCTGGGCGAGCCGCGCCTGATCGTGGATCTCGGCGGGAATGTCGGCCTGTCGGTGCTCCACTGGCTGAACACCTATCCCGGCTGCACGGTCGAGACCTTCGAACCCAATCCGCGCCACGTCGCGCAGATGCGCCGGAACCTGGCACTCGGCCGGCAGGCGCATCGGGTGAGCATTCATCAGAAGGCGGCGGCGGTCGCTCCGGGTGTGCTGCGGCTCTCGAACCTCGGCACGTCGTCGTCGCTGGCGAATGCCGGGCCGGATGGGTTCGACGTCGAGGCGGTGGATGTCCTCGCCCATCTGCGCGGCCGGTCTATCGACCTGCTGAAGATGGACATCGAGGGGGGCGAGTACGACATCCTGGCGGACCCGCGGTTCGCGGAGCTTGATCTCCGCTGCCTCGTGATGGAATGGCACGCCCGCCACGATGGCGAAGCCGACCGGCGGTGGTGCGAGCGCCGCCTGGCCGACATGGGCTTCGTGATCCACCCGCTCTTCGCCGAGGCGGAACACGGGATGTTCTGGGCGGTCCGGGCCGCCCCGCCGACGTCACGACAGGACGGCACCGCGCGGCAGGACCGCCACGTCAACCATGGGGAGATGGCCTGATGCTCTACCGCGCCCGACGCAAGGTGGCCTACTGGCTCTTCGACCGTGCGATCCACGGCATCCATGACACGCCGCCACTCGAGGTGAAGGACGCGCCCTGGACCATCGTGAGCATGGTCTCGCCGAAGCACGTGCCGATGTATCTCCTCAGCCTGAAGGCGTTCTACCGTCGCATCGGCCGCGGCAAGGTTGTCGCCATCGTGGACCGCGACACGCCCCAGGCGGCGCTCGATACGCTCCGCCACCACATTCGTGGCATCGAGTTGCAGGTCCTGGAGGACATCCCGGTCGGCCCCTGCCAGCGCGGCGGCACCTGGGAGCGGATCCTCTGGATCCTCGACCGCGCGCGCGACGAGTACGTCGTGCAGATCGACTGCGACGTGCTCGCCACCGCCCCGGAGATCGACGAGGTCGCCCGTTGCCTTGAGGATGGCATCGCCTTCACGATGGCCGACGGGCACGAGATCGTTCCGATGGCGGAGGCGGCCGCCTTCGCCCGCAGCATCGACGGGAACTACATCGGTGAGGTCGCGGAGCGCCTTTTCGACCGCTACCCCGGCCATGAGAGGCTCCGATACGTCCGCGGCTCCTCCGGCCTCGCCGGTTTCGCGCGGGGTGGTTTTCCGCGCGAGGGGCTGCACGAGTTTCACCGCGGGATGGAGGCCCTGGTGGGCGCGGCGCGCTGGCGGGAATGGGGGACGGAACAGTGTGCTTCCAACTTCGCCGTCGCGAATACCCCTGGCGCGATCGTCCTGCCCTACCCCCGTTACGCAAGCTTTCACCCCAGCGGGCCGCGCCTGGAGACGAAGTGCTTTCACTTCATCGGCAGCTACCGCTTTGACAACGGCTTCTTCGCCACCCGCGGCAGGCGTGAGATCGCGGCCTTGAAGGCCGCTGCGAGCTGAGGCCGGAGGACGTTCCCGCTCGGGATGGGGTGGGGATGCCGTCGTGCAGGCCGTCCGTGTCCGGCCGCTAAGGGCCTCTGGTTGCGTCGCCGCGGCGACGCAACCAGAGGCCCTTAGCGGATCGCGCCGGAAACGCTGTCCGCGCCGGCAGGGCAGGGATCTTCGGTCACCCGACTCCCGCGCAGGAAGATGCGCACGGCGCGCGCGATCCGATTGCTGAGCTCGGGCGCGGGAACCTCGGCCTTCAGCCCCGCCAGGAGCTCGTGGTGGAAAGCCCCGAGCGCCATCCCGATGAGGAGGCGGGCGGCCTCGTGCGGCGGACCGAAGTCGTGGCCGCCCTCCCGCTGGAGCGCGGCGAGGTAGCGCTCCAGGCCGAGCCGGGCCGGGTTCCCCGCTTCCGCCGCACCGGCCCCGGACATCGGGGTGGGCATGCGCCCCACCTCGGCCATCGCGATGCGCATGAGGACGAGGGAGCGGTCCCGCAGCAGGATCTCGGCCATGCTGGCGAGGAAGTCGCGAAGGACGACTTCGGGATCCGCACCGTCGGGGACGGGCAGCGCCTCCACCTCCGTGCGAAGGCCGCGGAGCAGCGTCGCGAAGAGTTCCTCCTTCGAGGCGAAGAATTTGTAGACGGTCTTCTTCGAGCAGCGCGCGTCGCGCGCGATGCCGTCCACCGTCGCCGCATGGAAGCCCAGGGCGACAAAAGCCTTCTCCGCCGCGACCAGGATCCGCTCGCGCGTGGCGCCGGTGTCGTCGGCGACGTCCGTGGGCACGGGTCGCACGGTCATGGCCTGACTCCTCCCTCATCCGAATGGCACGAAATGTTGCAGCGCAGCAAAGCGGTTGACAGCAGATCGGAAACCAATCAGTTTCCGCTCGGGAAACTATCGAGTTTCCACTCTGTCCGTCAATGGTGTCGAAGGCTTCCGATGAACGCCCCCTCCCCCCTTGCACCCCTCGGCCTATCCCGCGGGACGGCCCTCCCGGGCCGGCGAGGCACCTTGTTCGGCCTGTCGGCCCTGGCCGCGCTTGCGGTCGGCGGCTGCGATGAGAATGCCAATGCCCAGCAGGCGCGCGCAGCCCCGGCCAATCCGACCGTCACCGTCGTCTCCCTCTCGCCCGAGCCGGTGACGGTCCGGACGGTCCTGCCCGGGCGCACCGCAGCCTTCCGGACCGCCGAGATCCGGCCGCAGGTCAGCGGGGTCCTGCGACAGCGCCTGTTCCGGGAAGGC
Source organism: Muricoccus radiodurans (assembly GCF_050154705.1). Classification (GTDB taxonomy): domain Bacteria; phylum Pseudomonadota; class Alphaproteobacteria; order Acetobacterales; family Acetobacteraceae; genus Roseomonas; species Roseomonas radiodurans. The sequence goes on along the minus strand of NZ_CP189561.1, from coordinate 4,712,055 downwards.
GAGCAGGTGGCGGAGAACCAGCCGCTCTTTCAGATCGACGCCGCCCCGTACCAGGCCGCGCTGGCCAGCGCGGAGGCGAGCCTCGCCAAGGCTCAGGCGAGCCTGGAATCCGCCCGCTCCACGGCCACCCGCTACCGCCCGCTGGTCGCGCAGAACGCGGTCAGCCGGCTGGACTACGACACCGCGGTCGCGGCCCAGCGCGCCGCGGAGGCGGACGTGGCCTCCGGCCGCGCGGCGGTCGAGACTGCCCGGATCAACCTCGGCTACACGCGCGTGAACTCGCCCATCGCGGGCCGGACCGGGCGGTCCTCCGTCACGGTCGGCGCGCTGGTCACGGCGGATCAGGCGACCGCGCTGCTGACCGTTACCCAGCTCGATCCCATCCATGTGGACGTGACCCAGCCCGCCGCCGCCGTGCTGCGTCTGCGGCGGGAGCTGGAGGCGGGCCGCCTGCGACGGGACCCGGACAATGCCGCCGAGGTCCATCTCCTGCTGGAGGACGGCACGGAGTACCCGCTGGCCGGACGCCTCCAGTTCTCCGAGGTGACGGTCAACACCGAGACGAACACGGTGACGCTGCGCGCCGAGTTCCCCAACCCGCAGGGCACGCTCATGCCCGGGATGTTCGTGCGGGCCCGGCTGGAGCAGGGCGAGGCCCAATCCGCCCTCCTCGTCCCGCAGCAGGGCGTCACACGCAACCCGCGGGGCCAGCCGATCGCCCTGGTCGTCCAGTCGGACGGGACCGTCGCGACCCGCGTGCTGGAGGTCGGCCAGGCGGTCGGCAACAAGTGGCTCGTCCAGGGCGGGCTGCAGGCGGGCGACCGCGTGATCGTGGAGGGCACGCAGCGCGTCCGCAACGGCGCGACACCCGAGCTGCGCCAGATGACCGCCGACGCGTTCGACCGCCAGGTGGCGGAGGAAGCCACCGCCGCCCGCCAGGTCCGGGGAGGCTGAGCGCCCGCCATGGCCCGCTTCTTCATCGACCGTCCCGTCTTCGCCTGGGTGATCGCCATCGCCACGATGCTGGTCGGGCTGATCTGCCTGCGTGGCCTGCCCATCGCGCAATACCCCAGCATCGCCCCGCCCTCGGTGCAGATCTCGCTCTCCTATCCCGGCGCCTCGGCCGAGACGGTGCAGAACACCGTGGTCCAGATCATCGAGCAGCAGATGACAGGCCTGGACGGGCTGCTCTACTTCTCCTCGGACAGCAACCGCGACGGCAGCGCCACGATCCGGCTCACCTTCGCCCAGGGCACGAATCCTGACATCGCCCAGGTGCAGGTACAGAACAAGCTCGCCCTGGCGGAATCGCGCCTGCCGGAGACGGTGCGGCAGGGCGGTATCCGCGTCGCCAAGGCGAGCAACAACTTCCTTATGGTGGTCGGCTTCATCTCCACGGATGGCAGCATGAACAACGCGGACATCGCGGACTTCATCGCCTCCAGCATTCAGGACCCGATCACCCGTACCCCCGGCGTGGGCGACTACAACCTCTTCGGCTCGCAGTACGCGATGCGCATCTGGCTCGATCCGGACCGGCTCAACGCCTATGAGCTAAACCCCTCCGACGTGTCGGCGGCCATCGCCGCGCAGAACGTGCAGGTGGCCTCCGGCGAGATCGGCGCGCTGCCGGCCGTCCCGGGGCAGCGGCTGACCGCGACCCTCGTCGGACCTTCATACCTGAGCACGGCGGAGCAGTTCGGCGCGATCCTGCTGAAGACACGGACCGACGGTTCCCAGGTCCGCCTGCGCGATGTCGCGGAGGTGCGGCTAGACGCGCAGAGCTTCAGCAGCACCAGCCTGTTCAACGGCCGTCCCTCGGCGGGCCTCGGCGTCCAGCTCGCCAGCGGCGCCAACGCGGTGGCGACCGCGAACGCTGTGCGCGCGACGCTGGATCGGCTGCGCCCGAGCTTCCCGTCCGGGCTGGAGGTCGTCTACCCCTATGACACCACCCCCTTCGTGCAGATCTCGATCGAAGAAGTGGTGAAGGCGCTGATCGAGGCAATGATCCTTGTCTTCGTCGTCATGTACGTCTTCCTCCAGAACATCCGGGCGACGCTGGTGCCGACGCTCGCGATCCCGGTCGTGCTGCTGGGCACCTTCGCCGTGCTCGCCTTCGCCGGCTACTCGATCAACACGCTGACCATGTTCGGCCTGGTGCTCGCGATCGGCCTGCTGGTGGACGACGCCATCGTGGTGGTGGAGAACGTGGAGCGCGTGATGGAGACGGAGGGCCTCGGCCCCCTGGAGGCCACGCGCAGGTCCATGGACCAGATCTCCGGCGCCCTGGTCGGCATCGCGCTGGTGCTCTCCGCGGTGTTCCTGCCGATGTTCTTCTTCGCCGGCTCCTCCGGTGTGATCTACCGGCAATTCTCGCTGACCATCGTCACGGCCATGACCCTGTCGGTCATCATGGCGCTGACCTTCACCCCCGCCCTCTGCGCCACCATCCTGCGGCGGCCGAAGCACGGCGCGCGGCGTGGTCTCTTCGGCCTGTTCAACCGCGGCTTCGACGCGACCAGTCGGGGCTACGGCCGCGGCGTCGGCTACGTCGCCGCGCGGGCGCTGCGCTTCATGCTCGTCTACGCCGTGATCGCCGGCGCGATGGGCGTGCTCTATCTCCGCCTGCCCTCCTCCTTCCTGCCGGCCGAGGACCAGGGGGTGATGTTCGTGCAGGTGGCCGCCCCTCCGGGCGCCACGGCGGAACGCACGCAGCAGGCCGTCAACGCCGTGAACGAGTACCTGGCGACGCAGGAGGCATCACGGGTGCAGGGCGTCATGGCCATCTCCGGCTTCTCCTTCGGCGGGCGCGGCCAGGCCTCGGCCATGGCCTTCGTCCGGCTGAAGGACTGGGGGGAGCGGACCGGGCCGGACGACTCCGTCTCCTCCATCGCCGGGCGGCTGATGCGGCACTTCTCCACCTATCGGGACGCCCAGATCTTCGCCTTCTCCCCGCCCTCCGTGCCGGAGCTGGGCAATGCGACGGGCTTCAACATGCAGTTGCTGGACCGCGGCGGTCTCGGCCACGCGGCACTGACCCAGGCGCGCGACCGGTTGCTGGGGCTGGCTGCTCAGAGCCCCCTCCTGGTCGGCGTGCGCCCCAACAGTCTGAACGACGAGCCGCAGCTCCGCCTGGATATCGACTGGGAACGCGCCACCGCGCTCGGCCTCTCGGTCGGGGACGTCACCAGCACCCTGTCGGCCGCCTTCGGCACGAGCTACGTGAACGACTTCGTGGACCGCGGCCGGGTGAAACGCGTCTACATGCAGGGTGCCGCCTCCTCCCGGATGCTGCCGGAGGATCTCGGCCGCTGGCACGTCCGCAACAGTGCCGGCACCATGGTCTCCTTCGACGCCTTTGCCGCAGCGCGCTGGGAGGTCGGCTCCCCGAAGCTGTCCCGCTACAACGGCACGGATTCCATCGAGATCCTGGGCGATGCCGCGCCGGGCGGGAGCACCGGCGCCGCGATGGCGGAGATGGAACGGCTGGCCGCGCAGCTGCCCCAGGGCATCGGCATCGACTGGACCGGCCTGTCCTATGAGGAGCGGGCCGCCGGGTCCCAGGCCATGGGCCTCTACGCCATCTCGCTGATCGTGGTCTTCCTCTGCCTCGCCGCCCTGTATGAGAGCTGGGCGATCCCGGTCTCGGTCATGCTGGTGGTGCCGCTCGGCATCTTCGGAGCGGTGCTGGCCACGATGCTGCGGGGCATGTCCAACGACGTTTACTTCCAGGTCGGGCTGCTCACGACCATCGGCCTGTCCGCGAAGAACGCCATCCTGATCGTGGAGTTCGCGAAGGAGCACTTCGAGGCGGGGGAGAGCCTGCTGGACGCTGCCCTCCACGCGGCGCGGGAGCGGCTGCGGCCGATCCTGATGACCTCGCTCGCCTTCGTCCTCGGCGTGGTGCCGCTGGCACTGGCGACGGGAGCGGGCGCGGGCGGCCGCACGGCCATCGGCACAGGCATCGTGGGCGGCGTGATCGCCGGCACCGTGCTCGCGCTCTTCTTCGTGCCGCTCTTCTTCGTCCTCGTGCTGCGCCTGTTCCGCACGCGGCGGCGCAGCGAGGTGCCGCCCGATCCCGCCCTGCCGGCCGCCCCGCGCCCGGAGCACTGACATGACGCGCTTCCGAACCCTCTTCCTGCTCGGTACGGCGCTGCTGTCCGGGTGCTCCCTCGCGCCGGACTATGAACGGCCCGCGGCCCCGGTTCCCGCCGCCTTCCCGCAGGGCAGCGCCTACCCCCCCGTTCCGGCCGGGGAGAGCACGGCCGACACCCTGGGCTGGCAGGCCTTCTTCCAGGACCCGGCGCTGCGTCGGCTGATCGGGATCGCGCTGGAGAACAACCGCGACCTGCGCGTGGCCGCGCTGAACGTGGAGGCGGCGGAGGCCCAGTACCGGGCGCAGCGCGGCGAGCTCTTCCCCTCCGTCGGCGCCACCGCCGCGGCGGAGTATGCCGGCACCCCGGTGACCGCGAACGGACGGACCGCCTCCGTCACCACGCGAGGCTTCAGCCTCGGCGCCGGCTTCACCGCCTGGGAGATCGACCTGTTCGGCCGCATCCGCAGCCTGTCCGAAGCGGCGCGGCAGGCCGCGCTGTCCCAGGACGAGACACGGCGGGCCACCCAGATCAGCCTCGTCGCGCAAGTGGCGGACGCATACCTCACGATCCTGGCGAACCGGGAGCTGCTGACCCTGACGCGCCGCACGCTCGAGAGCCAGGAGGCCTCCCTGCGCCTGACGCAGGCCACCGCCTCGGGCGGTACCGCGACGGCGCTGACCCTGCGTCAGGCGCAGACCGCGGTGGAGACGGCGCGCGCCAACCTCGCGCTCTACACCCGGCAGGTCGCGCAGGCCGAGAACGCGCTGGCGCTGCTGCTGGGACAGCCCGTGCCGGCCGACCTTCCGGCCGACGCGACGCTCTCCTCCGCGCTGATGCTGGCCGAGGTGCCGGCCGGGCTCGCCTCCTCCGTGCTGCTCCGGCGGCCGGACGTGGTCGCGGCGGAGCGGACACTCATGTCGGCGAACGCCAACATCGGCGCGGCGCGCGCGGCCTTCTTCCCAAGCATCACGCTCACCGCCTCGGGCGGGACGGCCGGCTCGGCTCTCTCCCGGCTGTTTGCCGGCGGCTCGGGCAGCTGGCTCTTCTCGCCGCAGATCAGCGTGCCGATCTTCACCGGCGGCATCAACCAGGCAAACCTCGACTACGCCCGGCTGCAGACGCGGATCGAGGTCTCCAACTACGAGAAGGCGATCCAGACCGCCTTCCGCGAGGTGGCCGACGCGCTCGCGGCCCGCGGCACCTTCGATGACCAGGTCGAGGCGCAGCGGCGCCTCGCCGACGCCTATGCGGACAGCTACCGCCTCTCGGAACTGCGCTTCCGGAGCGGGGTGGACAGCTACCTGGCCGTGCTGGACTCGCAGCGCAGCCTCTATGGCGCGCAGCAGGCGCTCATCACGCTCCGGCAGGAGCGCCTGTCGAGCCTCGTGACCCTCTACAAGGTCCTGGGCGGCGGCTGGCGGTGACAGCCGGGCCGGCCTCCGGCCTTTCGATCATGTCATCGCCATGCGAAGCCTCCCGGCGACGGGTGCCGCGTTTCCAGGACGATGGCGGCAGGCTGGCGGCCGCGAAGGGGGCGAGGGGTGACGGACGAGGCGGTCGAGTTCGTCGCGAAGCAGCGGGAGCCGGACGAGGGCGCGCCGGGAGCGACGGCCGCCTTCCCCTATGACCGCATGACGGTGGAGCGCTTCCGCGAGGCCTTCCCCCGTGCCCGGTGGCGGGAGGACCTGGGCGCCTGGTTCGTGCCCGGCGCACGGGCCGAACGGCGCCTGAGCGCCTGGATGAGCCGCGAGTGGTCGGGCGTGCTCGCCTACGCGGACCAGCGCGGCCGCGACGCCTTCACCTTCGAGCCGATCACGAGTCCCTATCTGGAGGTCGGTGACGACCTCGTCGTCCGGACCCCCTATTCCCGGGCCGTCATCGCCGAGTTGCGGGGGGTGCCCTGGGCGCGGTGGGATCCGGCCGCGAAGGCTTGGCGGGCGCCGTTCCGGTCCATCGAGGAGCTGCGCCGGCGATGGCCGGCCATCGAGAGCGCCGCCCGCCTCGCCGAACCGGAAGAGCGGCGGAAGCGCCAGGAGAGCCGCAAGGACTCCCCGGAGCACGCAGAGAGGCGGGCCGAGGCCGCCGAGCGCCGCCGAAGCCGGTATCCCGTGCCGGACGATGCCCTGCCCCCGCTGGACCGGGCGGTGATGACCCATGCCGGGCCCATGGTGTTCGAGGCGATCACCGGCGAGGTGGCCGAGCCCGCGGTCACCTCGCGCTTCTATCCCCAGGTCGCCAGCGGACTTGGGACGCTGATCTGGGCCGCCTGGCGACGGCCGAGCCATGCCGAGCTGGTGCAGACCTGGCCCGCGCGAATGCCACCCGGCCCGGCCGACCTCGCGCGCGGCTGGTGGCAGCCACCGATCGAGACCCTGCGCGAGGAACGTCGCAGGGCGGCATCCAATGAGCGCGCGCAATCGACGCGCCGGTCGAAAGCGCCGTGATCTTCGACCGACGGGACCCGGCAGATCCGGACGGGCTCGGGCCACTCCGGATAGGCGGGCGTGGGTGGATCTGGCCGAACGGACCGGGACCGCTGCCGCACGGAAGAGCGCTGACGTGAGGGAAGCGCATGGCCGGGCGGCGTGCAGAATTCTGTGCGCGGCCGGCTTCGACGGGGATATAATCCCGTGATCCCGGGTGCCCATCTCGGCACTCGTGGCTGTGGACCGTCACCCCTCGGCGGCGCCGCCGGCCGAAGCCTTCTTCGGGCGTGCGAGAGGTCCGCTGCCTCCCACGGAGGAGAGGAGCCATGCTCTTCCTTGATGACCGGCGCAAAGCCCTGGAAGACGCGTTCTTCGCCCATCTGGATGACGAGTGGCGCCAGCGGCATCGAGCCGCCGACGAGGCCCGGGCACGGCGGCGGGGCCTCTCGGCCGTGGCGAGGAACACGGATGATTCCCTGCTCGACCAGCTCGCGGCGCTCGGCTTCGACGGCAGCACCCTGGTGGCGATCTTTCTCGTTCCCGTGGTGATGATGGCCTGGGCCGATGGACGGATCAGCGACGCCGACCGGAAGGCCGTGCTGACCATCGCGGCCGAGGAAGGCATCGACGGGCGGGGGCCCAGCGCTCAGGTGCTGGAACACTGGCTCGCGAAGCCACCGCCGCACGACCTGATGAATGCCTGGGCCGACTACATCCAGGCGGCCTCGGCCTCGCTCAGCCCAGCGGCTCGGGAAGGGCTGAAATCAGATCTGCTGGAGCAGGCACGGCGCGTGGCAGAGGCGTCCGGCGGCTTCCTCGGGTTCGCGCACAAGCTGACGCCCGCCGAGCTGGCCGTGATGGCAAGGCTCGAGAAGGCTCTCTCAACGTAGGGGAGCGGTTCGGCCCCGCGACGCCAAGCGAGCACGAAGGGAGGCGATGTCAGCATCGTCTCTCTGTTCGTCACCCGGCCGCGACGGGTGGTGCACAGCGCGGACGAGCCGGGACGCTGTGACAAGCGGACCCGGACTTCAGGTTCGCGTCGGAGCGTCAGGCCTCTCGTGGCACGTCGCGGCCGCATGTCGCCCCACGCGGTAGCCGAAGACCATCGCCGGCCCGATCGTCGTGCCCGGCCCGGGATAGGTGCCGCCCATGATGGAGGCCATGTCGTTCCCCGCGGCATAGAGCCCCGGCACCGCGGCCCCATCCGGCCGCAGCACCCGCCCATCGGCATCGGTCGGTAGGCCAGCCGCCGTGGCCAGATCCGCCGGCCACACCGCCACCGCGTGGAAGGGCGCTTTCGTGATGGGCGCGAGGCAGGGATTCCGCCCTCCGCGCGCGGCGTCGCCATTCTGCCGGTTCAGCCGCGTGGAGCCCTTGCCGAAATCCGCGTCCACGCCCGTTTCGGCGAAGCCGTTGTGACGAGCGACCGTGGCCTCCAGCCCCCCGGGCGAGACACCGATGCGCGCGGCAAGCGTCCGCAGGTCAGGTGCCGAGACGAGGTAGCCGTCCCGCTGGAAACCGCGCCAGGACAGCGCGCGCGGCCGGATCAGGCCCAATCCGTAGCGACGCAGGAAGACGCTGTCGCAGATCAGCCAGGCCGGACGGTCCGGGCCGTCGCCGCCATTGCCGAACATCGCGGTGACGACGTCGTGGTAGGACAGCCCCTCATTCACGAAGCGCTCGCCGCGCGCGTTCACGAGGATCACCCCTGGCTTCGCGCGGTCGAGGATGATGTGCGGGAAGGCCACGGCTCCGTCCCGCCCGCGCCGGATGGAGGTGGGCATCCAGAAGGCGCCGGTGCCCTGGCCCGAGGCGTCCGGCGCGGCGCCGGCTGCCGAGGCGAGGTCGAAGCCGTCCCCGGCATCGTCCGGGCAGGCGACCGTCAGTTCGCCCGCGGGGGATGGGGACAGCAGCTTTGCCCGCCAGCCGGGGCTGCCGGAGAAGCCGCCCGTCGCCAGCACCACGCCCCGCCCGGCCCGCACCGTGGTGCGCTGGCCGTTGCTGTCCAGGAGGACCGCGCCCTCCACCCGTCCGTCGCGCAGCAGCAGGCGTTCCGCCCGCGTCCGCATGCGGATGACCACGCCCTGTGCCCGCAGGCCCGCCAGCAGCCGGGCGACCAGCGCGTTGCCCATCACCAGCCGCGTGCCGCGCGGATGGGACAGCCGGTCCCGCGCATGGCGCCCGAGGATGCCGAGCACCCGGCGGAAGGCCGCGACGGAGCCGAAGGGCCGCAGCAGCACCTCCACATCGGGCTTGCCGACCATCATGCCGCCGAACACGGTGAAGCCCGGCCGCGGCGCCCGGATCAGGGCGAGGTCGGGCCCGAGCAGCCGCCCGTCATACTCCGCCGTCGCCAGCGCCCGCCCGGCCGCGACCGCTCCAGGCCCATCCCGGTAATCCGGCGCGAGGGGCGGCAGGATGAGGCGCAGCGGCGTGTTCGCCTCCAGGAAGCGGATGGCCTCCGCGCCCGTCCGCAGGAAGGCCGTCCGCAGCCCGCGCGGGTCCTCTTCCCCCGCGATCCAGTCGAGGTAGCGCGCCGCCTCCTCCACCGTGTCGTCCAGGCCGGCGCGCTGGACGTGATCCGTGCCGGGCACCCAGGCAGTGCCGGCGGAATAGGCGGTGGTCCCGCCGACATGCCCCGCCTTCTCCGCCAGCAGCACGCGCAGGCCGCAGGCGGCGGCGGTGACCGCCGCCACCATCCCCGCGCAGCCGGCGCCCAGGACGAGGAGGTCGACCTCCTCCTCCCCCGCCCCGCTCAATAGCTGGCCCGCCCGCCGGAGACGTCGAAGGTGAAGCCGGTGGTGAAGGTGCAGTCCGGCCCGGCGATCCAGGCGACCATCGCCGCCACCTCTGCCACCGTCGCCAACCGGCCGAGCGGCATCTTCGCCTTCACGGCGGCGATGAAATCGGGCGTCAGGCCGTCCACCAGCTCCGTCTCCGTCATCCCGGGGGCGACAGCGTTCACCAGCACGCCGCTGCCCGCCAGGTCCCGCGCCATGGATTTCGTCAGCCCGATCACGCCGGCCTTGGCGGCGACATAGGCCGCGATGCCGGGCGTGCCCTCCTTCCCCGCGATGGAGGCGACATGGACGATCCGCCCGGCGCCCCGCGCCCGCATGTGGGGCAGCACCGCCCGGCTGACGAGGAAGACGCCGGTGAGGTTCACCGCCAGAACCCGATCCCAATCCGCCGGCGTGATGGTCCAGACCGGCCCCACCGGGCCGCTGATGCCGGCATTGTTCACCAGGATGTCCACGGCCCCGAGCGCGGCGAGCGTCCCGTCCAGCCCGGCCTCGACCGAGGCGGCATCGGACACGTCCACGGCGGCGCAATGCGCGAAACCCTCCTCCCGCACGGGCGAGAAATCGCGGTCCCACACGGCGACGCGGGCCCCATCCGCCGCCAGCCGCCGTGCGATGCCCAGCCCGATGCCCCGTGCCCCGCCCGTGACGACGGCGGCCTTCCCTTGCAGCGGGGAGGTCACGCCCCCATGGCCCGTTCCCACAGCGCGGTCATGGAGGCATGGGCGCGCCGGGCCACCTCGTTCGGGTCGCTCGTGCGGTAATGGGCGTTGAACACCTCCAGCGAATAGCTGCCGGTGAAGCCGATCGCCTCCAGCGCGCGGAGATACTCCTCCAGATCGAGCACGCCCTCGCCCGGTAGCAGACGATAGTGGCGGCTCATCTCCGCGATGTCGAGGCGGACGCGCGGCAGGTCGGCGATCTCGGCCACGAAGATCTTCGCGGGGTCGAGGTCGCGCACATCAGACATCGGCAGGCCGAGCGCCCCGATATGCGAGGAATCGAGCATCAGCCCGACCTGCGGATGGTTCAGGCGCCGGATGATCTCCCAGCCCACCCGGTAATCCGCGAGATGCGTCGCCCAGGACAGGGATTCGAAGGCGATCCGCAGGCCGCGCGCGGCCGCCAGGTCGCCCAGCCGGCCCAGATCCTCCGCGATCATGCCGGGATCGCCGGAGCAGTGCGGCTCCGTGTTCGCCGCGATGGAGAGCGTGTCCGCCCCGCAGAGCGCCGCGAGGTCGAGGATCCGGTCGGCGATACCGAGGCGCCGGTCGATGTCGTCGCGGGGCGCCCCTTCCAGATCCCGCAGAAGCTGGAAGGTGGAGATGCGCAGCCCGGATTCCCTAAGGACACCGAGCGTGTAGTCCACCCCGCGCAGGCTCTCGAACAGGTCACGGAGAAGGAACTCGGTCTCGGCGAAGCCGGCCGCGCGCATGGCGTCCAGCTTGCCCGCCAGCTCCCCGCCGAAGAGGACCGTGGTCGTGCCGAAGCGGTGGAGAGGAGGGGTCACAAGGCGTCTTCCTGCTGTCTCGAGCGATTAGGCGCGGTGAAGCTGCAGCCCACCATCGATGGTGAAGGCCGCACCGGTGGTGAAAGGGATGTCCCCGGCCGCGAGCGAGGCCACGGCGCGGCCGACATCCTCCGGCTGGCCCCAGCGGCGGATCGGCGTCGCGCCCTCGGTGATTAGCCCGTCGTAGCGCTCCCGCGCCCGTGCCGTCATGTCGGTCGCGATGTAGCCGGGGCGGATCTCGTGCACGGCGACCCCCGCCTCCCCCAGGCGCGCCGCGAAGAGCCGTGCGGCCATGGAAGCCCCAGCCTTCGACATGCAGTAATCGCCACGGTTGTGGGAGACGAGCACCGCATTCGCCGAGGTGACGAAGACGATGCTGCGCGGTGTCTCCGGCGCTGCCGCCCGCAGCATCCGACGCGCGGCAGCCTGGGCGAGGAAGAAGCCGCCGCGCGTATTCACGGCGAAGACCCGGTCGTAGCTCTCCGGCGTCACCTCCAGCAGGTCGCCCAGCGCGAGGGTTGAGACCCCGGCATTGTTCACCAGGCAGTCCAGCCGGCCGAAGGCTTCGCCGACGCCGTCGAGCAGCGCCTCATGCGTCTCGATCGCCGCCACGTCGGCCGGCAGGAAGACGCCGCGTGCCCCGCGGGCCGAGAGTCCGGCGAGTGTCTCCTCCGCCGCAGCGTCCCGCTCGACATCGGCGATGGCGACATCGAAGCCCCGCTCCGCCAGGGCCCAGGCGACACCGCGCCCGATGCCGCGGCGCCCGCCCGTGACGAGCGCCGCCGGACGGCCGCTCATTCCTCGGCCCGGTAGCCCGATTCGGCGACGACCGGCGCCCAGGCGTCGCGCTCCCGCCGCACCTGGGCCGCGAACTCGGCAGGGGTGGTGACGGGGATACGGTACTCCAGCCGGTCCAGCGTCGCGCGCAGCTCCGGCTTCTGCTGGGCCGCGGTGATCGCGCGGTGCGCGGCCTCCACGATGTTGGCCGGGGTGCGAGCGGGCAGGAAAAGCGCGAACCACTCCTCGCTCGTCAGCGCGGGATAGCCCTGCTCGGCATAGGTCGCGACGTCGGGCACGCGCGGCACCCGCTCCGCCGAGGAGACGCCGAGGATGCGGAGCTGGCCGGCGCGATAGAGCTCCGTCGCCTCGCCCAGCACGCAACTCACCGAATCCACCTGCCCGGCCAGCAGGTCCTGCAGCCCCGGCGCGGTGCCGCGATACGGCACGTGGGACATCCCGATGCCCAGGTACTTCGCGATCTGCACGGTCTGGAAATGCGCCCAGGTCCCCGCGCCCGGCGTGCCATAGGTCGGCTCCCGCCCCGTGCGCTTCGCCCATTCGCCGAACTGCGCCAGGTTCTGCGCGGGGTGATCGGCCTTCACCACCAGCACCTGCTGGTAGCTGACCAGCGGCGCCACCGGGGTGAAATCGTCCAGGCTGTAGTTCAGGCGGCGGTAGATGTGTGGGTAGATCGTGAGCTGCCCCGCCGGCGACTGGATCAACGTGGTCCCGTCTGGCACGGCCGCCTTGCCCGCTTCCAACGCAAGCCGGCCACCGGCGCCGGAGCGTGCCTCGACGATCACGGTGGGGGCGTAGAGGCCGCGCATGTGCTCGGCATAGAGTCGGGCCACGACGTCGCTGGACCCGCCCGGCGGAAAACCGATGATGAGGCGCGCGGTGCGGTCGATCGCCTGCGCACGGGCCTTCGGTGCAGCGGCGAACGCCAGGGGGAGGCCCCACGCGGAGCGTCTGGTCAGCATTCCCGGTCCTTCTCCTCCGACTTATAGTTTAGCCATATGACCTTAATGGTGGGCCTCGGATCGGGCAATCCGCGGTCGGGGAATGGCGCATCGCGGTGAGCAGGATTCCCACAAAGAACCGGATTGAGCGTTCCACAGCCAGAAACCCCTGCCCCGGTCGCCCCGTCATGCTGAGATCGTTGCGGCTCAACCGATCAGGCCATCAGCCGTGCCAGCGCATGAACCCCCACATAGAGTCCCACGAGAATGATGAGAAACCCGGAGGCATAGGGCGCCTTGCGGATGAAGCTGTCGAAGCCCGCCCATCGCCGGGAGACCTGGCACATGCCCAGGGCCGCCGCCGCGCCGATCGCCACCATGGTGATGGCCAGCCCGATGCCGAAGCAGAGAACCATCACCACGGCCAGCGAGATCTCCTTCAGCTGAAGGCAGATCAGCAGCACCGTGATCGCCGCCGGGCAGGGAATCAGGCCGCCGGTCAGGCCGAACAGGATGATCTGCCAGGTGGTCACCGGGCGACCGTCGAACCGTTGCTGGATATCGCGGGCATGGGCCCGCTCATGCGCGTCCTGATATCCGTCGGAACCGATCTGCGGTCCCTGCAGCTCGGCACGCCCATGCGGACCCGCCTCGCCGGCACCGCCCGCGGCGTGATCGTGCTCCGTGAACCGCACGTCATAGTCGTGCGAGTGGTTCCCGTGGGACAGGACCAGTCGCGCCGTGAACTCATGGGGTTCAGGGATCTCAGCAATGCTCTCCAGATATCCCTCGCGCTGGACGAAGGCGAAGTCGCCGCGGCTTCCGTCCGACCTCAGGGTCTGCACCGTGACGTCCTGCGGCACCCAGCCATGACCGCTCTCGGTCCGTAGCCGCCAGCGCGGAGGCACCCCGTCCTCGAAGATCTCAAGCGCAACGACCCCGTGGCCCGTATCGATGCGGCGCTGCGCCCCATGGGCGGCGTGGTCGCGGGCGGGGTGCTCATCGTGGCTGTGGGAGTGTCCGTGATGCACGTGCCCATGATGGTGGTCATGGCCGTGCGAATGGCCGCCCGCGGCCGGACTCATCGCCTGCTGGTCCCGCCATGTCCGCCAGAGCATCCAGAGCGCCAGGGCGATGATCAGGACGGCGGAGGCGAGCTGGAACCAGGGCTCGCTCGCCTCCGGGTCGAGGCCGCGCCAGAGATACATGCCGCCCAGGCCGATGATCCAGACAACCGCGGTGTGGGAGATGGTCGCCGCCAGGCCGAGCAGGACGGCCTGCTTCACGGTGCCGCGCACGGCGACGATGAAGGCCGCCATCATGGTCTTGGAATGGCCCGGCTCCAGCCCATGCAGGATGCCCAGGAGGATGGCGGACGGGATGAACAGCCAGGCATACCCGGTGCCCTGCTGGATCATGTCGGCGAAGGACGGCATGGCGATGATTCTCTAGAGATACTTGGTGATGGCCTTGAATTCGTCGATCGGGGCCCGCTGCCCGCGTGGGAGCGCGCCCACCACGTGCTCCAGGCAGTGATCGAGGTGATCCTGGATCAAGGTCCTCTTGGCCTGGGTGATCGCTTTCTCGACCGCGTGGAGCTGCTGGGCGAGGTCGAGGCAGGAACGGCCGTCCTCGATCATGCCGACAATGCTGCGCAGGTGCCCCTCGGCCCGCCGCAGCCTCTTGATGATGTCCGGGTGGGTCTGATGAACGTGAGGTCGGGCCTCGGACATGTCTCATCTCTCAAGACGACAGATGAGTTTTCCTATCCCCCTGGAGGGGATGGATCAACCCGTGAGGAGGGCAACGCTGCAGCCACGGAACCGCATGATGGAGGGGCTTCCTCTTCGCGCCGAGCTGCCGCCTCGATCCGGTCGCGGGCCCCGGCAAGTGCGCGCCCGCATCAGCCCTCAGCGGGCCGCCCGCTGAATCCACAGGACATGCGCATCCGGCCCGTCAAACGGCTTGCGCAACGCTGGATCAGGCGCGCCCACCCGCTCCCGCTGTTGATGATGCGCCGTCGCGGCACCTACCGGATGCGATCTCGGGTCGGCGGCCCCTGGAGCCGTGGTCTCCATTCCCGAGACCGAGCCCGCCCGGCAGGGCAGGACCAGGAAGGCCGCCCACCGAGGTCGAGGCACGGGCCCATGCATCGGTGACTGCGCAGCGCGGCAGGACCTCGGGAGCCGGACCGCAGATGACTCTGGCGCCGCCTGGCATGGTCCCTCACCTTCCCTGGCCCTCGAGAGCGGCCTAGGCTGCCGCCACCGCAGGCGGATACGCGACGAGACGGAACCTCTCGGCACCGCAGCAAGCGGCCGGGTCTTCGGACATGTCGCGGCAGGATGCAGCGCGGGAGGAAGGTGACGGTGGCTCGGGTGTCGGAATGGTCCAACACGGGCGATCAGGCCGCTGCCCGCCTCGCCGCATGGTGCGCGGAGGTCCCGCGCGGATGGTCGGCCGCCAGCCTCGAAGGCGCCCGCCGCGCCATCGTGGACACGATCGCCGTGATGCTGGCCGGACAGGATGAAGCCTGCACCACGAACACCCGGCACGCCGTGCGGGGCTGGGGTGACGGGCCCTGCCACGTGATGGGCGGACGTCCGCAGGCGGCGCCCTGGGCCGCGCTGGTGAACGGCACCGCCGCCCACGCCCTGGACTATGACGACGTGCTGGACCCTGCCATGTCGCACCCGAGCGCGGCCCTCGTCCCCGCCGTGCTGGCCCTGGCGGAAGCCGAGAATGCCTCCGGCGCGGAGGCACTCGACGCCTTCCTCGTCGGCTTCGAGGTGCTGGCGCGGCTGGGCGAGGCGATGAACCTCGTCCACTACCAGCGCGGCTGGCACACCACGCTCTCCCTCGGCAGCATGGGCGTGGCGGCGGCCTGCGCGCGGATGCTGCGGCTGGACGCCGGGCGCATGGCCATGGCCATCTCCCTCGCCACCAGCATGGCCGGCGGCTCCAAGCGCCAGTTCGGCACCATGGCCAAGCCGTTGCACGCCGGGCTGGCCGCGAAGAACGGGCTCGTCGCGGCGCAGCTCGCCGCCTCCGGGGTTACCGCCGTCGACGATCCCTTCGAGGGGCGCTGGGGCTACATCGAGCTGATGGCCGGCGACACCGCCCCGGGCCTGGCCCGCGCCGTCCAGCGGATCGGCGACCCGCCGGCCATGGAGCAGTACGGTGCCTGGGCGAAGGCCTACCCCTGCTGCGCCTCCACCCACCGCCCGGTGGACGCGCTGCGATCCCTCGGCCTGCGGCCGGATGCGGTGACCAGGATCGAGGCCGCCGTGTCCGAGGTGGCGGCGGCCAACCTGCGCTACCGCATCCCCCACACCCCGAACGAGGCGCGGTTCAGCCTTCCCTACTGCCTCGCCGCAACGCTGGCGGACGGCACGCTCACCGTCTCCAGCTTCACGCCAGAGGCCATCGCGCGCCCAACCCTGCGCCCGATCATGGAGCGCGTGACGATGACGGTGGACCCGGAGCTGACGGCGGACCGTCCGGTGACCGAGAGCTTCGAGCGCGGCACCCTCGATGTGACGCTCGCCGACGGCACCCGGAAGCGGGTGGCAGTGCTGACCCCGCGCGGCCATCCGGACGCGCCGCTGAGCGAGGCCGATCTGGAGGCAAAGTTCCGCGACTGCGCGTCCCCCGCGCTGACGCCCGCCGCGGTGGATGCGGCGCTGGAGCGACTCTCCCACTTCGGGCGGCTGGAACGTGTATCGGAGCTGACGTCCACCCTGAGCAATCTGGCGATCGCGGGACCGGCCTGAACGTTCCTCGGGCACCTCCGGGGGAGAGAAGGTATTCTCTCCCCCAGACCCCCTCTCATCTATTCTTATCAGGCTGCCGCGGAAGCCGTGGTCGGGCTCTCCCGTGTCTGAATTCCGCGGCAGCTTGATAGAAGGAGAAACGGGCCGAACGCACGGCGTTCGGCGGGGTTCGGGGAGCGGGAGAATGCGTTCTCCCTCTCCCCGGAGTCACCACACCACGACGTCAGGACAACGGTACGCCCGAGGCGAGGGCGGCTAATTCACCCGCGCGCCGGACGCGCGGACGATCGGCGGCCAGAAGACCCGCTCCTCCGCGATGAAGGCGTTGAAGCGGGCCGGGGTGTAGTTGAGCATCGGCGGCATGCCGTTCCCGTCCAGCCGTTCCTTGACGGCGGGATCGGCCAGGGCCGTGGCCATCGCGGAGGAAAGCCGATCCACGATCGGCTGCGGCAGGCCGGCCGGCCCCCAGATGCCGAACCAGGAATAGGCCTTCAGCTCGGGCAGCCCAGCCTCCGTGTTGTCGGGCACGTCGGGCACCAGCGGCTGCCGGTTGGGGGAGGCCATGATGATCCGGATGTTCCCCGCCGCCGCCTGCGGGCCGTGCAGCGTCGCGATGTCGAAGGCGAACTGCACGTCGCCGTTCACCAGCGCCTGCAACGCCTCCGCCCCGCTGCGATAGGGCACGTGCTCCGCCCGGCAGCCCGTCAGGCGCAGCAGGTTGGCGCCGGCCAGATGGCTCGTCGCGCCCGTGCCGTTGCTCGCGAAGGAGAGCTGGCCGGGGCGGGCGCGCATCTCCGCGATCAGCTCCTGCAGGCTCGTCACGCCGAAGTTCTTCCGCGTGACGGACAGGGTGAGCGGCACGAAGACGGTGGGGGAGATGGCGGTCAGGTCGCGCTCGGGATCGTAGGGCAGGCGCTCGAACAGCGTCTGCGCGATGACGACGGAGGAGACGGCGGCGTGGACGAAGGAATAGCCGTCCGGCGGAGACTTCGCGACGTTGTCCGTGCCCACCACGCCGCCCGCGCCGACACGGTTCTCCACCACGCAGGAGACGCCAAGAAGATCCGACAGCTTCGGGGCCAAGATCCGCATGACGATGTCCGTCGCCCCGCCGGGGCCAAGCGGGACGACGAAGCGGATCGGGCGATTGGGCCAGGAACTCTGCGCCAAAGCCGGCGCGGCGAGGCCGGCGAGCGGCGCCGCCAGCAGGCTGCGGCGGCGGAGCGCGAGGGGATCACGCATGATGGTCTGCTTTCCGTTCCGACGAGGATGAACCGATGGCAGGCGTGTCTTCTTGGCCCGTTCGCGCCGGGGCGGCAGGGCGGTGATCGAGCCGGTCGCGGATTTGATAGTAGGTCCCGACGACGGGCAAGAACCAGGGCGTTCCGTGATAGAGCGGGTGCGTGGGCATGGGCCCGGCATCGAAGGCGTTGATCGGCTCCTTGCCGCCGCTGAGGATCTTGCGCGCGAGGCTGTGCCCCAGCCAGTTCATCATCACCACGCCGCTGCCATTGCAGCCCATCGCGTAGTGGATTCCCTCATGCTCCCCGATATGGGGCATGTAGTCGAAGGGCACGGCCACGCGGCCGCCCCAGCTATGCGTGACGCGGATACCGGCGAGCTCCGGGAAGCGGCGAACCATCTGACGGTGCAGGATGGCGGCCGTCACCTCCTCCTTCGCCGGGAAGAAGCGGGCGCGGCCGCCGAAGAGAAGGCGCCGGCCATCGGGCGAGAGGCGGTAATGGTTCACCACCCGACGCGTCTCGGACACCGCGCGGTCCTGTGGCATGATCCGCTGCGCCAGGTCCTCCGGCAGTTCCTCCGTCGCGATCATATGGGTGGTGACGGGGATCACCTGCCGGTGGAAGTCGCCGACCAGGCGGCCGGTATAGCCATTGGTCGCGAGCACCACGGTATCCGCCTGCACCGGGCCGCGACTGGTCTCCACGCGCCAGCCGCCGGGGACACGGGCAATGCCGGTGACGCGCGTCCCGCCATGCGCGCGGACGCCGGCGCGGCGGGCCGCGTCCAGCAGCCCGCCATAAAGGCGTGCGGGATGCAGGTGCCCAGCGCGGCCGATGAGGACGCCGCCCGCATAGGCGTCGCTGCCGACCTCCTCCCGCATCCGCTCCGGCGGGATCATGCGCGCGTCCGCATCCGTGAAGCGGTTGAGGTCGTCGAGCTTCTTCTCCCAGCTCTCCCAATGCGCGTCGGTCCAGAGCGCGGTCAGGCGGCCGGTGGCGTGCCAGCCGCACTGGATCTGGTGCCGCTCGATCAGGTCGAGCAGGTGGCGCATGCCGGCGGCGGAATCGCGCAGGATGGTCTGGCGGCGCGTGGCGGCGCCCTCCATCGCGTTGCCGCCGCCGGGGATCTTGCCGACATTCACGCCGCCGGTGACCTGGCCGCCGCTGCGGGTGCTGGCGCCCCAGCCCAGGCGCTCCGCGTCCAGCACCAGCGGGCGGCGGCCCGCCTCGGCCAGGGTCAGGGCGCAGTGGACGCCCGCATAGCCGCCGCCGACGATGAGCACGTCGACGGCGCGCGGCAGTTCGGCGGGCGGGTCCTCCGGCGGGGTGAAGCCCTCCCACCACCAGGGGGCGGTGCGGAAGTCAGGGGAGAGGATGTCCCGCCGCGCCATCTCCGCTACTCCGCCGCCTGACGCGGGCGCATATAGGGAAGCTCGGCCAGAAGGTCCTCCCAGGCGGCCCAGACCTCGGCATGGCCGCTGCCCTCCTGCGTCACGGCCTGCATCAGGCGACGCTTGACGAAGTAGCGCCAGTGGACCGGCAGGCCCGCGAGGATCTCGGTCATGGCGGCGTAGGCCGCGGGCGTCCAGACGCGCTCGAAGGCTTCCCGCGCGGCGCCGAAGTGGAAATGCGGCTTCGGCGCGTTGCTGCGGCGGGAGGCGCGAAGCGCCTCAGTGGCCGGGAAATCCACGACCTCGCCTCGGAGGACGACACCGTAATCCGTGTCGGCGTCCTCCGGCGAGACATAGCCGCAGATGACGTCGCGCAGCACGCGCTCGGGCTCGCGCTCCAGCGGGTCGCCGCGGCCGCCGCCGCCAGGGGAGACGATGCGGATGATGTCGCCGGGATTGGCGGAGAAGGTGTCGATGTTGTCCAGCCGCCGCATGTCCGGCCGCCCGGGGTTGATCGACATGGTGGAGGGCTGGCCCGCCCGGCCGCCGAGGATGCCCCAGGCCTGGAAGCGGCAGCGATCCCGATTGCGCGCGGTGATGCGCGTGTTCGGGGTGAAGACCTGGAACTCCATCTGCGTTGCCAGCCCGCCGCGCCAGCGCCCCGCGCCGCCCGTGCCGGAGGCGAGGCCGTAGCGGCGGAAGCGGATCGGCACCTCCGCCTCGGTGATCTCGATCGGCGTGTTCTTGAGGTAGGCGGCATCGGCACCGGAACCATCCGTGCCATCCCCGTGCGGCATGCCGCCGGCGCCGCCCACCACCGGATTCACCGCCGCGATCACGGATTCGCCGGTGCGGTCGTCATACGTCATGACGTTCACGATGGACGAGGATCCGGCCGGCGCCGCCGGCATCCGCTCCGGCATGGCCAGCCCGAAGGCGCCGAAGAGCAGGCTGCGCAGCCGCGCGCAGGACAGGCTCCGCATCCCGACCGCCGCCGGGAATTGCGGGTTCACCATCGTCCCTTCCGGCAGGATGCAGTGGAAGGGACGGGTCAGGCCATAATTCAGCAGCAAGCTCGGGTTCTGGGAGAAGAGCACGTAGTACACGCCCACCAGCATCAGCGTGTGATGCGGGTTGCCCCCCGTCGGCACGTTGAGCGAGGAGGTGAGCTGCGGGTCGCTGCCCGTGAAGTCCAGGATGGCGGAATCGCCGCGGATCTTCAGCGTCACCGCCAGCCGTGCGGGATAGCCGTCCGGCCCATCCTCATCGGCATAGTCGGAGAAAAAGTACTCGCCATCTGGGATCGAGCGCAGGATCTCGCGCGCCTGGTGCTCGGCATAGTCCTGCAGGTCCGCCAGCCCCTGGCGCAGCGTGTCGGCGCCGAACTTCGCGATCATCTCGCGGATCTTGCGCTCGCCGGTGTTCATGGCGCCGACGAAGGCCTTCAGGTCGCCCAGGTTCAGCTCGGGCTTGCGGACGTTGGTCATCATGACGTCCACCAGCTCCTGGTTCAGGACGCCGCGGCGGTAGAGTTTGGACGGCTTGAAACGGATGCCTTCCTGATGAATCTCCGTCAGCGCCCGGGACAGGCTGGCCGGCACAGCGCCGCCCATGTCGGTGTTGTGGATGTGGCCGGAGGCGAAGCAGAGAATCCGTCCCTCATGGAAAATCGGCTTCCAGATGACGAGGTCCGGCGTGTGGGTCGCGAGATAGCCGGAATAGGGATCATTGGTCATGCCGATGTCGCCCGGCTCGTAGTCCGGGATCATCGGGATGGCCTGGCCGTAATCCAGGCCGGGATACCAGGTGGCACCCAGGTCCATCGGCACGGCACAGGTCTTCCCCTGCGCGTCCAGGATCTGGATGGTGAAGTCCTCCGTCTCCTTCACGAAGGTGGAGTGC
The DNA here is from genome assembly GCF_050154705.1 of Muricoccus radiodurans. Taxonomy (GTDB): domain Bacteria; phylum Pseudomonadota; class Alphaproteobacteria; order Acetobacterales; family Acetobacteraceae; genus Roseomonas; species Roseomonas radiodurans. Next base: position 4,691,172 of record NZ_CP189561.1, on the reverse strand, counting down.
GCCGTACGGTAGAGCGTGTAGGCCATGTTCTCCGCGGCGGCGCGGGTGTGGTTGGCCAGGATCTCGAGCGTGATCTTGTCGAGGCTCATGCCACGGCCTCCAGGATGATGTTGCCCATGCCGTCCACCCGCGCCGTGAATCCCGGCGGGATGCAGGCGGTGCTGTCGTCCTGCGCCACCACGCAGGGCCCGGCAAAGCGGTGCCCGGCGCGGAGCGCGGCGCGGCCGTAGAGCGGCACCTCGTGCCAGCCATCGTCGAAGAAGACGCGCAACGTCCGGTCCGGCGGCGGTTCCCCGGCCGCCTCCGGCAGGGGCCGCAGGGACGGCTTCGGCGAGGCTCCGGACATGACGAGGCGCAGATTCATGATCTGCACCGCGGAGTCCCGGTCGCAGAAGTCGTAGATGCCCTCATGCGCCCGGTGGAAAGCCTCGGCCAGCGCGCCCATGTCGCCGGCCATCACCGCGGCGTGGTCCAGCGGCACCTCGATCTCGAAGGACTGGCCGCGATAGTGCATGTCGGCCAGCCAGGACGGGGTGGCCGTCCCCTCGAAGCCCTGCTCTTCCCGCAGCCAGGTCGTGCCCTGGGACAGCAGCGATTCCGCCTCCGCCCGCAGCTTCGCCGCATCGGACGCGTCCGCGGTGATGAAGAGCGTCCGGATGAAGTCGTTCTTCACATCCGCGACCAGCCCCCCCAGCGCGCTGACCACGCCGGGGCGCGCGGGCACGAGCACGCGGCGCATGCCGAGTTCCCGCGCCAGGAAGCAACCGAGCATCGGCCCCGCGCCACCGAAGGTCAGCAGCGCGAAGTCGCGGGGATCCACGCCGTAGCGGGCGACGAGCTTGTTCACCTCGGCGAACATGCCGGAGATGGCGATGCGGATGATCGCCTCCGCCGTCCGCTCCGGGGTTATGCCCAGCTTCTCCGCCAACCCGCCGATGGCGGCGCGCGCCAGCCCCACGTCCGGGCGGAAAGCGCCATAGGCCAAGTCGTGCTGGCCAAGGAAGCCGCAGACGGCGAAGGCATCGGTGATGGTGGGCTGCGTGCCGCCGCGCCCGTAGCAGGCCGGCCCGGGGGAGGACCCGGCACTTTCCGGCCCCACCTTCAGCACGCCGAACCCGTCCACCCACGCGATGGAGCCGCCGCCATCGCCGATCGAGGACACGGCCACGCTGGGAATGTAAAGAGGCAGGTCGCCGATCTTCTCGCCGGCGCCGAATTGCGGCTGCCCGTCCATGATCAGCGCGACGTCCGCGCTGGTGCCGCCGATGTCGAGGGTGATGACGTTCGGCTCCCCCGCCTCCCGCGCCACCCAGGCCGCGCCCATGACGCCGGACGCCGTGCCGGACAGCACCATGCTGACGCAGGCCCGCTTGCCCAGCTCCGCCGACATGACGCCGCCATTGGACTTCGTGATCAGCGGCGCCGCCGTCACGCCGCGGCCTTGCAGTCCCTCGATCAGCCGGTCCAGGTAGTCCCGAATCTTCGGGTGTACATAGCCGTTGATCAGCGCCGTGGTGGTCCGCTCATACTCGCGGATCACCGGCCATACCTCGCTGGAGCGGAAAACGAAGAGCTCCGGCGCGGCCTGCCGCACGATCGCCGCCGCCCGCTCCTCATGCGCGGGGTTGCGATAGGCATTCAGCAGCGCGACGACGATCCCTGCCACGCCCTTGGCCCGCGCCCGCTCCACGGCCGCGCGGACGGAGGCCTCGTCCAGCGGCGCCTCCTCGGACCCGTCCGCCAGGATGCGGCCGCCGACCCCGAAGATCCGGTCCCGCGGCACCAGCGGCGCGCCACGGCGGGAGAACAGGCTGTAGGCCTCCGGCATCCGCAGCCGGGCCAGCTCAATCACGTCCTCGAAGTGCTCGGTCGTCAGCAGGGCGAGGTCCGCACCTTTGCGCTGGATCACCGTGTTGATGCCGACCGTGGTGCCGTGGACGAAGCTGGTGATGTCCGCCGGCCGGATGCCGTGCCGCTCCTGCAGCAGGTCCAGACCGCGCAGCAGCTCCGCGCCGGGCGTCTGGGGGGTGGTGAGGACCTTCAGGCTGTGCAGCTCCTCGCCTTCCTCGTCCCAGAGGCAGAAGTCGATGAAGGTGCCGCCGATATCGACGCCGACGCGGTGACCCATCCGGTCCAGATTCCTGCCGTGTTGCGGATCGAAGTATGGGCGGGCCCTGCCGCCGGTCGACAGAAGAGGTGGAGGAAGGGCATAACCTGGGGTTATGTGCGGGGAGGCCCGGGATGAACGCCCGCCAGCTCGAGATCTTCCACGCGGTCATGCGCAGCGGCACGATCACCGGGGCGGCCGCCTTTCTTCGCGTCACCCAGCCCGCCGTCAGCAAGGCGGTGCGGGCGATGGAGCGCTCGCTCGGCTTCCGGCTGTTCCGCACGATCCGGGGGCGGCTCTATCCCACGCCGGAGGCCGAGCGGCTGCTTCCGGACGCGGACCGGATCATGAGCGAGTTCTCCGCCTTCCAGCGCCTGACCGGGGAGGTGCGGACGGGCGGTGCCGGGCTGGTCCGCGCGGTCGCCTCCTCGGCCTGCGCCACGGCCCTGCTGCCGCGGGCCGTCACCCTTTTCCAGAAGACGAATCCGGCGGTCCGCATCGCCTCCCAGCTTCTCTCCGCCCGCAGCGTGGCGGAGGCGGTCGCGGCCGGGGAGGCGGATTTCGGACTCGCCCTCTCGCCCGTGCAGCTTCCCGGCCTGTCCGTCCGCACCCTGGGCGCGGCGGAGATGGTCCTGATCGCGCCCACCGGCCATCCCCTGCTGGAACGCGACGTGGTCACGCCGCCGGACCTCGCGCCCCATCCCCTAATCTCCTTCGGCGGGGAGACGCATTTCGGCCGCCTGCTGGACCAGGCCTTCGACAGCTCCGGGGTGCGACGCGTGATCGGGCTGCAGGTGACCATGAGCCTCGTGGCAGCCTGCTATGTCCAGCAAGGCGTCGGCGTGGCGCTCGTGGACAGCTTCACCCTCCCGCTCGGCCTGTCCGGCCTGGGCTGGCGGCCCTTCCGCCCGACCGTGCTGCTGCCTGTCACGCTGATGGCGGAGGGGAGCCACGCCCTGTCGCGCCACGCCGCGGGCCTCGTCGCCGCCGTGGAACAGGTGCTGGAGGGCAGCGCCCCATCCCCTGCCGGTGACACGGTCCGGGCCCTGCCTGGGCTAAGCCCCGGGCGTCGGGCACCACGTCCGGCGTCCCGATCGCAGGCGAGCCGATGACCCCTTCCGGCGCGAGGCTGCTCCGATCCGCGCAACGCCCCGGTCCGTCCAACACAGCTTGGGGCTGGGCGATGACCCAGCCGGTCAACCCGGGAAGGCCCTTCCCAGAATGCTTCGTGTCAGGCAGTCCGTAACGCGGCCAGCCCTCACCGCAGCCGCTCGGCCAGGAAGTTCACGAACACGCGGACCCGGGCCGGGGTATTCGAGCCCCCGACGAACACCGCGTGGATCGCCTCCACGTCCCCCGGATTGAATGCCTCCAGGATGGGAACCAGCCGCCCCGAGGCGATCTCCGCCGCCACGCTGAACGCCCCCACGCGCGCGATGCCGACACCCGCCGCGGCGAGTTGGCCGAGGGTCTCGCCGTTGTTCGCCTCGATGCTTCCCCGGACGCTCAGGACGATATCGCGCCCGTCCCGGCGGAACGGCCAGATCGGCTCGGCGCGGCGGAAGTTGAAGCTCAGGCAGTTGTGGTCGTGCAGGTCTTCCGGGAACTCCGGCGTCCCGTGCCGCGCCAGGTAGTCGGGGGAGGCGACGATCACGCGGCGCGTCTCGCCGAGCTTGCGGGCCGTCAGCGCACTGTCGGCCAGCGGCCCGAAGCGGACGGCCACATCCGCCTGACCGCCCGCGACATCGACCAGCGCATCGTCCAGATTCAGGTCCAGCAGGATGTGCGGATAGAGCCGCGTGAAGTCGCCGAGCAGCGGCACCACGCAGAGCCGGCCGTGCGACAGGGACGCGCTGACCCGGAGCCGCCCGCGCGGGGCGCCCTGGTCGGCGATCGCCCGCTCGGCGTCGTCCAGATCCGCCAGGATGCGCCGCGCCGCGCCGAGATAGGCCTGTCCCTCTGCCGTGAGAGCGAGCGTCCGGGTCGTCCGCAGCAGCAGCCGGACTCCCAGCCGCGCCTCGATCCGGTCCACGGCCCGGCTGACGGCCGAGGGGGTGAGGCCGAGCCCCCGCCCGGCCGCGGAGAAGCTGCCCTGGGCGACCACGGCCGCGAAGATCTCCAGCGCCCGCGCGCGGTCCTCGCCGATCCGAACCTTTGCGTCCAACTCACAGATCCTTCGCCACCGACTGGCCTAATACGGCTGGGACGCCCCGTCTACCTGTGCGCCCGAACCGCACACCCGGCCCGCGGCGGCGAGGCCTGCCCGCCTCCCCCGCCGGTCTGACAAGAGCCTTCCCCATGAGACCTAACCCTCCTCTCCTCGCCCTCGCGGCGGGCGCCTTCGGCATCGGCGTGACGGAGTTCGCGCCCATGGGCTTCCTGCCCGTCATCGCACGGGACCTGGACGTCTCGATCCCCGCGGCCGGCCTGCTGATCAGCGCCTACGCGATCGGCGTCATGCTCGGCGCGCCGCTGGTCACGCTGACCACCGGCCGGCTGCCGCGCCGGACCCTGCTCATCGGGCTCGCCGCGGTCTTCACCCTCGGCAACCTGCTCTCGGCGGTCTCGACGGGTTACGGCATGCTGCTCGTCGCGCGGGTGATCACCTCGCTTAACCACGGCGCCTTCTTCGGCGTCGGCGCGATCGTGGCGGGAAGCCTCGTGCCGCCGGGCCGGCAGGCCGGGGCCGTCGCGGCGATGTTCATGGGCCTGACGGTCGCCAACGTGGTGGGTGTCCCCCTTGCGGCCTGGGGCAGCGAGGAGCTCGGTTGGCGCGCCGCCTTCTGGGGGATCGCGGCCCTTGGGCTGGTGACCATGGCGGCGCTGCGCCTGACCCTGCCGCCCCTGCCCGCGCCGCCGCGCGGCAACATGCTGGCGGAGCTGCGCGTCCTCGGCCGCCGGCCGGTCCTGGCGGCGCTGGGCCTCACGGTGCTTGGCTCCAGCGCCATGTTCACGGTGTTCACCTACATCGCGCCGATCCTGCAGACGGAGACGGGCGCTTCCATCGGCTTCGTCACCGCCATGCTGGTGACCTACGGCGTGGGCCTGACGGTCGGGAACTGGCTGGGCGGCCGCTTCGCCGACCGCTCCGTGGACCGCACGCTGATCGTCACCCTCGCGGTGCTCTCCGCCATCCTGGTCGCCTTCGCGGCCCTGATGACCCATGCGGTGCCGACCGCGATCCTCGTCTTCCTGTGGGGCGTCGCGAGCTTCGCCCTGGTCCCGCCGCTCCAGGTACGCGTCATCGCCGCCGCTGCGGAGGCGCCGAACCTGGCCTCCGCGGTCAATATCGGGGCCTTCAACCTCGGCAACGCCCTCGGCGCGGCGCTCGGCGGCGCGGTGATCGCGGCCGGGCTCGGCTATCCGGCGGTGGCCCTGGCGGGCGCGGCCACCTCGGCCCTGGGCTTGGCGGCGGTGCTCTGGTCCCTCCGCCAGGGACGCGGCCCGGCACAGAACGGGGTCGTCCTGACCGAGGCGGGGTGAGCAAGAGTCTCTGCCGGAGCGGGTGGAAGGGGGAGTGAGCTGCTAATGGTAGGATAAGTGTCAACAGTACCACTTCCTTATAGTCCCACTTACCCCGGGTTCCCCACGCAGCGACGGAAGATTTTCCCCCTCCGGCTTCTTCCTTGACCCTTCCGCCGAAGTGTCAACAATAGCCGGAGCGGGGCGTTCCGTCCCGGGAGGAACGCCGATGCCCCCCAATCAGCCCTCGCCCGGTCAGCGGATGCGCGACCTGCTGGCGCAGCCCGGCATCCTCGTCCTGCCCGGCGTGTATGACGGCTTCTCCGCCCGCCTCGTCGAGAGCCTCGGCTTCAAGGCCGCCGGCATCACCGGCGCGGGGCTGAGCGAGTCCAAGCTCGGCTGGCCCGATGTCGGCCTGATGGGCTACGAGGAGAACGTCCGCTCCGCCGCGGCCATCGCCGCCTGCTGCAACCTCGCACTCAACGCCGATGCCGACACGGGCTACGGCAACGCGGTCAACGTCTACTTCACCGTCCAGGGCTTCGAGCGCGCCGGTGTCGCCGGCATCATGATCGAGGACCAGGTCTGGCCGAAGCGCTGCGGCCACATGGCCGGCAAGCAGGTCATCACCGCCGAGGAGCAGGTCGAGAAGATCCGCGCCGCCGCCGAGGCGCGCCGCGACCCCGCCTTCGTCATCCGCGCCCGCACCGACACCACCGCCATCCACGGCGTGAAGGACGCGATCCGCCGCCTGAACCTCTACGCCGAGGCCGGCGCCGACGTTCTCTTCGCCGACGCGCTCCTCTCCGCCGAGGACATCGCGCTGGTCGCGAAGGAGGTGATCCGCCCGCTGGCCGTGAACATGGGCTTCGGCATCCGCCGCCGCCCCACCACGCCGCTCCTCTCGGCCCGCCAGCTGGAGGACATGGGCGTCAAGATCGCCTCCTACCCGCGCCTCCTCACCTCCGCCGCGATCCAGGGCATGATGAACGCCATGACCGTGTTCAAGCAGTCCCTGGACGAGGGTGTCGTGATCGACCGCCCGGACCTTCAGGTTTCCTTCGACGCGCTGAACGCGATGATGGGCCACGGCCGCATCAAGGAGCTGGAGGCGCGCTTCGTCGGCGCCGCCCAGTCCCTGAAGCCCGCGGCCGAGTAGCCGCGCCGTGCCGCGGGACAGCTTCGGCACGCTGCGCCAGATCCAGGTCGGTGACGCGTCCTTCGATTACTTCAGCCTTCCCGCCCTCGGGGCGCGGCTGGGCCTGGACCTCTCGCGCCTGCCCTTCTCGCTCCGCGTGCTGGTGGAGAACCTGCTGCGCCACGAGGACGGCGTGGTCGTCACGGCGGAACAGATCGAGGCGCTGGCCCGCTGGCCCCAGGGCGGCGACGCCGCGCGGGAGATCGACTTCTACCCCGCCCGCGTGCTGATGCCGGATTCTTCCGGCATCCCGCTGCTGATCGATCTCGCGATGCTGCGGGACGCGATGGCCGCGCGCGGCCTCGACCCGCGCCGTGCCAATCCCGGCATCCCCGTGGACCTCGTGCTGGACCACTCCGTCACCGCGGAGTTCACCGGCTCGCCCGAGGCCTTCTCCGCCAATCTCCGGCGGGAGATGGAGCGCAACAAGGAGCGCTACTCGGTGGTGCGCTGGGCCATGTCGCAGGTCGCCAACCTGCGCGTGGTGCCGCCGGGCAACGGCATCGTCCACCACGTCAACCTCGAATACCTCGCCCACGGGGTGATGACGGCGGAGCGGGACGGGCGGCGCCTCGCCTTCCCGGACACGCTCGTCGGCACGGACAGCCACACGCCGATGATCAACGCCCTCGGCGTGCTCGGCTGGGGGGTCGGGGGCATCGAGGCGATGACGGCCCTGCTCGGCCAGCCCGTCTCGCTCCCGGTGCCGGAGGTGGTGGGATGCCGCCTGACCGGCCGCGCCGCGCCCGGTGTGCTGGTGACGGACATCGTGCTGACCCTGACCCAGGTGCTGCGCCGCGCCGAGGTGGTGGGCGCGATGGTGGAGTTCTTCGGCCCCGGCCTGGACGCGCTGTCGCTGCCGGACCGCGCGACGCTCGCCAACATGGCCGCCGAGTACGGCGCCACCATGGCCTTCTTCCCACTCGACGCGGAGGCGGTGCGCTACCTCGCGGAAACCGGGCGCGACCCGGCACAGGTCGCGCTGGTGGAAGCCTATGCGCGCGCCCAGGGCCTCTGGCGGGCGCCCGGCGACGCGCCGCCCGCCTACCCGCGCGTGGTGGACTTCGACCTCGGCGCGGTGGAGCCGTCCCTGGCCGGCCCCAGCCGCCCGGAGGACCGCGTGCCGCTCTCCGGCGTGCCGGAGAGCTTCCGCCGCGCCTTCGCCGCGCGCATCGGCGATCCGCCCGCCCCGCCCGCCGACACGGCGCCGCGCCCGCTACGCCACGGCGACGTGGCGATCGCCGCCATCGCCTCCTGCACCAACACGGCCAATCCCTTCCAGATCGTCGCGGCGGGGCTGCTGGCGCGCAACGCCGCGGGCCGTGGGCTGCGTGCCCGGCCCTGGGTGAAGGCCTCCATCTCCCCGGGATCGCGCGTCGTCACCGCGATGCTGGAGCGCGCCGGGCTGCTGGCGCCGCTGGCGGAGACAGGCTTCCACGTCATCGGCTATGGCTGCATGACCTGCGGCAGCGGCGCCGGCCCCTTGCTCCCCTCCGTGTCGGAGGAGATCGCAGCGGGTGACCTCGTCGCCCTCGGCGTCATCTCGACGAACCGGAACTTCGAGGGGCGGCTGAACCCGCAGATCCGCGGCACCTATCTCGCCTCCCCGCCCCTGGTCATCGCCTACGCCATCGCCGGCACGGCGCTGCGCGACCTCACGGCGGAACCGCTGGGCCTGGACGCGGCGGGCGCGCCCGTCTTCCTGCGCGACCTCTGGCCGACGGATGCGGAGATCCGCACGGTGATGGAGGCCAGCCTCGGCGCCGACCTCTTCCGCCACATCTACGGCGCCCTCGCCGATGGCGGGCCGGAATGGGCGGCGCTGCCGGTCGCGGAGGGGCCGCGCCTCGACTGGGATCCGGCCAGCCTCTCCATCCGCCGGCCGCCCTTCCTGGACCCGGTGGAATCCGCCCCCGCCGGCGCCATCCACGGCGCCCGGCCGCTCCTCCTCCTCGGCGACAACGTCACCACCGACCACATCTCGCCGGGCGGGCTGATCCCGCCGACGACGCCGGCCGGCCGGTACCTCATCGCGCACGGGCTCACGCCGAAGGAGTTCGGCACCTATATCGGCCGCCGCGCGAACCACGAGGTGATGATCCGCGGCACCTTCGCCAATCCGCGCCTGCGCAACCTCCTGGCCCCCGGCACGGAGGGCGGCCAGACCCGCCACATGCCGGATGGCGCCGACATGACGGTGTTCGAGGCCGCGGAGCGGTACCGCGCCGAGGGCGTGCCGCTGGTGGTGGTCGCGGGCAAGAACTACGGCAACGGCTCCTCCCGCGACTGGGCGGCGAAGGGCACGCGTCTCCTCGGCATCCGCGCCGTCATCGCGGAGGGCTTCGAGCGCATCCACCGCTCCAACCTCGTCGGCATGGGCGTGCTGCCCTTCCAGTTCCCGCCCGGCGTGACGGCCGCGACGCTCGGCCTGGACGGGAGCGAGGTCTTCGACATCGCGGACCCGCTGGACGGCTTCCAGCCCGGCCGACGCATCGCCGCCCGCATCCGCCGCGCCGACGGGCGGGAGGAGGCGCTCGATCTCCTCTGCCGCGTGGACACCCAGCAGGAAGCCATCTGGCTGCGCGCCGGTGGGATCCTTCCCTATGCCCTGCAACGCCTGCTCGGCGACGTGGCGACGGAACCCGCCATGGGTCCGGCCCGATAAGGAACATCGCCGTCGGTCGCCGCACGGGGGAAGGGATGCAGCGGGCCCACCGCGGGACGAGGCTGCGCCGGCCCTTCTGACGGGCCCCGAGCCCTGCCACGGCTTCCCTGATCGGCGTCGAAGGGTTGCGCGCGGCCGGCACGCCGGGGCGGAAGGGAGCCACTGCGTCAGCCAGCGCCGCTCCGGCCCTGGCCCGCCCCGCCTCCCCCTCCGGGATTAGCCTCTCGGCAACCTGGGTGTGAGAGACCTCCCGCATCGGAGGTCCACGCAGCCGAATTCTCGCCCGCATGCATGGATCCTCCGCAGGAACCCCGGACCATGCACTTCGTCTCGAACCTTCGCGTCGGCCGGAAGCTGGCGCTCGCCTTCGCGCTGCTCATCCTGCCGCTGCTGATCGTTGGGGGCGGGGTGTTCACGAGCCTGCGCTCGATCGACAGCGCGATCACCGCCGACCGACGGAGCAGCGAGGTCGCGGTCCAGGCCGATGCCATGCTGACCGCCATCCTCGCCCAGCAGAACGCCGCCCGCGGCCTTGTCATCAGCGGCATGCCGAACTTCCTGCGCGACGTGGAGGAGGCGCAGGCGGAGTACGCCCGGGCCCTCGCCCGACTGCGCGAGCTCGAGGACCATCCCGCTTTGCGGTCCCGCGTGGACGCGGCGGACGCGGAAGCTCGCGAGTGGCGGACCCAGTCCCTGGACCGACAGATCGCCCTTGCCCGGAACCCCGAGACCCGCGCGGAGGCCGCGACCTTCGTCTCCGGCGCCCGCGTCGCCCGCATCCGCGCCATCCTGGCCGAGGTCCGCGCCCTGACCGCGCAGGAGACCCGCCGGAACGAGGCGGCCATCGACCGCGCCTCCTTCCTCACCACCGCCGTGCTGCTGGGCGGCATCCTCGTCGCGACGATGCTCGCGCTGCTCATGGCCTGGTTGCTGACGCGCGCGATCGCGGCGCCGCTGGCCGCCATGACGGAGGCCATGCGGCGCCTCGCCGCCGGCGACCACGCGGTGGCGGTGCCGGGCGTCGGCCGCCGGGACGAGGTCGGCCAGATGGCCGACGCCGTCCAGGTGTTCAAGGACGCCGCGGTGGAGAAGCTGCGGCTGGAGGGCGAGACAACGGAGCAGCGGCGCGCGGCCGAGGCCGAGCGCCGCGGGAACGAGGCCGCCCGGGCCGAGGCCGCCGCGGCCCAGGCCGCCGTGGTGGAGGCGGTGGGCACCGGCCTGGAGCGGCTGGCCGCCGGCGACCTGACCTGCCGCCTGGAGCGCGCCTTCCCGGCCGAGTACGAGGGGCTGCGCGCCAACTTCAACGCCGCGATCGGCCAGTTGCAGCAGGCGATGCAGGCGGTGGTGGACAGCGCCCAGGCGATCCGCACCGGCACGGGCGAGATCGGGCAGGCCGCCGACGACCTGTCCCGCCGCACCGAGCAGCAGGCCGCGAGCCTGGAGGAGACCGCCGCCGCGCTGGACCAGGTGACCGCCACTGTCCGCAAGACCGCCGAGGGCGCGGGCCATGCCCGGGAGGTGGCCTCCCGCGCCGGGGAGGACGCGCAGCGCTCGGGACGGGTGGTGCAGGACGCCGTGACCGCCATGGGCGCCATCGAGAAGTCGGCGGGCGAGATCGGCCAGATCATCGGCGTGATCGACGAGATCGCCTTCCAGACGAATCTTCTCGCGCTGAACGCGGGCGTGGAGGCGGCCCGCGCCGGGGAGGCCGGCCGCGGCTTCGCGGTGGTCGCCTCCGAGGTGCGGGCGCTCGCCCAGCGCTCGGCGGATGCCGCCAAGGAGATCAAGGCGCTCATCTCCGCCTCCACCCAGGAGGTGGGAGAGGGCGTGCGGCTCGTCGGCGAGACCGGCCAGGCGCTGGGCCGCATCGTCGTCCAGGTTGCCGAGGTGAACGGGCTGGTGGCCGACATCGCCGCCTCCGCGCAGGAGCAGTCGACGGCGCTCGCCGAGGTGAACACGGCGGTGAACCAGATGGACCAGGTGACCCAGCAGAACGCCGCCATGGTCGAGCAGAGCACCGCCGCCAGCCATGCCCTCCGGCAGGAGGCGGAGGCTCTCACGGTCCTCACCGATCGCTTCCAGACCGGGCGCCCGCCCGGCGACGGCACGGCCTCCAACGTCGCGCCCCTGCGGCGCGGAAAGCCGATGGCCGCTCAGCCGTCGGTCCCGGCCAAGGCGCCCGTGCTGAAGGTCGTCCACGGAACGGCCGGTGGCCGCGCCGCGCGCCGGCCGGTCACGGAGGAGGGCTGGGAGGAGTTCTAGGCGGCGGGACCCGTCCGCCCCTCCCCGATCGCGCAACCGCCCTCAGGGCCCCGTGGCGTTCGCTCGGCGTGGGCCTCCCCGTCCCAGGCGGCCGTCGGCGGGAGCGGCGACCTCTGGGCCCTGCCGCGCCGGTCGGCGGAGACCGGCACGCCGACGCCCAGGCTGCCGTGCAGCGACTGGACGAACTCCTGCGCCAGGCGCGGCAGCGGCCGGAGCCGCGCGCGCAGCAGCCGCGCCACGCTGGGGATGGCCGGGCGGAACGGACGGCTGACGAGGTCGGATGCCCGGGCCCCGGCCAGGCCGAAGCCGTCCAGCAGCGCGATCCCGGCGCCGGACCGCACCAGCGCGCAGGCCATCATCGATTGCGGCACCTCCACGCCGATGCGGAGCGGCACCTCCGCCTCGGCGAAGGCGCGGGCCACGCCCTCGCCGATCACCAGGTGGCGTCCGGGGCAGATCAGCGGGACATCCGCCAGGTCCCGCGGCCCGATCGCCGGCCGCGCCGCCAGCGGGTGATCCGGCGGCAGCACGCAGACGACCTCGGTGGCCCGGAGGTCCTGAACGACCAGCCCCTCCGTCGCCACGGGGCCGATCACGAGTCCCAGATCGGCCCGGTGCCCGGCGACGAGCAGCGCCACCTCATGCGCGGAGTAGGTGTGGAGCGCGACGGACGCCTCGGGCCGCAGCAGCCGGAAGCGGTGGATGGCCTCCGGCAGCACCGCATTGGCCAGGGAGGGAATGGTCGCGACGGTCAGGACGCCGGCCCGGCCGGCCCGCAGGTCCTCGGCCAGGCGGCGCACGACGTCCAGCGCGGCGAAGGCGCGCAGCGTCTCCGGGAACATCGCCTGCGCCTCGGCGGTCGGGATCAGGCGCTTTCTCTGCCGGGTGAAGAGCGGGAAGCCGAGGCGATGCTCCGCCTGGGCGAGCGTCCGGCTCACCGCGGGCTGGGAGACGTTCAGCGCGGCGGCCGCGGCCGTGACGCTGCCGAGTTCCATGACGCGCCGGAACACCTCCAGCTCCCGCAGGTCGGGGTTCATAACCGGACCGCATGATGTCTGCGCATCTCGGTATTTGCACACATCCAAACGGCACGGCCAAATGGCCGGAAGGGCGGGCCATGAACGGCCGCAGAAGCCCGCAGGGAGGATGTGACGTGACGCTTGCCGCACCAGACCGCCGGCCGGTTCCCGCCCTCCCGAACGATGACGAGGCGCCCGGCCCCGTCCCGCGCGGAGCCGCGATGCCCAGGCTGGGCCGGCGCGGCGCGCTCTCCGCCCTGATGCTGGCCGCCCCGATGCTGGTCACCGCGGCCGGGCCGGCGCTGGCGGCTTGGCCGGACCGCCCGGTGTCGCTGGTCGTGCCCTTCCCGCCGGGGGGCAGCAACGACGTCGTGGCGCGCCTCGTCGCGCAGCATCTGTCCCGCAGCCTCGGGCAGCCCTTCGTGGTGGATAATCGCCCCGGCGCGAACGGCAACATCGGCGCCACCGCGGTCGCGCGCGCGGCGCCGGATGGCTACACGCTGCTGGTGTCCGGCAACGGGCAGAACGCGATGAACCACGGCCTCTACGCGCAGATGCCGTATGACTCCCGCACCTCCTTCGCGCATGTGGCGCAGCTCGCCTCGGTGCCGAACGCGCTGGTCGTCGCCACCGACCATCCGGCGCGGAGCTTCCAGGACCTGCTGCGGATGGCGCGGGCGCGTCCCGGCGCGATCGCCTATGCCAGCCCGGGCAGCGGTTCCTCCGGGCATCTCGCCATGGCCATGCTGATGCGGGCGGCCGGCTTCGAGATGCTGCACGTCCCCTATCGCGGCGCCGCGCCGGCCATCACCGATGTGCTGGCGGGGCAAGTGCCCGTGGTGATGATCAACGTGGACATCCCGCTGCCGCATGTGCGGGCGGGGCGCCTGCGCGTGCTGACCGTGACGAGCGAGCAGCGCAGCGGCCTCTACCCCGACGCGCCGACGATCGCCGAGGAGGGCGTGCCCGGCTTCTCCGCCGTCGGCTGGATGGGGATCTCCGCCCCGGCCGGCACGCCGGCCGAGATCGTGACGCGCCTGCACGCCGCCATCGCCGAGGCCCTGGCCGATCCCGCGCTGCGCGAGCGCTTCGCGGCGAGCGGCTACGTCCCCGGCGCGGGCAGCCCGGCCGAGTACGCCGCCTTCATCGGCGCCGAGATCACGAAATGGGGCCAGGTGACGCGCGACCTCGGCATCGTCCTCGAGTAGCGGGAGCGCAGCATGAACTTTCTCGACCGACGGCCGCGGCGCGAGATCACCGCCGCCATGCGCGACGGCGTGCTGGAAGACCTGCCCGAGCTCGCCGACCTCGGGAACGAGGAGCTGCGCCGGAAGAGCGTGGAGGCGTGGTGCCTCGCCCTGTCGGAAACCGCCTTCCACCGCGTCTCCGACATTCCCGGGGAGGCCAATCCCGGCATGTTCGCCCTTCGGCGCGGCACGCAGGCGACGCATCTTCGCGGCGTGACGCGGATCGCGCTGGCCCTGATGGACGAGTTCGCCGGCATGGACGAGGGCGTCCGCATCGATCGCGACATCGTCCTCGCCGGCGGCCTGCTGCACGACGTGGGCAAGGCCTGGGAGTTCGATCCCGGCAACCGCGCGCGCTGGACCGCCGACCCGTCCGGGTCCGGACTGCCGCCGATGCGGCACCCCGTCTACGGCGCCCATCTCTGCATCGCCGCCGGCCTGCCGGAGGAGGTGGCGCACATCGCCCTCGCCCACTCGCTGGAGGGCGAGAACCTCATCCGCAGCCTGGAATGCCTCATCGTGCAGCGGGCCGACCATCTCTGGTGGTCCATCGCCGGCGGCTGCGGGCTGCTGCAGCCGGAGAGCGCCCCGATCCTGGCGGCACGGAAGATCGTGCCCCGGGCGCTCGGAACTTGATGCAAGCGGGAGGGGAGCGGCCATGACCGGACAGCGCATGAACGGCGCGGGCACCACCCGCCGCGGATGGCTGGCAGCCGGCGCCGGGCTCGCGCTGCCGGCGCCGGGGCGCCCCGCCGCCGCGCAGCCCGCCTATCCCACGCGACCCGTGCGGGTGGTGGTGTGCTGGTCCGCGGGCGGCGGCGTGGACAGCACGGCGCGCCGCCTGGGCGCGCGGCTCTCCGAGCAGATGGGCCAGCCCTTCGTCATCGAGAACCGCCCCGGCGCCACCGGCTCCATCGGCGCCGCCGAGGTGGCCCGCGCCGCGCCGGACGGGCACACCCTGCTCTGCATCGACAACTCCTACGCCACCCTGCCCTACCTCTTCAGCCGGCTGCCCTTCGACCAGCCGACCGCCTTCCGGCCCATCTCAATCGCGGCGGTGTCGCCGCTCTTCCTCGGCGTCGCCGCCAACTCGCCCCACCGGGACCTCGCCGGTTTCATCGCCGCGGCGAAGGCGCAGCCGGACCGCATCAGCTACGGCACCGGCGGCAATGGCAGCGCCCCGCACTTCGCCACCGTCGCCTTCGAGCGCGCCTCCGGGACGAAGCTGTTCCACGTGCCCTTCCGCGGCGCGAACGAGGCGGTGCTCGCGGTGCTGTCGGGCACGGTGGACGCGGTGATCGTCTCGATCGGCTCGGCCCTCGGCAGCCTGCAGGGCGGGCAGCTCCGGCCCCTGGCGATCAGCGGCAACAGCCGCGTCGCCGCCCTGCCGAACACGCCCACCTTCGCGGAGGCCGGCCTGCCCGGATACGGCGTGGTCAGCTGGTACGGCCTCGCCGCCCCGCGCGGCACGCCGGAGCCGATCGTCGCGCGCCTGCACGCGGAGATGCTGCGGGCCATCGCGACCGAGGACTTCAAATCCTTCCTGACCAGCGTCGGCTCGGAGCCCGGCGGCCTGGAACCCGACGCCTTCGCGCGGCTGATCGGGGAGGAGACCGCGCTGTGGCGGGACGTCGCGCTCTCCGGCGGCATCGAGCGCCAGTAGCGGTCATCCCCGACGGGGGAGCGACGGGGAGGCGGGTGCCAGCCTCGTCCAGCCTCTCCCGGACGAGCCCTGTGGCTCAGACCACGATGAAGTCGGCCGCGCCCAGGGTCGAGAAGGACTGATCGAGCACGGCGAAGGCGACCGGCGCGTCGGCCTCCCCGCTTCCGTCCGGGTCGAAGAAGAGCGTCCCGGTCGCCTTGTCGAACAGGATCCGATCCTCCGCGGAGCCCGCCGCGACGAGACCCCGCCCCGCGTGGAAGGCGCTCGCCGCCAGGGGACCCAGACCAAGCCCCGCGAAGATGTCGCCGTCGAGCCAGATCGCGTCTTCGCCCGCGCGGAAGCCCATGATCGCGTCGACATTCGTGCCGGCGTTCAACGCCGCGTCGAAGAGGAAGACGTCCGCGCCCGATTGTCCCGCCAGCGTGTCGTTGCCGGCCCCGCCCGACAGCATGTCGTTCTCGCCGTCGCCGTGCAGCAGGTCGTCCCCGGCCTCGCCGAACAGCCTGTCGTCGCCCGCGCCGCCATGCAGGCCCGCCACCACCTCCGTCCGCCGCGAGGCGCCGAACCACGTGTCACCGGAGGACCGCACCTGCAGCGACGGGCGGTCGTCGCCTACTCCGCCATACAGCAGGTCATTTCCCCCGCCGCCCCGCAGCAGGTCGGTGCCCTCCCCGCCGGACAGCGTGTCGCTGCCCGCCCCGCCGCTCAATCCTCCCCGCGTCGCGGTACTCAGGACCTCGAAGTAGCCGCTGTCGTCGTTGTAGGCCCGGAAATTCATGCTGAACTCGGCGTCGTCTCCCGCGCCGCCGATCAGGATGTCGTCGCCGTCGCCGCCGAGGAGAAGGTCGATACCGTTCCCACCATCGAGCGAGTCGTTGCCCCGATCGCCGCGCAGCCCCGCCTGGACCGAGGCCGATGTGTCCGTAATCTGGCCGTATTCCTCAAGATAGTTGTACCGGCCGGTGGGAGCGTCATCGCTCTCCCCTCCCAGCAGCGTGTCGTTGCCATTGCCGCCGACCACAAGATCGGCGCCCGCCTCCCCGTCGATCCGGTCATTTCCCTCGCCGCCATAGAGCCCGCCGGCCACGGTCAGCTCGAAGTAGCCCGGGTCACCGTTCGGGTAGCTTTCCTGGCTCAGGGCGTCACTCCCCCCGCCGCCGAGGATCGTGTCATCGCCGGTGTGGCCGGAGATGCGGTCCACCCAGTCGCCGCCCGTGATGCTGTCGTCGCCTCCGCCGCCATAGAGGCCGCCCAGGGTAAGGTCAGGGATATCAGGGCTGTCGTACTCGGCGACGTCCGCGTTGGTTTCATCCGGAGCAATGATGACGTTACCGAGCCCGGTCCCCTGTATCCGCGCCATCCCGTGTCTCCAGCGGTTCCCGCGAGAACGCTACACGGGAGAAACGTCCGGTCCAACCGGACAGTGCCGTCATGACACGCGCCGTTCGGCGAACGCCCGGAATCGCGGCATGGCCAGCTCCGGGGCAGGACAACGCGGATCGTGCCTCAGACGACACATCAGGCGCATGTCCGGCCGGCGTTCAAGAGCCTGGGCTTCGGGCACGACGTGCGGCCAACTGCTGGAGCAGGAGATCGGCGAGCCGGTCCGGATCGAGCGACATGTTGACCTGTCGCTCGCGGTTCCGGTTCAGGCCGCGGCGCTCCCCGGCGGAGGCGGGCTCGCCGAGGATGAAGTGTGGGATGGTACTGATCTCCGCCGCGATGGCGCCCGGGGAACGGGCCGCCTTGACCAGCCCGATGCCCGGCGGGACGTAGACGATTCCGGGCGCGTCGGTGAACCAGCCGACCTTGTGCTGCGTCGTGCCGAAGGGCGCGAGATAGACGTCCACCTCCCGTGCCCAGAGAACGCTCTCGCGCAGGGAGTTGCCGACCATGTTGACGACCGGGGAGGCCGGGCCGGCGGCGGCCCGGATGCGCTCGCCGATGGCGCGCAGCCCCGCGATCACCGGCTCCCACTGGTGGGAAATGTTGTCGATCCCGACCGGGTAGGAATAGCCGTCGAGCAGGATCGTGGTCCCAGGATGCGCGGCGCGGAGACGCGTGATGATGTGGAGGATGCCGGTTTCCTGCTCCGCCCAGGCCTTGTCCTGCATCCGCATGCCGATCCAGACGACCGGCGCCGCGGCGTCGCGCGCGATGTCCGCGGGCTCGACGGCGTCCGGGATCGCGCGTGGCCGCCGCTGCATGGCGGCGATGACGCGGCGGGAGAGGCTGGCGGGAATCCAGTAGCCGCCGCTGCGCACGACGATGCTGCGCGGATCCAGCGGCGCGGGGTCCGAGACGTTGTTCTTCGGAGGACGCTCCACGCCGATGCGGGCCAGCTCGGGGAAGAGCTCCTCCAGCGGCCCGAAGAACTCGGTGCCGAAGAAGATGACGCGAGACAGGCGATCGATCAGGCCCGTGACGGCGAGGCGCTCGATGGCCGAATAGAAGTTCCAGAGGTGGTGGGCGAAGTTCTCGGTGGCCGGCACGAACAGGACGGGCCCGGGGCGCGGCGAGGGAGCGGGCGGGCTGGCAGCATGGCGGATCGCGCGGCGGAGGAGCTGGACCAGGACGTTGGCGAGCTGTTCTCCACCCAGCGCCGCGTTGGCCGAGGGCCCGAAGGTGATGGAGAGGCCGAGGCGGGGCAGGTGCAGGCCGATGGCGGAGGCCCAGGGTCCCGAGCAGATGAGGACGAAGGTCTCGAGTCCCCGGAAGACATAGATCGAACGGCCGAAGGCGATGAAGCTGTCGGCGCAGGGGACGGGCTCGCCGGACAAGGGGTCCGCCATGGACAACGTGGCGGTGGCGACGATGCGATCGATGTAGCCGCATTCCCTCTCCGCCTTCGCGACCACGCGGCGGTCGGGCCCGGGCAGGCGGAGCGCCGTCGCCAGGCGCTCGCGCCAGGCCTCCGTGCCCGGCTGGAGGAAGTCCAGGGCGAAACGGCGCAGGGCCTCCGTCGCGACACCGAAGGGCGCGAGATCCTGTTCGGCGACCCGACCGAAGAGCGCGACGTTCCGGGGTGCGGGAGCGACGAGGCGGAAATAGAGTTCGGCCGTGACCGGATGGGCCCCCTGGGCGATGGCGAGGTCTTCGGCGGGAAGCGGCCGCCCGGCGATCCACGCCGTCCAGAGACGGTCGAGAGAAGCCATGTCGGGACGGCCCGCGGCCCGGCCGAGGAGCGGGGCGAAGCGGGCGCGGACATGCGCATCCCCGCGCCGGCCGAGCAGGGTGAGCAGCAGGGCGCGCTGGGGCTCGGGCGCCGTGTCCTGGAGCGCCTCAAGCCAATCCAGCAAGGCGTCGGCCGGGGCCGTGGACGCGAGGCGGTCGAGCACGCGCTCGACCAGGAGGCGGTCCATCGGACGGAGCAGGATCGCGTCGCCGAGCCGCTCCCGCAGATCGTCGGCCTCGACGCCGGCCAGCAGCGCGCCGGCGAGCGCGAGGCGGAGTTCCGGCGTGTCGCGGCCATCGGCCAGGGCGGCGCGGGCCACACGGTGCGCTGTCGCGACATCCTTCGTCGCGACGAGCAGATCGACGAGCTCGGCCGGCGCCCAGTCGGGCGTCGCGGGAGAAGGCGCCTCCAGCGCGGCACCGCCCTGGCGCAGCGCGGCGATGGCGGCCGCGGGGTTCTTCCGGTGCGCTTCCCAACGGCCGATCAGTCCATGGCAGGTCGCGGCGTCCGGGCCATCGGCCTCGGCGCGGGCGCGAAGCACACGGATTGCCTCCTCGGCCTCGGCAGCGGTCGCACCGGGCCGCGGTGTCGGCAGCACCGTGCTCACCCCTGGCGCGCCGGTCCGAGCAGTTCGCGGAACAGCCCAGCGAGGGCGTCCGGGTCGAGCGCGATGTTAGCGAGGTGGCTCCGGCGGTCACCGAGGCTGCGCCGCTCGCCCTCCGCCACGACCTGGCCGTAGACGTAACGCGGGACGCGGATGTGCTCGGCCTCCCACGCGCCGGGCATGCGCTCGTCCGGAAAGCTCTTCCCGCGCGGCGCGGAGTAGACGATGCCGGGCGCGGCGGTGAACCAGCCGATCTTGTGCTGCGTCGTGCCGACGGGGCTGAGATACGCGTCGGTCCTGGCGGCCCAGAGCACGCTCTCGCGCAGGCTGTTGCCCACCATGTTCACGATGCGGCCGGGCGCGCGCAGGGGCTCCGGCGCGGCGGCCCGGACCGTCTCTGCCAGGGCGTGCAGGCGGTCGCAGACATGGCTCCACTGGGCGGTGATCTCGTCCCGGCCGATCGGGTAGGAGAAGCCGTCGAGCAGGACGCGCATTCCGGGGTAGTCGGGCAGCAGGAGTTCGAGCAGCCTCACGATGCCGGCCTCCTGGCCGACCCAGCTCTTGTCGCCCATCCGCATGCCGATCCAGAGCGTCGGCCAGGAATCGGGCTCGGTCTCCGGCGTGACGGCGCCCTGGCGCGGGGGAACGGTGGAGACGGCGCGGCGGGTCCGGACCTTCAAGGTCTCCGGGATGAAGTAGCCACCCACCGTGACCAGCAGCGCCTCAATGGAGAAGGGGCAGGGATCGACCATCGGCGCCCGGTCGGCGCGCCCGACAATGCGGTTGGCGAGCTCGGGGAAGATGCCGGCGAGCGGGCCGAAGAACTCGGTGCCGCCAAAGATCACGCGGTCCAGACGATGCTCCGTGCCGGCGATCAGGATGCGCTCGAGGCCCGTGTAGAAGTTCCAGATGTGGTGCGCAAAGTTCTCCGCGCTCTGCACCATGGCGATGACCCGCCGGGGCGTCGCGTCCGCGGGGCCGCGCGCCAGGGCGGCGTCGTGCTCCTCCGCGCGCTGGGCCAGGCGCAGCGCGATGAAGCCGAGCAGGCCCGCCATCGAGGCGTCGGTGAGGAGGTCTGTCAGCGCGGCGCCGAGATCCAGCACGAGCTCGAAGCGCGGGACGTAGAGGCACAGCATCTTCGAGCCGCCGCCCGCCGCGACGAGGTAGAACGGATGCGTGCCGAGGAAGAGGTAGCAGGTGCGCCCGTAGACAAGGAAGGAATCGACGGCGTAGCAGGTGCCGCCGCCGAACGGGTCCCGGAAGGCGAGCGCCCCCTCCGCCACGAGGCGATCCTGCCACCCGCAGAAGCGCTCGACATGGTGGACGCGGTGGCGCGCATAGTCGCTGGAGAATCCGCCCTCTGCCAACCGCCTCGCCCAGGCCTCGGAGCCGACGGAAAGGAAGTCGCGGAGGCCGAGCCGCAGGTCACGCCAGGAGATTCCGATCGCGGCGAGATCGGCCTTCTCCGCGTCGCTCAGGCGCTGCACGGCCATCAGGCGCCGCACGGGGCTGCGAAGGAGGAAGAACAGGTTCAGATCGTGCGAGCGGGATTCCGCGACCGCCACCGCATCGGGCCCGGCGATCGGCCGGGCCTCGCCATGGGCCGTCCAGAGCGCGTCCGCCGCGCGCATCGCCGAGGTTTCGAGGAAGGCCGCCACGCGATCCGGGAAGCGGGCGCGCAGACCGGCACTCCCCAGATCCTCGGCGAGCTGCGTGAGCACGCCGCGCAGGAGCTCCGGCGTGGAATCCTGCAGGGCGCAGAGGCGGGCCATCCGGTCGGCGCCGCCGCCCGTCAGCAGCAGCCAATCCGCCACGAGGCTGCGATCCGCGGGGTTGGCCGTGATCGCGCGCTCGAGCGCGGCCCGCACCTCCTCGGCCGGGGCCCCGGCCGCACGCAGGGATCGGGCCAGCCCGGTCCATTCGCGTCGGCCATCCCCCGGGCCGGCCAGTGCCACCCGGTAGGCTTCCACGGCCTCGGCGTGCTCGCCCGCGATGGCAAGGCGTTCGGCCAGTTGTGCATGCAGCCCGGGCGAGCGGGCGAAGGCGGCGCCTCCCGCCCGCAACACGGACAGGCCGCGCCCGGCCTCGCCGACTTCCCGGAAGCGCCGCGCCAGCCGGAGGGTCAGGCCCTCCGCCGGCCCGGTGAGCGCGTCCGGCGCGGCCTGCAAGGCCTGCCGCGCCGCCGCTTCCGCGGCGGCCGGGTCCCCGGCGGCGAGCAGCCCCAATGCCTGCTGAAGCCGAAGCGCCGGCAGGTCGCCGTGCTCGCGCAATCCGATATCCAGGGTCTCGACGGATCGCGCGGGCTCGCCGGCCTCCATCAGCGCCTCGGCCTGGCGCATCCGCTGGTCGACGGTGAGCGGCAGGCCGGCGGCGCCGAGCCAGCGCTCCAGCGCATCGAAGGCGCGGCGCGCCAGGGCGGGCCGTCCGGCGTAGCGGGCGGCGCGGGCGGCCTGGACGAGGATCGCGGCCCCGGTCCCCGGGTTCGGAACCTCCCGCAGCAACCTCGCCGGCCCGTCCTCGTCCCTCTCCAGCGCCGCCAGCATCGCACGGACCGCCGCGGCCTGGGGGCCGGCCGCTTCCGCCTGGGCCGGCTCTCCCTGGTGGCTCTCCGCGCCGTGCTGCTGCATGCCTGTGACGAAGCTCCTGGCCCGGACGCCGTCCTCCGCGGGCGCCGCGCGGGATGGCGCGGCGGCGCGCGGACGGTCCCGAACGGGCTCACCGTTGAGGCCGGCAGCCTATCAGAAGAGCCCCGGACGGTCAGCCGACCCGATCGCGACCGTCCCGCGTTCAGAGGATGGGGTTCCCCGGATGCGGGGGGCCATGGTCCACTCGCCATGCGCGCACAGCGCCGCCTTTCTGCCCCATGAACGGAGACGACATGCCGGACGTATCGGACCTTCTTGCGCGCGCTGTCGCTGTTGTCGGCGGGACCGCCCTGCGGCTGCGGCGCATGCGGGACGGGGACCCGACACCGGCCTGGGGCGAGGCGCCGGCCATTCCGGAGGCGAAGCCGCAGGGGGCGATCCCCACCCTGAAGATGCCCACGGCGCGGGGCTGGGACGAGGGTCAGACGCCGATCGCGGCCCCCGGGCTGAAGGTGAACGCCTTCGCGCGCGGCCTGAAGCATCCGCGCTGGATCCAGGTGCTGCCCAATGGCGACGTGCTGGTGGCCGAATCCTCCAGCATCCCGCGCAGCAAGATGCGCAACGTGTTCGACCACGCGATCACGGCCACGATGCGCCGCGCCAAGGCCACGGGCGAGAGCGCCAACCGCATCACCCTCCTGCGCGACCGTGACGGCGATGGCGTGGCCGAGGTGCAGCAGGTGTTCATGGAGGATCTGAGCCAGCCCTTCGGCATGGCGCTGCTGGGCGACCGCTTCTACGTCGGCAACACCGATGGCGTGGTGATGTTCCCCTATGAGGATGGGGCCGACCGCATCACCGCGCCGGGCCAGAAGATCGTCGACTTCAAGCCGGGCGGGCACTGGACGCGCAGCCTTCTGCCGAGCCCGGACGGGCGGAAGCTCTACGCCGGCGTCGGCTCGCTCACCAACATCGCCGACAACGGGATGGAGGAGGAGGAAGGCCGCGCCGCGATCTGGGAGCTCGACCTGGAGACCGGACGCAACCGGATCTTCGCGGGCGGGCTGCGCAACGCGGTGGGGATGGCCTGGGAACCGCGGACGGGCGTGCTCTGGACCGTGGTGAACGAGCGCGACGGCCTCGGCGACGAGACGCCGCCCGACTATCTCACCTCCGTGGTCGAGGGCGGCTTCTACGGCTGGCCCTACTGCTACTGGGACCGGGTGGTGGATGACCGCGTCCCGCAGGACCCGGCGATGGTGGCGAAGGCGATCACGCCGGACTACGCGCTGGGCGGCCACACCGCCTCGCTCGGGCTGTGCTGGGTGCCGGCCGGCACGCTGCCCGGCTTTCCGGAAGGCATGGCCATCGGCCAGCACGGCTCGTGGAACCGCAGCACGCTCAGCGGCTACAAGCTCGTCTTCATTCCCTTCGAGAACGGCCGTCCCTCCGGCCCGCCGCGCGACATCCTGTCGGGCTTCCTCGCGCCGGACGAGAAGGTCTCCTACGGGCGGCCGGTCGGCGTCACACTGGGCCCGGATGGATCGCTGCTGATGGCGGACGACGTGGGGGATGTGATCTGGCGCGTGACGGGCGCCTGACGACGCGGCCCCGCACCCGGCTCACTCGGCCGCCGCGCGCGGCTGCTCCGGCGCGTGACCGCCCAGGCGGCGCGTGAGCGCCGCCGCCGCCTCGGCAAGCACTGGCCTGGCGGCCGCGACGGCGTCCGTGGTCCAGCGGATGACCGGCGCCGAGAGCGCCAGCGCCCCCGCCAGCGCATCCCCCGGCCCGAAGACCGGCGCCGCCATGGCCCCCGTGTGCGGATCGGTCGCGCCCATCGTGACGATCGGCAGCTCAAGCGCCGCGGTGTAAGCCGGCAGCGGACGGGGGGAGAAGGCGCGCAGGACCTGGGCGATCGAGGAGTTGTCCAGCGGCAGGGCATCTCCCACGCGAACATGCATCCGCAGGAGATGCGGGCTGTCCACGCGGAAGAGGCAGAGGCGCTGCTCGCCGCGGCGGACATAGAAGGCCGCGGTCTCGCCGGTGCGGGCGACCAGCTCCTCCAGCACGGGCATCACATGCGCGTCCAGCCGGAAGGACTGAGTGTAGATCGTCCCGAGCCGCAGCACCTCCGCGTCCAGGCGGTACGACCCGTCCCCCTCGCGCGCGAGGAAGCCGTGCTCCTCCAGCGAGATCGCCAGCCGCATGATCGTGCTCTTCACCAGCCCCGTCCGCGCGGCGAGCTCCGCGAGGGAGAGGGCCTGGTCACCCTTGCGGAAGGCGGACAGCACCGTCAGCGCCCGGTCCGCGGAGGCAACCCCCTCCAGCGCCGGGCGCGGCCTCGGCTTCCCCGTCATGCAGCCCTCCTGCCCATTCCCCTAGACTAGGCACCCTCCGGCCGCGGCTCCAGGCGGGCGCGGAGAATGCTGCCCGTCTCGCTCTCCGTGATGAGGAGGTCGCGGCCGTCGGCTCCGCCCAGGCAGAGATTCGTCGTGGACATCCCCGCGCAGGACGCGATGCCGAGGGTGGGCACGGCGTGGGGCGACAGGCGCCAGACCGTGCCGACGCCGGTATGGGCGACCAGCAGGTTCCCGTCCGGGTCCCAGGCCAGCCCGTCCGGCCCGCCGGGGCCGCCATGGAGATGGACGAAGATCCCGGCCTTCGTCACCGCCCCATCCCCGTGGAGCGGCAGCCGCCAGACCTGGTTCGCGCGCGTCACTGCGACGAGCAGGTGCGACAGGTCGGGCGCCACCACGATCCCGTTCGGGCTCGGCACCGTGCCGATCAAAGGGTCGAGCCGCCCGTCCGGGCGCAGGCGATAGACCCGCCCCGTCGGATCGTGCAGCCCGGTCTGCCCCTGGTCGGTGAAGAAGACGCTGCCATCGGCGCCGAGGCAGAGGTCGTTGAGCCCCTTGAAGCCCTCGCTCCGCGCGTCCTCCAGCACCGGCACGACGCCGCCCGTGGCGGGATCGATGCGGAGCAGGCCGCGCCGGTAATCCGTGACGAGCAGGTGCCCGTCCGGGTGGACCTTCAGCCCGTTCGGCCAGCCGTCATACTCCGCCACCAGCTCCCATTCGCCGTCCGTGGAGATCCGGAAGATCCGGCCGAAGGGAATGTCGGTGACGTAGAGCCGGCCGTCCGCGTCGAAGCATGGGCCCTCCAGGAAGCTGTCGATCTCGCGCCCGCCGCGGTTCCAGCGGGCCCAGGCGGTCGGGCGCGGGCGGCGGAAGCGGTCGGGCAGGCGAGTGAAAACCTCGGTTCCGATCCGTGGCGGGGGCGCGAAGAAGGACATGGTGGCTACTGCCGCTCAATGCCGGCGCCGCCCGCCACGTCGCGCCAGCGATTGGTCTCCTCGGTCAGCAGCGCGGCGAAGTCGGCGGGCGGCATGCCACCGGGGTCCGAGGCGAGGGCGGCGAGGAATTCCCGCATGTCGGGCGCCTGCAACGCCTTGGCGACCTCCTGCTGCAGGCGGGCCACGATCGCGTCCGGCGTGCGCGCGGGCGCGGCCAGGCCGGACCAGTTCACCACGCCCTGCCCGTTCGGCCCGAAATTCGGCAGCCCGGCCTCGCGGAAGGTGGGCACGTCGGGCAGCGCCTCCGTCCGCCGCGTCCCGCTCATTGCCAGCGGGCGCAGCAGCCCGCCGCGCACATGGCCGAGCGCGGAGCCGAGCGAGACCATCACCAGGTCCACCTGCCGGGACAGGGCCGCCGTCACCGCCTCGCCGGCGCCGCGGAAGGGCACGTGGAACAGCCGCACATCGGCCGCCTGCCCGAAGGCGGCGGTGGCGAAGTGCGGGGCGGAGCCGATGCCCCCGGTGCCGTAGGTGATCTTCTCCGGCTCCCGCCGCGCGGCCTCGATCAGGGCGGCCAGGTCGCGCCAGGGCGCGTCGCGGTGCACCGCGAGCATGACAGGGGAGAAGGCGCTGACCGTCACCGGCCGGAACGCCGCGGCGTGGTCGAAGGGCAGGCGCTGAAAGAGGTAGGGCAGCATCGCGTAGGTGTTGTCCATCGCGAGGAGCGTGTGCCCGTCCGGCGCGGCGCGCGCGACCTCGGCGGCGCCGATCGTGCCCGTGGCACCCGACTTGTTCTCCACCACGAAGGGCTTGCCGAGGCTGTCGGAAAGCTTCTGCGCGACCCGGCGGGCGATCGTGTCCACGGCACCGCCTGGCGCCCAGGCGACAACGACCCGGACCGGGCGGGAGGGCCACGCCTCCCCCTGCGCGAGCGCCTGCCCGGCGCGCCCGGCGGAGAGGAGGGCCGTTCCGGCCGCGGCTCGGAGGACATGGCGGCGCTGCAACATGGTGGATTCCTTCCCGGACGGCCCCGGACTTCACATCCGGGTTGATTATCGAAATGGCGTTGCGTTATAGGTGGGCACAACGCGCTCCTGTCAAGCGGAGCCGCAGGGACGGGAAGGAACGACCGGGCATGCGCGCATCCCCTCTCAGCCGCCGGGCGGCGCTCGGCCTGGCCACCGCGGGCCTGACCCGAGCTTCCCTGGCCCAGCCCGCCTGGCCCGCCGGCCGCCCGATCGAGATCATCGTCCCCTTCGCCCCGGGCGGCGGGATGGACGCGATGGCCCGGACGGTCGCGCCCTTCCTCTCCGCCCGTCTGGGCGGCGCTCGCATCGTGGTCTCGAACCGCGCGGGGGCCGGCGGCCAGGTGGGCACGGAGGCGGTGGCGAACGCGGCGCCGGACGGCTTCACCCTCGGGGCCTGCGCGACGCCGACGGTCCTCAGTCAGCCGATCGAGCGAGCCGTCCGCTGGCGCCCGGCCGAGCTGACCTACCTCGCCCAGGTGGTCGAGGATCCCTGCGGGCTCTTCGTCCGGCCCGACAGCCCGCTGCGCGACCTGCCGGGCCTGCTCGCCGCCGCGCGGGCCCGCCCGGGCGACGTCTCCTACGGCACGGCGGGGATCGGCGGGGACGACCACATCGCCGCCCTGCTGCTGGAGGAGAAGGCGGGGATCCGCCTGAACCACGTGCCTTTCAACGGCACCTCGCAGCTCCTCGTGCCGCTGCTCGGCGGACAACTCCAGGTCGGCGCCTTCAACATCAGCGAGGCCGTGCCGCTGCTGCGCGACCGCGCCATCCGCGGCCTCGCCCTCGCGGCAGAGGGACGGGACCCGACCGCGCCGGACATCCCGACCTACCGGGAGAGCGGTACGGACCTGACCTTCTCCGCCGGCCGGGGACTCTTCGCACCACCGCGCCTGCCGGAACCGATCCGGACGGCGCTGGAGACCGCGCTGGCCGCTGTCTTCGCCGATCCGGCCTGGACCGAGGCGGCCGCGCGGGCCGGGCTGCCGCTCCGCCCCCTCGTGGGCGCGGCCTACCGGGACGCGGCGCTCGGTGGAGAGGCCGCGCTCCGCGCGCTATGGGACCGGCGGCCCTGGAAGGAATAGGGCCATATTTCGAAATCTGATTGTGTTTTGGTCCGAAGCGGGGCTAAGCACCCCGCGTGATCCCGGAAGGATGAGGCGATGACCGCTGGTTTCAGGATCCTGTCGCGCGGCCGCAAGGTCAGCCCCGAGGCGGTCGAGCGCTTCCGCGCCCTGCCCGTGGCGAATGTCAGCGACGTGATGTCCCGTATGACGGCGGGCGGCCCGCGGCTGCGCCCGATGCACGGAGGCGGCGTCCTCGCCGGCCCGGCCTTCACCATCAAGACCCGCCCGGGCGACAACCTGATGGTCCACAAGGCCCTCGCGATCGCGGAGCCCGGCGACGTGCTGGTGGTGGACGCGGGCGGCGACCTGACCAACGCCATCATCGGTGAGCTGATGCTGGCCCAGATGGTCCGTCGCCGCTTCGCCGGCATCGTCATCAACGGCGCCATCCGGGACAGCGCCGCCATCCGCGGGCAGGACTTTCCCGTCTTCGCCGCCGGCGTGACGCATCGCGGCCCCTACAAGGACGGCCCGGGCGAGATCAACGTCCCCGTCGCGATCGACGGCATGGTGATCGAGCCGGGCGACCTCGTCCTCGGCGACGATGACGGCCTGCTCTGCGTCCCGTTCGCGGAGGTGGAAACGGTGCACGCCGCCGCCGCGGCGAAGTCCGCCGCCGAGGCGAAGCAGATGGCGAACATCCAGGCCGGCACCCACGACGCCTCCTGGGTGGACGCGACGCTGCGCCGCCTGGGCTGCGAAGGCCTCACCTGACTCCCTCCCGAGGATCACACCCATGCCTGATCGTGCAACGAGCCCCTCCGTCCTCGTGACCGCCGCCTTCCTCGCGCCGGAGGCGGTGGCCATCCTGGAGGCGGCCGGCTACGCCGTCCCCTGCACGTCAGGCTACCCGTCGGAGGCCGAGCTCCTCGCCGCGATCGCGGAGCATCGGCCGGTGGCCATCCTGCACCGGCAGGGGATCATCAACGGCACCGTCATGGACGCCGCCCTGCCCGCGCTGCGCGTGGTCGCGCGGCACGGCGCGGGGGTGGACGGCATCGACCTGCCCGCCGCCGAGGCGCGCGGCCTGACGGTGACGCGGGCCGCCGGCGCCAATTCCCGCTCCGTCGCCGAGCACGCGATGGCGCTGATGCTCTCCCTGCTGAAAGACCTGCCCTCCGTCGCGGCAGGGATGCACGACGGGCTCTGGGAGAAGACGTCGCGCATGACCCGCGACGTGGACGGCACGGCCCTTGGCATCGTCGGCTACGGCGCCATCGGCTCGAAGGTGGCGCGCCTCGCGGACGCCTTCGGGATGCGGGTCGCGGCCTATGACCCGCTGCTGTCCCCGGGGCCGCTGCCCGGGCCGGGCGAGCGGGTGGCCGACCTCCCCTCCCTCCTGGCCCGCTCCGAGGTGCTGTCGCTGCACTGCCCGCTCGACGCCACGACGCGCGGGATGATCGGCGCCGCGGAGCTCGCGATGCTCCCGAAGGGCGCGATCCTCGTGCACACCGCGCGCGGCGGCATCGTGGACGAGACGGCGCTGCTCGCCGCGCTGGAGTCCGGTCACCTGGCCTGGGCCGGGGTGGACGTCTTCGCGAAGGAGCCGCTGGACGCGGCGAGCCCGCTGCGCACCCATGCGCGCGTGCTGCCAACGCCGCACCTCGCCGCCAATACCCCGCACGGCGCGGTCGGCATGTCCACCGGCGCGGCGGAGAGCATCGTCGCCGTCCTCTCCGGCCGCCTGCCCGCGCTGGAGGGCGCGATCGTGGTCCGGGGCGGGCTCCGCATCGCCGCCTGAACGCGACCGGGACACCGCCCGCCGGAAACCGAGGAAGCGAACCGAGGAAACGACATGACCAGGACCCCTCTGCTGACCCGCCGCGGCGCCCTCGCGACCGGCCTCGCGGCGCTCTCGATGCCCGCGCTCGCGCAAGCCTCCTGGCCGGGCGGCCGGCCGATCGAGGTGATCGTCGGCTTCGCCCCGGGTGGCGGGACCGACGTGATGGTGCGCGCGCTCGCGCAGTCCCTCGCGGCCGAGCTGCCCGGGGCCAACTTCGTCGTGGTGAACCGCCCCGGCGCGGGGGGCGAGACGGCCTACGTCGCCCTTCAGGGCGCACGTCCCGACGGCTACACGCTCGGCACGCTCAACACGCCCGGCTACATCTCGGTGCCGATCGAGCGCCGCGTCCGCTACGACCGCGCCCGCATCCGACCGATCGCCCGGCTGGTGGACGACCCGACCGCCTTCGTCGTCCACCGCGACTCCCCCTACCGCTCCCTCCGCGACCTCGTCGAGGCGGCGAAGCGCCGGCCGGGCTCCATCAGCGTGGGCTCCTCCGGCGTCGGAACCGACGACCATCTCGGGCTGACGCTCTTCCAGGCCGCCTCGGGCACCGAGTTCATCCACGCCCCCTTTGCCGGCGCCGGACTCGTGAAGAATGCGGTGCTCGCCCGGCACATCGACGTGGCCGGCCTCAACCTCGGCGAGATCGGCATCCTCGGCCAGGAGAACCCGCCGCTGCGCCCCCTGGCCGGCATGGGCGAGCGGCGCTGGGAGCTGATGCCGGAGGTCCCCACCTTCCGGGAGGAAGGCTTCGACGTGCTGATGACGAGCGAGCGCGGCCTCGGCGCCCCGCGCGGTATTCCCGACGAGATCGCGGCGCGCCTGCAGGAGGCCGTGGCCCGCGTCGTCGCCAAGCCGGAGTGGGCGGAGAGGGCACGGCAGCTCGAACTGCCGATGGCCTACCTGCCGGGTGCGGAGTGGGAGGCGCAGATGCCGGCCCAGGAAGCGCGCTACCGCCGCATCTGGGAAACGACGCCCTGGCACTGACCCCGAAGGCCGGCGCAGCGGCGACGCTGCGCCGGGATCACCGACCGGCTATCTGATCCGCGCCGCTGGTCGGATGGCAGGCGAAGGCCGACCGGCTTGGCCACAATGACGACGTTATCTCCGACCGCAGCGTGCGGAAGCCCGCGTCGCCGGTGCCGCCGCGGTTCTCGTCGCGGATCTGGACGATCAGGCCGTCCCCGGCCCCGCTCCAGACCTCATCCAACCGCCCCGACCGGCGCCGATCACTCCGCGCGGGCCCCGGCCGCGCGCATCACCCGGCCCCACTTCTCCGTCTCGCTCCGCATGAAGGCCAGGAACGCCTCGGGGGTGCCGGGCTCCGCCTCCAGCCCCTGCCGCTGCAGCACGTCCAGGACTCCGGGATCGGAGAGGGCCTCGTTCATCGCCCGGTTCCAGCGCGCGACCATGGCGGGCGGCATCCCGCGCGGCCCGACAAGGCCATACCAGTTGCTGCTCTCGAAATCCCGGACGCCGGCTTCTGCCACCGTCGGCAGCGCGGGCAGGCGGTCGGACCGCTTCGACCCCGTCGTGGCCAACCCGACCAGCCGCCCCGTGTCCACCATGGGTGCCGCGGTCGAGACGGAGGCGAAGGAGATCGGGACCTGGCCCGAGAGCAGGTCGTTGGCCAGGGCCCCGCCCCCGCGATAGGGCACATGCGTCAGCTTCACCCCCGCCAGCAGGTTGAATAACTCGCCGGAGAGGTGACCCGCCGTGCCGATCCCCGACGTGCCATAGGAAAGCTCCGCCCCCCGGGCCCGCTCGATGAGTTCCGACACGGTGCGGATGCGGGTGGAGGGATGCACGACGAGAACGTCGTGCGTCGTGACCGCCAGGGCGACCGCCGTGAGGTCCGTCAGGGGATTGAAGGGCAGGGACGCGTAGAGGGCCGGATTGACCGCCAGGGCCGCGATCGTCCCCATCAGCATCGTGTGCCCGTCGGGCGTCGCGCGCGCCACTGCCTCCGTCGCGATGTTGCCGCCCGCGCCGGGCCGGTTCTCCACCACCACAGGCTGCCCCAGAAGGGCGGAAAGGCGCGGCGCCATGGCACGGGCCGTGATGTCCGTGCCTCCGCCGGGCGCGAAGCCGACGACCATGCGGATGGGACGGTCCGGCGACCAGGATTCCTGCGCCCGGGCGGCACGCGCCACAAGGGGCGCAGCCGCGGCACCGAGGACCGATCGGCGTGTGACGGTCATGTTCATGGGTTCCTCCATCGATCATTCTTCCGCGGTTTCGGCCCGCCGCAAACCGTGCGTCACCGGTAACGCCTCAACGAGGGACCGCGATCCGACGCCGCCCCGTTCATGCGCGGTAGGGCGCTCTCGCGCGATCCCGCTCAAGGTTCACCGGTGCGGACCTGCCGGCCGGACGCAGCCCTGCCCGGAGACCGTCCGCCACGCCTTGACGCTCGGATGGGCCAAACGGAGAAGACCGGCAGCACGCTGCCACGGGCGACGATCGATCGCGCAGGATCGGCCCCCTTCAGCACGGCGAAGCCAGGTGAAGAAGATGGATCCTGACGATCTGAGGCGGCGCACGACGCCAGAAGGCCTCGCACCCCTTCCTGCCGCGATGTGGCACGCGCAACGCGGGGACTGGGAGCGCGCTCACGAGATAGCGCAGGCTGTCGAGACCCGGGACGGCGCCTGGGTGCATGGCTACCTGCACCGGCAGGAAGGCGATCTGGCGAATGCAGATTACTGGTACCGGCGCGCCGGCCGGCGCCGCAGCGATCTGTCCCTGGCGGCCGAGTGGGAGGACATCGTCGGGGCCCTGTAGCGGGCTTCGAAAGACTCTTCGCGCAATCCCGCCAGTGCCGGGCGCGCAGGCGGGGGAACGACCCGAACCTACGGGTCGTCCCTTGCGGTGAGGGCCTCGATGGTCAGGCGCAGGAGTTCCTCCGCCCCATGAAGCCGCCGGGACTGGGCGTGGTCCAGAAGTTCCTGCAGGTTCCGCTCGCAGACATCCCTCGGCCATTCCCGCCGCGGTGCGCGATCCGGAGCCTCCGACGCTTTCGGGGGGCGCCGCGCGTCAAGCAGCGCTTCCACGCCGCGGGCCATTCGCGTCAGCTGCTCCCGCTGCCAGGGATGGAGCCCGTGCGGACGCGGCACCGTATCGACGACGCACAGGGACCCGATCTGCAGGCCGTCGGGCAGTCGCAGCGGCGCACCCGCATAGAACCGGATGTAGGGTGCCCCGACGACGAGCGGGTTGTTCGCCGTTCGCGGATCCCTGGTCAGGTCCGGAACCACCAGCAACTCGCAATCCTGGGGCGTCAAGGCGCAGAAGGACTGCTCGATGGGCGTCTCCCGGATCTCGACGCCCGCGCGTGCCTTGAACCACTGCCGCCGGCTGTCCATCAGGCTCACCGCGGAGATCGGGGCGTTGCAGAGCCTTGCGGCCTCATGAACCAGATCGTCGAATTCCGGCTCCGGCGGGGTATCCATCACCTGATAGGCGGCCAGGGCTGCCTCTCGCCGGAGTCCCACGTCAGCGTGCGGAAAGTTGTTTGTCATGGCGTCGCACCTCCGCGCCGAAGCAAGAGCGGACCGAGCCGAGTTCCACGCCTCAATCGATCAGGCTAACGGTACCGCGACGGACTTCTTCAAGGGAAGGTGAAGCCCGATCAAGGCGCAATTTAAGACCACAGGATTGGCTCCACGGTAAAATGTTTGTAAAGCTGATCCGCGTATCGCACCGTGGACAGGCCGCGGTCGCTCCGAGCAGGCTCCGGAGCATCCGCGAGCACGGAAGCCACATCGTCGCGGCCAGGACCGGTGATGCTCATGAAGCGACCCCGCCGCCTTCAGCTCGCACCGCCTGATCTGGAAAGCGCCATTCTCGCCGCGCTGGAGAAGATCGTGTCGCGCGTCCGGCCCGAGGACCGTGCGGCGACCTTCCGGCAACTGCGCGAGGAGCTGGAGCAGTCCCTGGCCGAGGCACCGATGTCCGGCGATGTCGTCGACGGGATCGCGTTCCGTGCCCGGCTCGCTGCGCTCTTCGCGCAAGGGATCGACCGCGCCGACGAGAGCTGAGCCGGCCAGCGTCGACCTGCCGCGCTGCCCGTCTGCCTGGCGTCCTCGCCAGACGCTCATCAGCGGACGATGCACCATGACGGGCACCCGGCCCGGACGGAGCAAACGCATCCCGTCCTGACCGGCAGCGGGACGGCGCAGGATGGAAGCGCCCCGGCCCGCGCGCCGGGCTCAGAGGCCCGGGACCAGCTCGGCCCGCAGCTCGTCCAGCACGCGCAGCGATCCGTCGCGCTTCTCCACGTGCCAGAAGGTCCAGCCATTGCAGGACGGCGCCTCCTGCACGGCGGCGCCGACCTGGTGGATGCTGCCGGCGGAGCGGCCGCAGCGGAGCGTCGCGTCCGCCCCCACCTCCGCCGCCCAGCGGCGATGGCGATCCCACAGCTTCGTGCCCGCTGGCACCAGCCCGCGCTCCACCAGCGTGCCGAAGGGGATGCGCGGCTGCTCCCGCTTCGCGGGCAGGGTCAGGGCCGCGCTCTCCGGCAGCGGCTCGATGGCGGCCAGGCGCTTCTCCGCGGCGGCGACGTAGCTCTTGTCGCGCTCGATCCCGATGTAGCGCCGTCCCAGCCGCTTCGCGACCGCGGCCGTCGTCCCGGTGCCGAGGAAGGGGTCCAGTACCACCTCTCCCGGCGCCGTGCAGGACAGGATCACCCGGTGCAGCAGCGCCTCCGGCTTCTGGGTCGGGTGCAGCTTCTTGCCATCCGCCAGCCGCAGCCGCTCGGGACCCGTGCAGAGCGGGAAGAGCCAGTCGCTCCGCATCTGCTTATCGTCGTTCATCGCCTTCATGGCGGCGTAGTTGAAGCGGTACCGGCTCTCCGGCCCGCGAGAGGCCCAGATGAGCGTCTCATGCGCGTTGGTGAAGCGGCGGCCGCGGAAGTTCGGCATCGGGTTGGACTTGCGCCACACCACGTCGTTCAGGATCCAGTAGCCGAGGTCCTGCAACGCCGAGCCCAGGCGGAACACGTTGTGATAGGCGCCCATCACCCAGATCGTGCCGTCCTTGCGCAGCACGCGGCGGCACTCGGTCAGCCATTCGCGGGTGAAGCGGTCGTAGGCGGCGAGGTCGTCGAAACGGTCCCACGCCTCGTCCACACCGTCCACGATGCTGTCGTCGGGACGACGCAGCTCGCCCTTCAGCTGCAGGTTGTACGGCGGATCCGCGAAGATCGCGTGGACCGAGGCCGGCGGCAGGCGCCGCAGCATGTCAAGGCAATCGCCGCGCAGGACAGTGTCCAGCGGCAGGTCCAGACCTGTGCCCACGTCTCGATGATTCCCCCGGACCTCGCCCCCCGGAGAGGTCCCGCCCCATAGTTGTGCGGCAGGGACTCCACGGTCAAGTGACCTCTCAGCAACACCCCCGAAGGTATTGATCCACCGGCCGGAATCCCCGGCGGTGGTGAGGGCAGGGTCCGAGCTGCTCCAGGGCCGCCCGGTGGGCCGCGGTAGGATATCCCGCATGCCGGTCGAAGCCATAGCCGGGCCAGCGCGCGGAAAGCCGGGTCATCGCGCGGTCCCGCACCACCTTCGCGACGATGGAGGCCGCGGCGATCGAGAGGCAGCGCGCATCGCCGCCGACGATGCAGCGCACGTTGCACGACAGCGGCGGCGGCATGTTGCCATCCACCAGCGCGAGAGACGGCGCGACCGGCAGCCGCGCGACGGCGCGCGTCATCGCGAGATGTGTCGCGCGGAGGATGTTCAGGCGCCCGATCTCCGCCGCGCTCGCCGCGCCGATGCCGATCTGCACGAGGCCGGACGCGCACGCATCGCGCAGCGCACCGAAGGCCGCTTCCCTCGCACGCGCATCCAGCTTCTTGCTGTCGTCCAGCAGCGTGGCGAGATCGTCCGGCGGCTCCCGCGCGAACATCACCGCCGCGGCCAGCACGGGGCCCGCCAGCGGCCCGCGTCCCGCCTCGTCCACGCCCGCGACGCGGCCCAACGCCTCCCGCTCGTGCGAGAAGTCCGGCACTACAGCGTCAGGCCTCCGTCCACCGTCAGCGTCTGCCCGGTCACCATCGCACCCGCGCAGCCGAGGAACAGGATCGCCTCCGCGATGTCCTCCGGCGTGCAGCGGCGGCCGAGCGGGGCGTTGGCGATGGACTGCTCCCGCTGCGCGGCCGTCCACTCGATCTGCCAGGTGCTGTCCACCGCGCCGGGCGCGACGGCGTTCACCCGGATCTCCGGCCCCAGCCCGCGCGCGAGGTGCTTCGTCAGCGCGATCACCCCGGCCTTGCTCGCGGCATACGCCATGGAGGAACCGCGGCTCCCCTGCCCCGCCACCGACGCGATGCTTACCACCGCGCCCCGCACCGCCCGCAGCGCCGGAACCGCCGCGCGCGTGACGCGGAACAGACCGACGAGATTCGTGTCCAGCACGGCGTCCCAGAGATCGTCGGTGATGCGGTCCAGCTCGTTCGGCGCAACGGTCTGCGTGACGCCCGGCGTGCCCGCGTTGTTCACCAGCAGGTCCAGTCGGCCGAGTGCGGCGACCGCGGCCTCCACCATCGCCGCTTCCTCGCCACGGCCGATGGCGCCCGGCGCTTCGACGGCCGTCCCGCCGGCAGCCCGGAGCCTTGCCACCGCCTCCGGCCCGCGCGGATCGCCCGGCAGGAAGTTGATCGCGACGGCGCAGCCGTTCTCCGCCAGCGCCGTCGCCGTCGCGAGCCCGATGCCCGAGGCGGCGCCGGTCACGAGCGCTGTGCGGCCGGCGAGATCATAGCGTGGCATGGTGAGTCCTCCCGCCAGGAGGGTCGTCGCAACGCCGGGCCAGGGCAAGCCTCACAGCCCGCGAAGGATCACCTCGTCGCCCTGGGCCACGAGCCCCGGCGCACCGCCGCGCAGCCGGCCGAGCGCCGCGGCATCCCCGCGCAGCACCCCGTCCAGGAAGGCCACCGACAGCGCGGCCGCGCGCGCGTGATAGGTGGAATCAGCGTAGCGCCCCCCTGCCTCCCGCTCGTCGGCGAAGGAGGCGTGCACGGCGCCGCGCAGCACCGCGAGCGCGCCGGGATTCGTCGCCTGCTCGAAGGGCTGGCGGCGCATCGGCGCCTGCACGCCCTCGATGAAGCCGTGATCCTCCGTGCCGGTGATGTGCAGCAGCGGCGCGGCGATGCCACCATAGGCCAGGCGCGGCGGCAGCCCACGCGCGGGGATCGGTGACAGCGCAACGCCGACCTTCAACCGCGCATCCGGCAATCCCAGGCCGCGATCGCCGCCCGGCAGCCGCTCCCCCAGCATGTGCTGCACCGTCCAGGCGCCGTAGGAATGACCCGCGATCGCCGCGCGCGACGCATCCGCCCGCGGCGGCAGGTTCGACAGCGCGAACTTCGCGTCCAGCAGCCGGTTCACCGCGCCCTGCACGTCCAGCGCCGCCGCGGCCAGCGCGATCCGGTCGCCGTTCCCGCGCCACAGGCTGTCATCCGAGCCGATGTGCTGGAGATGGATCGCCATATACCCGGCCTCCGCCAGCGCGGTGCCGAGATAGGAGAGACCTTCCCGCGAGCCGCCCAGGCCGTGGGAGAGGATGACCACCGGCGCGGGCCCAGGACCCGCCGGCATGCGAACGAGCACGGGGATGTCGCGCGCCCGCGCGGCATCGCGCCAGACAGAGCGTGATTCGGAGATGGGAGCCTCGACGGATGTGCGGGGTTGCGCTTCGGCCGCACACCCCGCGAGCAGAAGCGGCGTCGCGAGCGCCGCCCGCCGCGTCAGGCCGGCTCGCCGGAGGCCGCTCGCGGCCGAAGGCGTGAATCCGGCCCGCTCGCTCCCTGTCAGAGCGGGATGTCGTAGGTCCGCCAGGGCGTGAGGTTGGCCAGCCGGTCGTACACCGCCCGGCCGCGGTAGTTCGTGTCTGCGGTGATCCAACGGATGACGCTCCAGCCGCGCTTGCGGCCCTCTTCGGCGAGGGTGCCGATCAGCGCATCGGCGACGCGCTGGCCCCGCATATGGGGATCGACGAAGAGATCGTCCAGGAACCCGCCCGTGCTGGCGGAAAGCGGCCGTGCGAAGGCCCGGTAATGTGCCAGCCCCACCGCGCGCCCCTCCGCGTCCTCCGCGATGAAGGCGCAGGTCTCGTGCGCGGTATTATGGATCCAGCCCCAAACGCGGTCGCGCATCTCAGGGGTCTGCTTCACCTTGTAGAACTCGGCATAGCCGGCATAGAGCACGTCCCACTCCGCCCGGTGCCGCTGCTCCGCCGGAACCACCCGAATGCCCGTCATGTCCCCTCCTTCAACCGAAGATCCAGGCGCCCCGCCGCGACCAGCGCGAGGGTGAGCCCCGACACATGCATGACCTGCGGCAGCAGCCCGTGCGGCAACCCCTCCAGCACCCGCGCCAGGGGCCAGAGCTCCACCGCGATGTCCTCGCCCGCCTCATGCGCGGTCTCGTGCCTCAGCGTCGCGCCGGGCACCAGCACGGTGAAGGCCCGGTTCCGGTGCGACGCCGTGTTCGGCCGCAGGGACGCCACTAGCCGCGCCTCCGGCGCCGCGTAGCCCGTCTCCTCCCGCAACTCCCGCAGCGCCGTCACCTCCGGCGAGGCGTCCTCCGGGTCCATGCGCCCCGCCGGCAGCTCCAGCGTCTCTTCCTGCACCCCGTGCCGGTACTGCCGCACCAGCACCAGCTCGTCCGCCGGCGTGATCGCCACCACCTGCACCCAGTCCGGATAGGACAGCGTGTAGAAGGGATCGAGCACGTTCCCCCTGGCGTCCCGCACCCGGTCCGCCCGCACGTCGATCCATCGGTCCCGCAACGCGGTCCGGCTGGCCAGCACCTCCCAGGCGCGCCGCCTCGTCATGGTGTTGTGCTGGCTGCCCAGGGGAAGGCTCCGCCTCCCCCTGGGGCCACCGAGCCCAACCCCATCACGCCGCCGCCGCGCGCGGGTGGTCCTGGTAGGCCTCCAGCGGGGCGCAGGTGCAGGCGAGGTTGCGGTCGCCGTAGACGTTGTCCACGCGTTTCACCGGCGGCCAATACTTGTGGGCCGCGACCCAGGGCAGCGGGAAGGCCGCTTCCTGGCGGGTGTAGGGGTGGGACCAATCGTCGGCCGTGACCTCGGCGGCGGTGTGGGGCGCGTTCTTCAGCGGGTTGTCCGCTTTGTCGGCCCGGCCCTGCTCCACCGCGCGGATCTCGGCGCGGATGGCGATCATCGCCTCGCAGAAGCGGTCCAGCTCCTCCTGCGGCTCGCTCTCGGTCGGCTCCACCATCAGCGTGCCGGCGACGGGCCAGGACATGGTGGGGGCGTGGAAGCCGTAGTCCTGCAGCCGCTTGGCGATATCCTCCACCAGCACGCCGCCATTCTGCTGGAAGCCGCGGCAGTCGAGGATGCACTCATGCGCCACCATGCCGTGGGCACCGCGGTAGAGGACGGGGTAGTGCCCCTCCAGCCGGCGCGCGACGTAGTTGGCGTTGAGGATCGCGACCTCGGTGGCCCGCGTCAGGCCGGCGGCGCCCATCATGCGAATGTAGGCGTAGGAGATCGGCAGGATGGCCGCGCTGCCGAAGGGCGCGGCGGAGACGGGGCCGAAGCCCGTCGCCGGCCCGGCCTCGGCCAGCAGCGGGTGGTTCGGCAGGTGCGGCGCCAGGTGCGCCGCGACGCCGATCGGCCCCACGCCCGGCCCGCCGCCACCATGCGGGATGCAGAAGGTCTTGTGCAGGTTCAGGTGGCAGACATCGGCGCCGATCGCCGCCGGGCTGGTCAGGCCGAGCTGCGCGTTCATGTTGGCGCCGTCCATGTAGACCTGCCCACCGGCCTTGTGGACGGCGGCGCAGATCTCGCGGATCCGCTCCTCGAACACGCCGTGGGTGCTGGGATAGGTGACCATCAGCGCCGACAGCTTGTCCGCGTGCTGCGCGATCTTCGCCTCCAGATCGGACAGGTCCACGTTGCCGTCGCGGTCGCAGCCCACCACCACCACGCGCATCCCCGCCATCACGGCGGAGGCCGGGTTGGTCCCGTGCGCGGAGGAGGGGATGAGGCAAACGTCCCGGTGCCCCTGGCCGTTCGCGCGGTGGAAGGCGCGGATGGCCAGCAGCCCCGCATACTCCCCCTGGCTGCCGGCATTCGGCTGCAACGACACCGCCGCGAAGCCCGTGCAGGCGCAGAGCCAGGATTCCAGCCGCCGCACCAGCTCGATGTAGCCGCGCGCCTGGCTGACCGGGGCGAAGGGGTGAATATCGGAAAAGCCCGGGAAGGTGATCGGGATCATCTCGGCCGTCGCGTTCAGCTTCATCGTGCAGGACCCCAGCGGGATCATGCTGCGGTTCAGCGCGACGTCCTTGTCCTCCAGCCGCTTGAGGTAGCGGAGCATCGCGTGCTCGGCGTGGTGCGCGCGGAAGACGGCGGCCGTCAGGAAGGCGGAGCGCCGCTCCAGCCCCGCCGGCAGGCGCGACGCCTCGGTCAGCTCGCCCAGGCCCACGCGCTCGCAGCCCGCCGCCTCGCAGAGCGCGGCGTCCAGCGCGATCAGGTCCTGGCGCGTCACCGTCTCGTCGAAGGCAATGGCGACGCTGCGGTCATCCACCCGGCGCAGGTTGAAGCCGGCGGAGAGCGCCGTCTCGATCACGCGATCCGTCTTGTCGCCGGTGATGAGGCAGACCGTGTCGAAGAAGCTGTCATGGCGCAGGGGGAAGCCGGCGCGCCGCGCGCAATCCGCGTAGAGGCCGGCCAGAAGCTGCACGCGGCGGGCGATGCGGGTCAGCCCCTCCGGCCCGTGCCACACGGCGTACATGCCGGCCATCACGGCCAGCAGCACCTGCGCCGTGCAGATGTTGCTCGTCGCCTTCTCCCGCCGGATGTGCTGTTCCCGCGTTTGCAGCGCCAGCCGCATGGCCGGGCGCCCGGCCGCGTCCACCGACACGCCGACCAGCCGGCCGGGCATCAGGCGCTTCAGCCCGTCCTTCACCGCCATGTAACCCGCATGCGGGCCGCCATAGCCCATCGGCACGCCGAAGCGCTGGGTGCTGCCGACCACCACGTCCGCGCCCATCTCGCCGGGCGGGGTCAGCAGGGTCAGGGCAAGGATGTCGGCCGCGACGATCGCCAGCGCGCCCACGGCCTGGGCCGCCGCGATCTCCGGCGCGATGTCGCGCACCTCCCCCGTCGTGCCGGGATAGGAAAGCACCACCGCGAAGGGTTTTTCCGAATTGCAGGCGGAGGCGATGCCCTCCGGCGCCACGACCTGCACGGTCAGGCCGAGCGGCTCCGCCCGCGTGCGCAGCACCGCCAGGGTCTGCGGGTGCAGGTCGGCCGCCGCGACCAGGGTGGTGGACTTCGTCCTGTGCGCGGCCAGGGCGAGCGCCATCGCCTCCGCCGCCGCGGTCGCCTCATCCAGCAGGGAGGCGTTCGCCACAGGCAACCCGGCCAGGTCCGTGACCATCGTCTGGAAGTTGACCAGCGCCTCCAGCCGCCCCTGGGCGATCTCCGCCTGGTACGGCGTGTAGGCGGTGTACCAGCCCGGGTTCTCCAGCACGTTGCGCAGGATGACGGGCGGCGTGATCGTGCCGTTGTAGCCGCAGCCGATCAGCGACTTCACCCGCACGTTCTTCTCGGACAGCGCGCGCAGCTCGGCGACCGTCTGCGCCTCGTCCACCGGCGGCGGCAGCGCATCCAGCGTGGAGCCGCGGATGGCGGCCGGCACGGTGCGGCCCGCCAGCTCCTCCAGGCTGCCGACGCCGACGACGCGGAGCATCGCCGCGACCTGCGCCTCGCTCGGCCCGATATGGCGGGCGATGAAGCTGTCGGTCCCTTCCAGCGCCGCGAGCTGCGCCAGCGCGCCCGGCGCC
Organism: Muricoccus radiodurans; assembly: GCF_050154705.1. Classification (GTDB taxonomy): domain Bacteria; phylum Pseudomonadota; class Alphaproteobacteria; order Acetobacterales; family Acetobacteraceae; genus Roseomonas; species Roseomonas radiodurans. The sequence continues at coordinate 4,650,145 of NZ_CP189561.1, read as the reverse complement.
GCGCTCAATGCCCGGCCTCCGCGTGGGCGGCATAGGCGTCCGCGTCCATCAGCGTGCCGACCGCCGCCACGTCACGCGGCACGATGCGGAAGAACCAGCCCTCGCCGGTCGGCTCGCTGTTCACCAGGCCGGGATTGTCGGTCAGCGCGGCGTTCACCTCCACGATCCGGCCCGCGACGGGGGCATAGATGTCGGAGGCGGCCTTCACGCTCTCGACGACCGCGATCGCCTCGCCGGCCTCGACCTCGCGGCCCGGCTCCGGCAGGTCCACGAAGACGACGTCGCCGAGCGCGTTCTGCGCGTGGTCGGAGATGCCGACGGTCGCGGTGTCGCCCTCCAGGCGCACCCACTCGTGGCTCTCGGTATAGCGGGTCTCGGCCATCAGGCGGCTCCTGCGCTGCGCTTGTAGCGATGGGGAACGAAGGGGGTGGGCGCCACGCGCCCGGCCAGGGTCCGGCCGCGGACGATCAGGTCCAGCGCGGTGCCGTCCGCGGCGTGGTCGCGGGCGACGTAGCCCATGGCGACGGGGGCGTTCAGCGTCGGGCCAAAGCCGCCGCTGGTCACCTCTCCCACCGGGACGCCGCCGACCTCGATCGGGGCATGGGGCCGCACGGGCTGGCGCCCGTCCGGCAGGATGCCGACGCGGACGCGCTTCGGCCCGTTCTCCAGGTCGGCGCGGACGCGCTCCGCCCCCAGGAAGTCCCAGGCCATGCGGCGGCGCTTGCCCAGGGTGAAGGTCAGCGCCGCGTCCACGGGCGAGGTGCTCTCGTCCAGGTCCTGGCCGTAGAGCGGCAGCCCCGCCTCCAGCCGCAGGCTGTCGCGCGCGCCCAGCCCCGCCGCCACCGCGCCGGCGGCCAGCAGGGCGCGGGCGACGCGCTCCGCCGTCTCGGCCGGGACACCGATCTCGAACCCGTCCTCCCCGGTGTAGCCGGAGCGGGTGATGAGAGCGGGCACGCCGGCGACCGGCGTCTCCAGAACGCCCATGAAGGGCATCGCCGCGACACCCTCGGCCAGCCCGGCCAGCACCGCCTCGGCCCCCGGCCCCTGGAGCGCCAGCAGCGCCCGGTCCGGCCGCGGCACGAGCGTCACGCCCGCCGGCAGCACCGCCGAGATCGCCGCGATATCCACCCCCTTGCGGGAGGCGTTCAGCACGAGGAACAGCCGGTCGCCGAGGTTCGCGACCATGAAGTCGTCGAGGATGCCGCCCGTCTCGGTCATCAGCAGGGCGTAGCGCTGGCGTCCCGGGCGCAGCGCCTGCACCTCGGCGGGGGTGATCCGCTCCAGCGCCGCGGCCGCGCCGTCCCCGCGCAGCTCCGCCTGCCCCATGTGGGAGACGTCGAACAGCGCCGCGCCGTTCCGGCAGGCCTGATGCTCCGCGATGATGCCGGCGGGGTACTGCACGGGCATCGCATAGCCCGCGAAGCCAACCATTCGCCCGCCCAGCTCGCGGTGCAGCGGTGCCAGCGGCGTTTCAAGAAGCGTCTCGGATTCGGCCACGCATCCCCCAGGGCCGCGGATGCGGCCGGTTCAGATCGTGGCCCCCCTCTGTCCCGAGACCTGAGAGATTCGGACGCCGTCCTTGCCGCCATCCGCGCGCCGTGTTCGCGCGGGCAGGCGGTGGAGGCGCCCTTACTCCGTCGGTGCCAGGACCGTTTCCGGCCCCGGGCTTTCCAGAGGCCCCTTCCCCACGCGGTCCTTCTGCCTGAGCGTTTCCGGGGGCCGGTTGCGCCTTCGGCGGGGGCAACCGGCCAAACCGGGGGGCCCCTCTCTCCCGCGCGGGATCAGCGGGTGGGCCAGAAGTGCCCGAACCCGCCGCCCGATGCAACCACGGCGCCGGTCAGACGGGTCCTCCAGGCCGATCGATCAGACCGGCACCTCGCCCTCGTCCTCCCCGTTCCAGTAGTGGATGCGGGTGGCGTGAACCTTGATCATCACCAGCCCCGGCGCATCGATCCCGCCCTCGAACCAGCGGTCCAGGTCCTTCGTCCAGTGCTCCGCGAAGGCGGCCTTGTCGCGGATCAGCTCGCCCCGCCCCTCCACGGAGATGAATAGGGGCGGCGCGCCCAGCAGCCCCTTGCTGCCGGTGAAGGTGAGCGCGACTTTCGGGTCCGCGGCGATCTCCTGCACGCTGTGGGTGCTGTCGAGGGCGAAGAAGTAGGAATCGCCCTCGTACTCCACCTCCCCGTTGTTGCTCATCGGACGGCCGGCGATCTCGCCCCCGGCGGTCCGGGTCATGAGCATGGCGTAGTCGATCTTCGCCATCTGCTTCGACAGATCGGCGAGGCTCATCTGGCCCATCGAGGGTTCCTTTCGGGAGGAGCGGGACGGAGGATCGTCTGCGGCAGGAGCTGAACGCCCCGCCCCCGTCATGGCTTCGACCTGCCCCGGATCAGGCCGCCGGCGCCGTCTCCGGCCCCGGCAGGGCCACCCAGGGGAAGGTGCCCGAAACGCTCTCCCCGCGCGGGAAGGCGAAGCGGTGCCCCTGCGCCGGCTGGTCCCAGCTGCGGGAGATCGGTGCCCCGGCCAGCCAGGCCCGGAGCAGCGCCCCCACCCCGCCATGCGCCACGATCGCCAGGTCGCCCGCCGGGCTTTCGGCCCTCACCGCGCGCACCGCCGCCACGATCCGGGCCTGCGCGTCCACCGCGCGCTCCCAGCCGCGCACGCTCTCCTCCGGCCGGGCGAAGAAGGCGTCCGCCATCGCCTGGAACTCCGGGGGCGGCAGGTAGCCGGTGGCGCTGCGGTCGTTCTCGCCCAGTTCCTCCAGCACGCGCACGCCCAGGCCGAAGCGGGCGGCCAGGAGGCCGGCGCCCTCGATCGCCTTCGCCTCCGTGCTGGCCCAGACCGCGGCCGGGCGCACGCCCGCCGCCGCGAAGGCCGCGGCCAGGGCGCGCATCCGCCGGATGCCGACCTCGGCCAGCCCCCAGCGCGGCACCGGCACCGCGGGGTCCACCATCACCTCGGGATGGGTGATGAAGTGGACGGTTCCGCTCACCGCGTCCCGCGCCGCCGGTTCGCCTCCAGTTGCTCCGGCGAGAGCTGGAAGCCCACCAGCACCGTTCTCTCCGCCGCCGCACGAGGGTCGCCGGGGATGCGGACCTGCATCTCCTCCCCCACGGCCGTGGTGGTGTTGGTGTTCGGCGGGAACTGCACCCGCAGCGTGTCGGAGCCCCGGTTCAGCACCCGGCTCTCGTCCCGGTCCACCACCCAGACGAAGTAGGGCAGGTCCGCCGTCCGCCCCGTCGCCCCCGGTCCCCGCTCGGCCGAGACGCCGACCGTCAGGATCACGTCCAGCCCCGCGTTGCGCGGCGCCAGGCTGCACGCGAAGCGCACGCCCTCGATCCGCGCGGCCACCTCCACCGTGCCGATGTCCGGCACGGCGCCGGCGCGGTAGCGGGTCAGATCCGTCGCGTCGGCCAGCCTGACCACCCGGGGACAGGGAGGGCCGTCCGCGGTGTTCCGGCTGCTGCCGCATCCCGCCAGAAGTGGCAGCGCGATCACCGCGGTCAGAAGCGCGGCACGGGCAGGAAGGTGAGAGATCAAGCGGGAGCTCCTTGCGGCACCGAGGCGGCCGGCCCGACCCGACCCTAGCCCCGATCGGCGAGGCCTGAAATCAGCCGGAACCGTGAATCGACTGACGTCGGCGGTCCGGGAACGGCGCACCGGCCGCCCCCGTCCCGCGTCCCGATCCGAGTCCGCGTCCCACAGATCGCGGGGTCCCGGGAGCGCGCCCGCCCCCCGCGGACGGCCCGGATTCGAAGGCACTGCCTTCGACGCCGCCTCCTGGCATCACGCGAACCCGATGAGCACAGGGTCCGGCCCCGCCGATGCAACCGGGAGGGGCTGTTCTCGGAGCCACCAAAGCCCTACGTCACCCTCATGGACCAGACCGCCGGCGCCCTCCTCGCGGCCAAGCCCCCCCTGACCGTGCTGCTGGCCGGCCCGCGCGGCTTCTGCGCGGGCGTGGACCGCGCCATCAAGATCGTAGAGGAGGCGATCGCCCGCTTCGGGGCGCCCGTCTATGTCCGCCACGAGATCGTCCACAACCGCTTCGTCGTGGAAAGCCTGGAGGCCCAGGGAGCCGTCTTCGTCGAGGAGCTGGACGAGATCCCCGATGACGGCCAGCCCGTGGTCTTCTCCGCCCATGGCGTGCCGAAGTCGGTGCCGGAGGCGGCGCGGGCCCGGCAGATGCTCTACCTGGACGCCACCTGTCCCCTGGTCAGCAAGGTCCACCGGGAGGCGGAGCGCCACCACGCCAATGCCCGCCACATCCTCCTGATCGGCCATGCCGGACACCCCGAGGTGATCGGCACCATGGGCCAGCTTCCCCCGGGGAGCGTGACGCTGGTGGAGGACGCGGACGCGGCCCGCAGCGTCAGCCCGCCGCCCGGCCCGCTGGCCTTCACCACCCAGACCACGCTGTCCGTGGACGACACGGCGGAGATCGTCGCCATCCTCCAGTCCCGCTTCCCCGGCCTGAGCGCGCCGACGAAGGAGGACATCTGCTACGCCACCACCAACCGCCAGGCCGCCGTGAAGGCGATCGCCGGGCGTTCGGAGATGATCGTGGTGGTGGGCGCGCCCAACTCCTCCAACTCCGTCCGGCTGCGGGAGGTGGCGGAGCGCGCCGGCTGCCCGCGGGCGATCCTCGTCCAGCGCGGCCGCGACTTCGATCCCACCCAGGCGGACGGGCTGCGCACCATCGGCATCACCGCCGGCGCCAGCGCGCCGGAGGTTCTGGTGGAGGAGGTCGTCTCTCGCCTGCGCGAGCGCTTCGCCGTGACGATCGAGGAGGTGATCGTCGCGGAGGAGCGGATCACCTTCAAGCTGCCCGCGGCCCTCATGGGCGACCGGCAGCCCGAGCCGGTTCGCTAGCCGGGGGCGTCCCCGCGCGGGACGCCGCCCCTCAGAGATTGGCCGAGGCGCGGAGCCCGATGGCTTGGAAGTCGCGGTCGGGCCCGTCCAGGCCGATGCGGCCCGTCTCGTACTGCACCTGGAACCGGAGCGGACCGGTCGGGAACCAGTTCAGCCCGATCGTCCAGATGCGCTGCCGCCCGCCCCGGGTCGGCCCGTCCTGCAGATCGGCCACGCTGTACCGGGCGGCGAGTTCGAAGGCGCCCCAGCGTCCCTCGGCGGGGGCGAAGCCGCCCTCGGTCCGCGGCCGGGCCCAGGTGCCGGTCTCGCGGTCCCGCCGCCGCGCCGGGCTGAACAGCGGCACCGCCGCCTGGACGTAGTAGCCCTCGAAGGTCCGGCTCCCGCCGACCACCGCATCCACCTCGATCCGCTGGTAGAGCGCCTCGACATAGACCGGCCCCAGGCGCCCGGCGATCTCCGGCCCCCAGGCGAAGCCGCTGTCGGCCGGGATGGCGCGGGTGTTCAGGAAGCGCCGCGTGTCCACCCGCAGTTCCGGATAATCCGCCAGGCCAACGCTGTTCGGCCCGGGCGAGGAGCCCGGCTCGAACTGGTAGGCTGCGTCGAAGCCGATCTGCAGGGCCGCCGACTCCTCCGCCAGCACCAGCCCGGCCACCCGGCCGACCAGCCCGCGCTGCCGGGGATCGTTGCGGGTGGAGAGCACGCCCTGGGTGCCGTAGCCGCTCGCCACCCAGCGGTCGCCGCGCGCCTCCAGGCCGATCGCGACCCGCGTGTCGCCGGAGGCGAGGCCCGCCGCGAGGTTGGAGATCGCCGCGCGCTCGAGGAAGAGCAGGTCGAAGGAGCTGCCGGCGTATTCCGGCAGGTGCTGCGGCGTGAAGGCGCCGGCCCGGACCGTGCCCCAGCCGAGGCCGTGATACGCGATCTGCGCCTCGTAGATGTTGGCGTAGTCGGCGGGGTTGGAGCCGCCGAACTCCCAGGTGACGTTGTAGCTGAAGTCCCGCGCGACGGTGCCGCGCAGGCCGAGCCGCCCGCGGCGGAGATTCACCCCGCTGCGGAAGCCGCCGGGCTCGTCCTGGCCGAAGAAGGAGCCGGCATCCGCATCCAGCCGGACCAGCGGCCGCAGGGTGAAGCCGCCGTCCAGGGCGCGCCACTCCGGCAGGCCGGTCGCGGTGATCCGCACGCCATCGGCCTCGGCGCCATCATCTTGCGCCACGGCGGGCGCGGCCCCGAGGAGGGAGAGGGCGGCCAGCAGGAGAGGTCGCATGCACCAGGATCCGGATCTTGCTCGGGCAGGGTAACGCCGCCGCGCGGGCAGGGTGTGACGGTGCCGCGACAGCCTCGCGACCGCGCGGCCCCGCCCGCTTGCCAGCAGGCCGTTCCTGGACCATGCAGCCTCGGGGCGCGGGAGTTTCATGGCCGTCTATACCGAGGTTTCCGACGAAGCGCTGCGCGCCTTCCTGTCGGGCTACGCGATCGGGGACCTGCTCGCCTTCCGCGGCATCGCGGAGGGGGTGGAGAACTCCAACTACGCCCTGCGCACCACGGGCGGCGACTTCATCCTGACGCTCTACGAGAAGCGCGTGGACCCGGCGGAGCTGCCCTGGTTCCTCGGCCTCATGCGCCACCTCGCCGCGCGCGGCCTCGCCTGCCCCGAGCCCGTGGCGGGCACGGATGGGGAGGCGCTGCGGGACCTCGCCGGCCGCCCGGCCGCCATCTGCACCTTCCTGCCCGGCGTCTGGCCGCGCCGGCCCGCGGTCGCGCATTGCGGCCCGCTGGGCGCCGCGCTGGCCGCCCTGCACAAGGCCGGGGAAGGCTTCGCGGCCACCCGCCCCAACGCGCTCGGCCCCGCGGGCTGGGCGCCGCTGCTGGACCGCTGCCGCCCGAACGGGGACAGCGTGCAGCCCGGCCTCTGCGCCGAGCTGGACGGCCATCTCTCCGCCATTCTGCGGGACTGGCCGCCCCTGTCTGGACATGGCGCCCTGCCGCGCGGCCACATCCACGCGGATCTCTTCCCCGACAACGTCTTCTTCCTGGAGAACGCGGAGCGGCAGCCCCGCGTCTCCGGCCTGATCGACTTCTACTTCGCCTGCACGGACCTGCTCGCCTACGACATCGCGGTCTGCCTCAACGCCTGGTGCTTCGAGCCGGACCTGTCCTTCAACGTGACGAAGGCCCGCGCCCTGCTCGGCGCCTACCGCGCCGCGCGGCCGCTGTCGGAGGCGGAGCTGGACGCGCTGCCCGTCCTCTGCCGCGGCGCCGCCATCCGCTTCCTGCTGACGCGCCTCTACGACTGGACAAACACGCCGCCCGGCGCGCTGGTCACGCGCAAGGACCCGATCGAGTACCTGCGCCGCCTGCGCTTCCACGCCGCCGCCACGGGACCCTCCGCCTATGGAATCTGACGTCCCCGCCGCCACGACGGTCGAGATCTGGACCGATGGTGGCTGCAAGCCGAATCCCGGCCCCGGTGGCTGGGGCGCCATCCTGCGCTTCGGGGAGCACATCCGCGAGCTGACCGGCGCCGAGCCCGCCACCACCAACAACCGCATGGAGCTGACCGCCGCCGCCTCGGCGCTCGAGGCGCTGCGCCGTCCCTGCAAGGTGATCGTGCACACGGACAGCGAGTACGTCCGCAACGGCGTGACGCGCTGGGTCCATGGCTGGGTCCGCAACAACTGGCGCAACGCCGCGAAGGAGCCGGTGGCGAATTACGAGCTGTGGCAGCGCCTGCTGGCCGCCGCCAAGCCGCACCAGGTGGAATGGCGCTGGGTCCGCGGCCACGCGGGCGACGCGATGAACGAGCGCGCCGACCGCCTCGCGACCGCCGCGCGGGAATCGCTGCTGGTGCGGTAGCGCGCCGCGATGCTCGACGCCGCCGCGATCTTCGATCCGGACCGGTCACGCCGCCCGCCGCTCCGCCGCCTGCTGCACGAGGCCCGGTCCCTTGCGTCCCGTCCTCTGCCGCCCCCCTCGCCAGCCGAGTTGCCGCGCGGGCATGGGCAACCCGTGCTCGTCATCCCGGCCTTCCTCACGAACGATGCCTTCGTGGCCGGGCTCCGGGGCTACTTGGCGGCCTGCGGGTTCCGCCCCTTCGGCTGGGAACTCGGCATCAACTGGGGCCCGACGGAACGGCTGCTGCGCGGCGTCGAGCGGCGCCTCGACACGATCCGGCGGGACCACGGCCCGGTCGCCCTCATAGGATACAGCATGGGCGGCCTCCTCGCGCGCCACCTCGCCCATGAGCGCCCCGCTGACATCCGGCACGTCGTCACCATCGCCAGCCCCTTCCGCCTCCCGACGGCGAGCACGATCGAGCCGCTGATCCGCCTCTTCGCCCGCCGCTACAGCCCGCGCGCGTCGCCCGAGCGCATCGGCCGGCCCCTGCCCGTCCCCTCCACCGCGATCTTCACCCGGGATGACGGCATCGTCGCGCCGGACAGCTGCTGGATGACGGAGCCGGGCGCGGAGGTCGTCGCGCTCCGCGGCGCCCATGTGACGCTCGCGGCCCATCCGGACGCCTTGCGCGCGACCATCCGGCGCCTGTCCGACGCCTGACCCGGGGCGCGTTGCCGAACCTCGCGCTCAGCGCCAGGTGGGCGGGCCGAGGCCCGGTGCGCCGGACGGCGGGAGGTCTGGCAGGGGCTCGCTCCGCGGCACCGGGGGCGGGAGCCCGGGCTGGTACCCAGGCTGCGGAGTGTCCCAGCGCCCGGCGGGCGGGCCCTCGTCCGGCAAGGGGACACCGGGCTCCCCGTCCCGCCGCCCATACTCCGGCGTGTAGGCCGGCGGGATGCCGTAGCGGGACAAATCCGGCACCTCGAACACCGGGGGACCGTCCCCGCGGCGAGGATCGTCGCGCCGGTCATAGCCGGGGGCGCCGTAGGGCAGGTAGCTGGGCGGCGCGTCGTCGCGGGGGGCTTCGTAGCGCGGGGCTTCGTAGCGGGGCGTCTCGTAGCGCGGCGCCTCGTAACGCGGGGCGGGCGGCGTCGAATACGGATAGGGCGCGCCGTAGCCCGGGGCATACCCGTCATAGGGCGCGACGACGCAGCCGCCGAGCGCTCCGCAAGCAACGGCGAGCAACAGGATGGCTCCAGGACGGCGCACGGTGACCTCTGCGGATGCGGCACGGATGATGGGGCGAGAACTGGCCCCCGAATGCGGCGTCTCGACGGCGGGTTCGCGGCAAGATGCCCCGATCGACCCTTCCGATCTCCGGCGCCTTCAGGCCCGACCGGAGCAGCGCGACTTCATCATGCGCTCAAGGAAGACGGGCGCGTGATCGAACGCCTTGTCCAGCCTCGTGAGCTGGACCGGCCTGTCCTCCTGCGCCCGGACGGAATCCGCGCCCTTGGCGACGACGACCAGGACCGACACCGGCCCCTCCTGGTCGCGCTTCGGCGGCCGCGCCGCGATTCCGCGCCTGTCCGCTCCCCGCTGCCTGAACCAACCGCCTCAGCGGCTGGGCTCACTCGCCCGACGCGAGCGCCTTCGTCAGGTCGAGGACGCGGCGGCGGACGGCGGGATCGGTGATTCTGTAATAGGCCCGGACCAGCTCCAGCGTTTCGCGCCGATGCAGCGTATCGGCCTCCACGCCCGGGGCCGGCGCATCGCGATCGAGGATCCGGGAGCGGACGCTCGTGACCGAGCCGCCGAGGCTGTCGGGCATGTCGTCGAAGAAGAAGCTGACCGGCACGTCCAGCAGGCGGGACAGGTCGAACAACCGACTCGCGCCGATCCGGTTCACCCCGCGCTCGTACTTCTGGACCTGCTGGAAGGTCAGCCCCAGCGCCTCGCCGAGCTTTGCCTGGCTGAGCCCGAGCAATGTTCGGCGCAGCCTGATCCGTGCCCCGACATGTACGTCGATGGCATTGGACAGTTTGTCGCCCTCGAGTGGGGCGACCTCCACGACGTCCGACATGAACAACGCTCCTTCACGCCCTGTGAGGACCGGCATCTCGTGCGGGAGGAGGCGGTTCGGGCCTCCATCATGACGAGGCAGACCGAACCACAGATCACGCAGAGAAACAAATCTCAGATTTGTAGACAACCGTCAAGTGTGCTTCCCGGTCGCCCCATACAACGGGTAACCCACGACTTCGCTGCACCGCAACCCGAATGCCAGGCCGGAAGCCCCGTCTCGCGCCCCGGCAGCCCGGCGGTGACGTTCGGGACGCCGAAGACGCCTTCGAGGATGGAAGACTCGCGCCCGATCCTCACACCATGACCTTATCGTGACGACGCCACCGACCGAAGCACGGGAAGCCACCCGGCACAGAACAGCGCCCGGTTGATCGGCCCCCTCGATGTGTTTCATCACAAAAATTCGCTTTCATCGATCTTGAGCGGTGCATAGCCTGCCTGGAAGCAATCAGGAGAGGGCCAAGATCCATGGACACCAATCAACCGAGCGGCCCGCTGAGCTGCCCCATGAAGAAGCCGGCAGCGTTGCGCTCGCTGCTCGGACGCACCAACCGCGACTGGTGGCCCAACCATCTTTCGATCGAGATCCTTCACCAGAAGGGTTTGACCGGGAACCCGATGGGCGACGACTTCAACTACCGGAAGGAGTTCCAGTCGCTCGACTACGCCGCGGTGAAGAAGGACCTGACCGCGCTAATGACCGACAGCCAGCCCTGGTGGCCGGCGGACTACGGACATTACGGCCCCTTCTTCATCCGCATGGCTTGGCACAGCGCCGGCACCTACCGCACCGGTGACGGCCGCGGCGGCTCCTCCTCCGGCTCGCAGCGCTTCGCGCCGCTGAACTCCTGGCCGGACAACGCGAACCTTGACAAGGCGCGGCGCTTGCTCTGGCCGATCAAGCAGAAGTACGGCCGCAAGCTCTCCTGGGCCGACCTGTTCATCCTCGCCGGCAACGTCGCGATCGAATCCATGGGCGGCCCGGTCTTCGGCTTCGGCGGCGGGCGCGAGGACGTGTTCGAGCCCGAGAAGGACATCTACTGGGGCACCGAGGAGGAGTGGCTCGGCGACACCCGCATCGACCCCTCCAAGGAGAAGGTGCTGGAGAGCCCGCTCGCGGCCATCCAGATGGGCCTCATCTACGTCAACCCCGAGGGTCCGGGCGGCGTGCCCGATGCCGCCCAGTCCGGCCGCGACATCCGCGAGACCTTCGGCCGCATGGGCATGAACGACGAGGAGACCGTCGCGCTGACCGCCGGCGGCCACACCTTCGGCAAGTGCCACGGCGCCGGCGACGCGAAGAAGGTCGGCGCCGAGCCGGAGGGCTCCGACATCGCGCAGATGGGGCTGGGCTGGCAGAGCGGCCATGAAAGCGGCATGGGCGACCACACCATCACCAGCGGCCTGGAGGGCGCCTGGACGCCCACCCCGACGCAGTGGGACGGCAGCTACTTCCACATGCTGCTGGACTACGAGTACGAGTTGGTCGAGAGCCCGGCCGGCGCGAAGCAATGGCAGCCGATCAACCAGAAGCCCGAGGACATGGCGCCGGGCGCGCACAGCCCGCATCGCCGCCTGCCGACGATGATGACCACCGCCGACATGGCGATGAAGGTGGACCCCGCGTACCGGAAGATCTCGGAGCGGTTCCGCGATAACCCCGACCAGTTCGCGGACGCCTTCGCCCGCGCTTGGTTCAAGCTCTGCCACCGCGACATGGGGCCGAAGATCCGCTACCTCGGGCCCGAGGTGCCGACCGAGGACCTGATCTGGCAGGACCCGATCCCGAAGGCCGATTACGCGCCGATCGACGCCGCCGACGTGGCGGCGCTGAAGGAGAAGATCCTCGCCTCCGGCCTCACCACGGCGGAGCTGGTGGCGACCGCCTGGGCCTCCGCCGCGACCTACCGCGGCTCGGACCACCGGGGTGGCGCGAACGGCGCGCGCATCCGGCTGGCGCCGCAGAAGGACTGGGAGGTGAACGAGCCCGCGCGGCTCGCCAAGGTCCTGAAGGTGTACGAGGACATCAAGGCCGGCTTCGACGGCGCGGCCGCTGGCGGCAAGAAGGTATCCATCGCCGACCTGATCGTCCTCGGCGGCACCGCCGCGGTCGAGAAGGCGGCCCGGGACGCCGGCCATGACGTCTCGGTGCCCTTCACCCCCGGCCGCACCGACGCCTCGGCCGAGCAGACGGACGCGGAGAGCTTCGACGTGCTGGAGCCGAAGGCGGACGGCTTCCGCAACTACCTCCAGGTCGCCTTCAACGTGCCGACCGAGGAGCTGATCGTCGATCGTGCCCAGCTGCTGGGACTGAGCGCGCCGGCGATGACGGTCCTCGTCGGCGGGCTGCGCGTGCTGGGCGCCAACCATGGCGGCCAGAAGCACGGCGTGCTGACGGATCGTCCGGGCCAGCTCACCAACGACTTCTTCGTCAACCTGCTCGACATGGGCACGGCGTGGAAGCAGGTGGACGGGCACGGCGATGAGACCTTCGTCGGCACCTGCCGCAAGACCGATCAGCAGAAGTGGACGGCGACGCGCACCGACCTCGTCTTCGGCTCCAACTCGCAGCTCCGCGCGCTGTCGGAGGTCTACGCGGCCTCCGATGCGGGTCGGAAGTTCGTGGACGACTTCATCGCCGCCTGGGTGAAGGTGATGAACGCGGACCGCTTCGACCTGACTGCGGTCTGATCCGTCGCGCCTCGTGACCCGGGGAGGGGGAGAAGGAATTCTCCCCCTCCCCAGACCCCACCCTCTCATCTTCTTTTTCAAGGCTGCCGCGGAAGGCGGAGATGGGAGCGCCTCGACCGCTCCCCTCCCCAGAGTGAGGCCAGGGAACCGGCAGGAGAGTTCCTTCTCTCCTCCGCGACACTCAACGCTCACGCCTCCTGCACATCAGGAAGCTTCCGTCCCCGGACCATCCCCCGATCGTGCCGTCACGAGTTCGCCTCCGGCCGGGCTTGCACGCCGCTTCACGCCACGGGATGCGTGACATAGCGTCCGCCGCACGGAACGCCTTCCCCCGGATGACGGAGAATCTATGCGCGCGACCGGGTCCGATCCCGCCTTCCCCGATTGGGACACAATCCGGCAGGAACGCGCGCGGGCCCTGGCGGCAACCCTCGACCTCGCGGCCCTCCATCACCCGCTGACCCGCCGCAAGCTGGCCGAGGCCGGGCTGACCCGTGCCGACCTGCACGGCCCGGACGACCTCGCCCGCCTCCCCCTGACCACCAAGGCCGAACTGGCCGCCACCCCCGGCGACGCCCGCCTGGACCTGACGGACGCCGCGGTGCCGGACGAAGCCCGCACCGTCTGGGACATCATGTACACCACCGGCAGCAGCGGCGGCCCGCTGCCCTTCGTCAGCACCACCTCCGACTTCTGGGACATCCTCCTCCTCCAGCGCCGGATGCTGGAGATCCGCGGGGTCACGCCGGCCGACCGGATCGCGAACCTCTTCCCCCTCACGCGTCAGCCGCACGGCGCCTGGATCCGGGTGCTGCACGCCGCAGCCTCCATGCAGGTCCCGGTGGTCAGCGCCATGCCCGGCAATTCCGGCGCACCCGTCGGGCAGGACATCGACGGCGTGCTGGACACACTGCTGCGCACCGCGCCCACGATCCTCTGGGGCGTGCCCTCCTATGTCCGCCGCGTCCTGGCGGCCCTCGCCGCGCGCGGGGCGTCGCTGCCCTCGCTCCGCCTGCTCTTCGTCACGGGCGAAGGCCTCTCGGAGGAGGGCCGGGACGAGCTCTCCGCCCGTCTCGCCGCCATCGGCGCGCCGGAGGCCCGCATCTCCGGCTCCTACGGCATGACGGAGATGCAGGGGGGCTTGGTGGAGTGCGCCGCTGGCAGCGGCTTCCACAACCCGCTGCCCGAGGCCCTGCTCTTCGACGTGGTGGACCCCACCACGCACCAGCCCTTGCCGGAAGGCGAGGAAGGCCTGCTCGTCCTCTCCCATCTCCGCCGGCGCGGCACGCTGCTGCTGCGCTTCGCCGTCGGCGACACGGCGGTGCTGTCGCGCGCGCCCTGCCCGCATTGCGGTCGCGTCACGGAGCGCATCCTCGGCACGCCACGGCGCGCGGACGACCTCGTGAAGATCAAGGGCATGCTCGTCAGCCCCGCGCGCGCGAGCGCGGCTGTTGAGGGCGTGGGCGCGGTCCGGGACTGGCGCTTCGAACTCGTCAAGGCGGCCGATGGTCCGCTCGCCATGGACGCGCTGCGCCTGCTTGTCGCGCCGGAACCCGGTGCGCCGCCCGACCTGCCCGCCCAGATTGCCGAGCGCGTGCGCGCCGTCATCGGCGTGACGCCCGAGGTTCGTCTGGTGACGGAAGCGGACCTTGCGGGCGGGACGTGGAAGGTGAAGCGCTTCGTGGACCTGCGCGGGTGACGCCGGGGGAGAGAGGGAATTCTCCCCCGGACCCCCACTCATCTTTCTTTATCGAGCTGCCGCGGAGGGCGGACATGGTGGTGACCCCGTGTCAGCCCTCCGCGGCAGCCTGATAAGAAGAGATGAGGGTGTGGGGTCCGGGGAGAGGGAGAATTCCTTCTCCCTCTCCCCGGAGTCACCAGCACCACCGTTCAGCGCCCCGGCGACCCGAACGCCTTCCCCGCCGCCCCCATATAGAGCTGCGCCAGCCGGTCATCCTCCGCCAGCGCCGAGGCGCGGTCCTCCAGCACCGTGCGCCCCATCTCCAGCACCAGCGCGCGGTCGGACACGGCCAGGGCGCGGGTGACGGACTGCTCCACCAGCAGCACCGCGCGTCCGCCATCCGCCAGGGCACGGATCACGTCGAAGACGGAGCGCGCCATCTGCGGCGACAGCCCGATGGACGGCTCGTCCAGCATCACCGCCGCCGGGTCCAGCAGCAGCGTGCGCGCCACCTCCAGCATCCGCTGCTCCCCGCCGGACATCGTGCCCGCCAGCTGGTCCCGCCGTTCCCGCAACCGGGGAAACAGGTCCAGCGCCGCCTCCATCCGCTGCGCCAGCACGCCGCGGTCGGTCAGGGAATAGGCGCCCATCCGCAGGTTCTCCGCGACCGTCAGCCGCGGGAAGACGGACCGCTCCTGCGGCACATAGGCCAGGCCGGCCGCCAGCACCCCGCGCGGCGGCAGCCCGTCCAGGCTGCGCCCCGCGACGGATACCTGCCCCCTGCGGCCCGGCAGCAGCCCGAACAGCGCGCGCAGCAGGGTGGACTTGCCTGCCCCATTGTGCCCGAGCAGCGCCAGCACTTCCCCCCGCGCGACGGAGAAGGTCACGTCCTCCACGATCACCCGCCCGGCATAGCCGGCGGTCAGGCCCCGCGCCGTCAGCCCCTCCCCGCTCACCCGAGATACGCCTCAACCACGCGGGGGGAGGCACGCACCACCTCCGGCGCCCCGTCCTCCAGCACCGCCCCGCCATGCATCACCACGATGCGGGCGGCGAGCCCCATGATGAACTCCATGTTGTGCTCGACGATCAGGAACAGCCCGCCGCCTTCCTCATGCGCGGCGCGCAGGAAGCGCGACAGCGCGTCCAGCAGCCCCGGATTGATGCCCGCCGCGGGCTCGTCCAGCAGCAGCC
Organism: Muricoccus radiodurans; assembly: GCF_050154705.1. Classification (GTDB taxonomy): domain Bacteria; phylum Pseudomonadota; class Alphaproteobacteria; order Acetobacterales; family Acetobacteraceae; genus Roseomonas; species Roseomonas radiodurans. The sequence continues at coordinate 4,634,793 of NZ_CP189561.1, read as the reverse complement.
ACCGGGGCCGCGTCATCAGCGCCGCCGCGATCTCCACCATGCGCCGCTGCCCGAAGGAGAGGACGGAGGCCGGCGCATCGGCATAGGCCTCCAGCGTCGCCAGCCGCAGCAGGGCCTCCGCCCGCGCGGGCGCCCAGCCCGGCAGCCGGTCGCGCCGCGTGAAGGCCGCGGCCAGCGCGCCCGCCAGCCCGCGCGGGCGGGCGGCGAAGAGCAGGTTCTCCCGCAGCGTCCAGCCCGGCATCACCCGGCATTCCTGGAAGGTGCGCTGCAGCCCCAGCGCCGCGCGCCGCTGCGGCGGCCAGCGCGTCACGTCCTGCCCGGACAGGCGGATCCGCCCGGCATCCGGCACCTGCCGCCCCGCGATCGTGTCGAAGAGCGTCGTCTTGCCCGCGCCGTTCGGCCCGATCAGCCCGACGATCCCGTCTCCGCCCACGGTGAAGGACGCGCCGGCCAGGGCGCGTACGCCGCCGAAGCGGCGCTCCACCCCCTCCACCTCCAGCAGCGGCGCGGTCATGCCGGGGCACGCCGGCGGCGCAGCGCCGCCCAGCCGCGCGCGATCAGCCCCGCCACCCCGTCCGGGGCCGCGCGCATGAGGATCACCAGCGCCAGGCCGAAGAACACCAGCCGCCACTCCGCCGCGACCCGCAGCGCCTCCGGCAGCGCGACGAACAGGAGCGCCCCGATCAGCGGCCCCGCCAGCCGCCCCGCCCCGCCGAGCACGACGATGAGGACCAGGTTGATCCCCTCCGCGTACTCGAAGGAGGCCGGGGCCGCGACGCGGAGGAAGGACACCTTCAGCGCCCCGCCGAACCCCGCGATGGCGGCCGCGAGGGCGAAGGTGACGATCTTCCCCCGCGCCACGTCCACGCCCTTGGCGGCGGCCAGGATCTCGTCCTGCCGGATCGCCTCCAGCATCCGCCCGAAGTCGGAGCGCACGACCAGCGCGGAGAACCCGTAGGCCAGCGCCGTGCAGCCGACCGCGAAGGCCGCGAAGTCCGGCAGGCGGCGGAAGCCGATCTCCAGCCCGAACAGCGCCAGCGCCTCCGGCCGCGGGATGCCGGGCAGCCCCACCGGGCCGCGCGTCAGCCCCTCCCAGTTGTTCAGCACCGCGTGCAGCACGAGGCCGAAGGCGAGCGTCGCGATCATGAAGAAGTGCGACCGCAGCCGCAGCGTCACCGCGCCGAGCAGCGCTCCCGCCACGCCCGCCACGAGCGGTGCCAGCGGCAAGGCCGCCCAGAAGCTCCACCCCGCCTCCACCGTCAGCAGGCCGAGCGCGTAGCCGCCCAGCCCGACGAAGGCCGCATGCCCCAGTGAGACGAGCCCGCCATAGCCGAGCAAGAGGTTCAGCCCGATCGCCGGCACGGCATAGGTGCAGGCCAGCGCGAGGATCTGAAGCAGATAGGGCGGCAGGTCCGCCCAGGCCGTCGCCAGCACCGCCGCGGGCGCGAGGATGAGAAAGGCGAGGACGGAGCGCCGGTCCATCACGCCTCGTCCCGCGTTGCGGTGCCGAACAGCCCGCGCGGCCGGATCAGCAGCACCAGCACGATCAGCGCGAAGACCACCACGTCCCGGTAGTCCGTCGGCACGACGAGGGTGGAGGTCGCCTCGATCACGCCGATCGCCAGCCCGCCCACGACCGCGCCGGGGATGGACCCCATCCCGCCCAGCACGATCCCCGCCAGCCCCTTCACCAGCGGCAGGTCCCCCATGGTCGGGAAGACGAGGAAGAGCGGCCCGAGCATCGCCCCGCCCACCGCCGCCAGCGCCATGGACAGGCCGAAGGCCAGCCGGTGCACGGCCGAGACGTCGATCCCGACCACCTCCGCCCCGCGCGGGTTCTGCGCCACCGCCCGCAGCGCCGTGCCCTGCCGGGTCAGGTTCAGGAAGGCGAAGAGCGCCGCCACGCAGGCCGCCCCCGCCGCGATGATCAGCAGGTGCTGCACGGCGAAGGAGAGCGGCCCGAGCGAGACCGTCGCCCGCGTCGCCTGCACGGGGAATTGCAGCGCGTTCGGCCCGAGGATCGCGACGATCCCGTTCTGGATCACCAGCACGAGCCCGAGCGACGCGATGACCTGGTTCCGCAGGTTGTCCCGCAGCGGCGCGAAGACCGCCCTCTCCAGCACCGCCCCCACTGCCACCAGCACCGCGCAGGACGCCAGCACGGCGATCAGGTAGTTGTCCACCACCCGCGTGAAGACCAGCAGCGCCACATAGGCGCCGAGGGTGAACAGGGCTCCGTGCGCGAAGTTCAGCACGTGCATGACGCCGTAGATCAGCATCATGCCGAGCGCCACGAAGACGTAGATGGACCCCATCATCAGGCCATTGACGGCCTGCTCCAGGAAGGCGGTGAGCACCCCTCCTCAGCCCGTGCCGCAGGCCCCGCGCATGTCCGGCGGGAAGAGGATGCTGCGCCGCCCGTCCGGGCACCAGGCCGTGACATAGACCGGCGGGCTGGCCTGCCCCTCCGCATCGAAGCGGATGCGGCCCGTCACGCCCTCGTGGTCCGTACGCGCCAGCGCGTCGCGGATGCGGCGCCCGTCGGTGGCGCTCCCCGCCGCCCGGATCGCCGCGAAGGCGACCATCAGCCCGTCATAGGACTGTGCGGCGAAGCCGTGCGCCTCCTCCCCGAAACGGGCCTTGTAGCGGTCGGAGAAGGCGCGGATGCGCGGCACGTCGGCGTTCGGTGGGAAGGCGTTGTACTGCACCATCCCATTCAGCCGCGCCGCGTCCACCCGTTGCAGGAAGCGGTCCGACCCCATGGCCAGCGTGCCGATCAGCTGCACCGGCAGCCCCGCCGCCCGGATCTGCGAGATGGCGAGGCTGCCCGGCTCCTCGTCCATGAACAGCATCACCGCGCGCGCGCCGGCGTTCCGGATGTTCGTGATGTGGGCGGAGAAATCCACCTCGCCCACGTTGAAGTAGCCGGTATAGGCGATCGGCCAGTCGCGCGGCAGCGCCGCGCGCATCCCCGCCACGCCGCCGCGCCCGGCATCGTTGTTCCAGGCGATGAAGGCGATCGGCTTCCAGTCCTGGGACGCCACGAAATCCGCCAGCGCCTGCCCCAGCATGTCGTTGTGCGCGTTCACCCGGAACAGAAAGCGGTTGCGCGTCTTCGTCAGCCCCGGCCCGGTGGGCACGGTCATGACGAAGGGAACGTCGTTCTCCTCGGCGATGGGCGCCACCGCCGGCACCACGCCGGAAGACAGCTCCCCCAGGACCACCGGCACCCGGTCCACCGACACCAGGCGCTGCATGGCGGAAGCGCCCTCCGCCGGATTGCCGCGCGTGTCCTGCACCCGTAGCTCCACCCGCAGCTTGCGGCCGCCCACCTCCACGCCGCCGGACTCGTTCACCTCGTCCGCCGCCAGGTTGAAGCCGTTCATCTGGAAGCGGCCCGGTGCCGCCAGCGGGCCGGACTGCGCCGTCAGGATGCCGATGCGCACCGTGCCCGCGCCCTGGGCGAGAGCGGCCGCCGGGATGACGCCCGCCGTCGCCAGCAGGGTCCTGCGCCGTATCGTCATGCACCGCTCCGCTGGCACCGCAACGCGGCCGACCGTAAGGTCGCCCCGCTGGATGGGCAAGGAGACGCGGCTTGGGTGATGCGACGCGCAGCGCGGCGCAGGCGCTGCTGGAGGCCCTTGCCGCACGCGGCGTGGATGCGCTCTTCGCCAATCCCGGCACCGACTTCCCCTCGATCATCGAGGCCTATGCGCGCCCCGGCGCCGCGCCCCTGCCGCGCGCCGTCCTCTGCACGCATGAGGGCGTGGCGGTCGGCATGGCGCATGGCCACGCGATGGTGTCGGACCGCGCGCAGGCCGTCATGGTGCACGTCAACGTCGGCGCCGCGAACGCGCTCGGCGGGCTGTTCAACGCGGCGCGGGAATTCGTGCCGATGCTCTTCATGGCCGGCCGCACCCCGGTGACGGAATCCGGCGAGGCGGGCGCCCGCACCCTCAACATCCACTGGGCGCAGGAGATGTTCGACCAGGCCGGCATGCTGCGGGAGGCGGTGAAGTGGGACTACGAGCTGCGCCGCCCCGGCCAGGCCGAGGCCATCGCCGCCCGCGCCCTCTCCGTCGCCCGCGCCGACCCACAGGGTCCCGTCGCCCTCCTCCTGCCGCGCGAGACCCTGGCCGCCGAGGCCCCGCCCGCGCCGATGGACGAGCCGCCCGCCGTTGCCCCCGCCGCCCTCGACCCCGGCACCGCTGCCCGCATCGCCGAGGCGCTCGCCGGTGCGGAGCGGCCGATGATCGTCACCGCCTCCGCCGGCCGCGATCCCGCCGTGCCCGCGATGCTGGCCGATCTCGCCGCCCGCTTCGGCCTGCGCGTGGTGGAGTTCCGCCCCCGCTACCACGCGCTGGACAACGACCACCCGATGCACGGCGGCTTCGAGGTGGACCCTTGGCTGCCTGAGGCCGACGTCATCCTCGTCCTCGAATGCGACGTCCCCTGGATCCCCGCGATCCGGTCGCCGCGGCCCGGTGCCCGCGTTTTCCACCTCGGCCCCGACCCGCTCTTTGGCCGCTACCCCGTGCGCGGCTTCGGCGGAGAAGCCGCCGCCGCCGTCAGCGCTGCCCAGGCCATCCCGGCCCTGTCAGCCGCCCTGTCCGAGGCCGCGCGCGGCGGGGAAGGCCGCATCGCCGCCCGCGCCACCGCCATGGCCGCCGCGCACCGCGACCTCCGCGCCCGCTCCCTCCCGCCCGAGCCCGCGCCGGACGCCCTGCTTACCCAGGCCCAGGCCAGCACGATCCTCGGCCGCGTCCTCGGCGGCCCGGGGCCGGACGTCATGATGGTGAACGAATACCCGCTGGTGCGCGGCGCCATGTCCTTCCGCCACCCCGCGACCTTCTTCGGCTCCTCCCCGGTCGGCGCCCTCGGCTGGGGCGTGCCGGCCGCCATGGGTGCCAAGATGGCCGCCCCGGACCGCCTCGCCGTCGCCGCCGTGGGCGACGGCTCCTACGTCTTCGCCAACCCCGTCGCCTGCCACCAGACCGCCGCTGCCGAGAACCTGCCCTTCCTCACGGTCGTCTTCGACAACGCCGGCTACGGCGCCGTGCGCCGCGCCACCGCCTCCATCTACCCGCAGGGCGCGGCCATGGCGGCCGGGCGCATCCCCCTGGCCGACTTCGCCGCCGTGCCGGACCACGCCGCCATCATCCGCGCCTGCGGCGGCCAGGGCTGGCGCGTGGACCGCGCGGGCGACCTCGCCCCGGCCCTGGAAGCCGCCGTGAGGGCGGTGCGCGGGGGCGTGCAGGCGCTCGTGTCGGTGCGCGTGGCCTGACGCCCGCAGGGGCGCCGCCTCCCCTGCACCCCTCCGCCGGGGGGGGCGGACGCGCGCCCCCCGGACCCCGCGGTCTATTCGCCCGGCGCGTCACCAGCCAAGGCGTCGACCGCCTCCGCCGCCGTGAGCACGTCGCCGAAGAACTCGGCAAAGGTCGTCAGCGCGGCCAGATGCGCCCCGCGGTCGCGCGCCGCGCAGGCATCGGCCAGCATCACCGTGTCGTAGCCGTGCTGCATGGCGTCGCGCGCCGTGCTCTCGCAGCAGACATTCGTGATGGTGCCTGCCACCAGCACCGTGCGCACGGCCCGCCCCGCCAGCCATTCCGGCAGGGAAGAGGCCCCGGGTGCGAAAGCGGAATACCGGTTCTTCGGGAAGACGAAGTCCTCCGGCGCCACCTCCAGCCCCGGGTCCAGCGCGTGCTCCGGCGCCCCCTCCCGCAACGCGCCGAGGATGCGCCCCGCCAGATCGGGCGCCACCATCCGCCCGTAGAAGCCCGGCCACCCGCCATGCTCCGACCCATCGAAGGTCGCGCGGGAAAACGCCACCCGTCCCCCCGCCGCCCGCAGCGCCCGCGCCACCGCATTGATCGCCGGAATGACGGAGGTCGCCTCCCCCGTCCCGGACGGCGCGCCGGCACCGGTGAACGCCAGCTGCATGTCAACGACGACCAGCGCCGTGCCCGCCCCGTCCAGCGCCCGCGTCAGGTGGAAGCGCCCGGCACGGCGGGCCCGGATGCGCGCGACGACCGCCGGATCGAACAACTCCACGGACCGCACCGCCATCACCCCTCCTGTCTGCCGCACCGCCCGCGGCTACACTCGCCCGTCACGCGAACAGGGAAAAGCGGATGGCGGGCGATTGGGACATCCTGGCGGTGGATACGGTGGTCAACCCGCTGACGCCGGAGATCGCCGCCTCGCGCCCATCCTGGAGCGGCGACTTCCACACCGGCACCTTTCGCCAGGAAGGCCGCGTGCGCGGCGGCTACACGCGGGAGGAGATGCTCGCGATGATGGACGAGGCCGGGGTCGGCCAGGCCCTGCTCGTCGCCGCCTGCATCGGCCAGCTCGGCCTGCAGGGCTCCTGGCATCTCGACCCCAGGATCGTCGCCGACCTCGTGCAATGGCGTCCCGAGCGTTTCGCCGGCGTGGCCGGGCTGGACCCCACCCAGGGCATGACGGGCGTCCGGGCGCTACGCCGCGCGGTTCGCGAATACGGCTTCGTCGGCGCGCACGGCTACCCGCACTGGTTCGAGCTGCCGCCGGACCACGCGCGCTGGTATCCCCTCTACGCCGAGTGCTGCGAGCTGGACGTGCCCGTGCAGCTCCAGGTCGGGCAATCCCTCGTCTATGACCCGAAGCGCCCGCTGCGCTCCGTCGGCCGCCCCATTGCGCTGGACGGCGTGGCCTGCGACTTCCCGGAGCTGAAGCTGATCGGCATCCACATCGGCATCCCCTGGCACGAGGAGATGATCGCGATGGCCTGGAAGCACCGGAACGTCTTCATCGTGGCCGATGCCCACGCGCCGAAGCACTGGCCCGAGAGCTTCGTCCGCTACATCGACAGCTACGGCCAGGACAAGGTGATGTTCGGCACCGACTTCCCCGTGCTCGGCTTCCGCCGCATGCGGGAGGAGGTGGAGGCGCTGAAGCTGCGCCCCGGCCCGCGCCGCAAGTTCCTGCGTGACAACGCCCTGCGGGTCTACCGCCTGTCGGGCGGGGAAGCCCCCGCGCTGCCAACCGGCAGCGAAGCGCCGCCCTCCGTCCCGCCGGCGCGCGCGTGACGCCGGCCCGCTACGAGGGCCGGCGGACGACCGCCGCACCGTTCGGGCCGAGGCAGCCCGCGCGGTAGGGCCCGCTCGCGCAGTTCACGGCGCGGCGGGCCGGCGGTGCCGCCGGCCTGCGCACGACGGCCGCCCCATTGGGCCCCGCGCAGCCGGCGCGATAGACGCCGCGCGCGCAGGTCACCGCCTCGGCGTCCGGCACCGCCCCCAGGCTCCCCAACAGCAGGGTCGCCGTCACCAGCACGGCTCGCTTCATCGTTGCCCCCAGACGAATCGTCTCGCGACTGAGGGTTAATGGCCTCCCGATCGCGTGAGCAATCGGCTCCCGGAACGGCACACCAACGGAAGATCGCCAAGCCGAGCGCCAGGGTGCCTCAACGGCGCACTCATTCTGAGATCGGCCGGGACGGCCCGCCGCGACGCACATCCTGCCGCAGAGCCGACACGGCAAATCTCCCGCACCGGGAGTCCGCCTCCGCAGCAGCCTCGACCCGCGGTCAGACGGCGGCGTCGCGTCCGCCCGCCCCCCCGGTAATCACGCCGTGCTCCCGTCCCGCAGGGCGTCATAGGCCGACCGGACCCGCTCCGGCCCGTAGATGCGCTCCAGCCGCCGCACGCCGAAATGCGCCTTCGCCACGCCCCGGAAATGCTCGAGGAAGGCGAGGTTGATCGCCGCCCCCGCCGCCGCGCCGACGATCGGGATCGCCCCGGCCGAGAGCTTCAGCCCCACGCTGCCCGTGAACCGCGCCGCGATCGCGCCCAGGAAGCCGGGCAGCAGGGAGGAGGTGAGGCTCGTCGCCGCGTTGGGCAGAAGCTGCGCCAGCGCGAGGCGCGCGGCGAAGTAGCCGGTCTCCGTCACGTCGTCCTCGGCCGTGTTGGGACTGCCGATGGCGAAGACGGCCATGCACTCGGCCGCCGTGGCGGGAACCTTCGGGTCCTCCCCGGCCGCCGCGGCCTCGGCCGCGATCTGGCGCAGCAGGATGGTGGTGGAGAGCGGCAGTTCCGCCAGCGTCCCGATCAGCCCGAGCGCCCCGCCGGCGGCACCGCTGGCCATGGCCACGCCCCGGTGGAACCAGGCCACGTCCACGCCGAAGGGCGCGCGGCGCGGCTCGGTGCCCACCGCCGTCTGCCACGCCTTCTCCAGGGCGCGGCGGACCGCGACGTCCACGTTGTCGCGCACCGATTCCGGCAGGCGGGCCTTCAGCGCCTCGATCGGGGTGCCAGCGATGGCAGCCACCCGGGCCGCGAAGGAGGGACCCTCCAGCGTCGCCACCGCCTTGGCGAGCTCGGTCTGGGCGTCCTCGGGCAGGGTCAGCAGGGCAGGCAGGGTCTGGCTCATGGCTCTGAAAATGGCGCTGAAGCCACGGGGTTGCATCCTCGCCACACGGGACGGGTCTCCGGTGGATGGACGGCCGGGGGCGGAATGGTGCAATGCGGCGCCACAGCTCCTGCTCACGGCCCTGGGGGACTCGGCTTGGAACTCTTCAGTGGCGTCATGGCCTGGCTCGGCTCGATCCCGTGGCAGTCCATCCTCACCACCGCGATCACCTGGGCGGTCATCATCGGCGTCGCGCTGGTGGTCATCATCCTGCTGAAGCGCTTCGTGGAGCGGTCCCTCCGCAACGCCTCCGTCGCCGCCGTCCGCGGGGAGCACACGGGCTTCGAGGACCGGCTGGACGGCCGCACCACCACCCTTCTCTTCGACCCGATCGGGGAGATGGTCGGCATCGCCTCCATCCGCATCCGCAAGGTCCTGCCCTTCTCCGTCATCCGGAAATGGCGGGTGGAGCCGGTCTATGCCGGGGGCAACGGCAAGCACACGGATTGGAACTTCATCATCGAGACGGGCGACTGGCGGGAGCCGATCTGGACCATCCCGCTCCACTGCGGCCCGACCAATACCCTGCCGAACCTCTGGATGGCGAAGTTCTCCGCGCACCTGAACGGATAGCGCCGTCGGCGCCCGTGCCGAGCCTTTCCTGAACAGATCGCGGGGTCCGGGGCCACGCCTGGCCCCCGGCGGAGGGTCCGGGAGGCGGAGCCTCCCGCTGCCCCCAGCAGATCGCATGGCCGGCGCCGCCCTCACCGCAACAACGCCGCCACCGCCAGTCCTGCCGCCAGCGCCGGCAGCAGCCGCCGCCCGGCCGCCGCGAACACCCCCACCGCCACGGCCAGCGCCGCCAGCCGCGCCGTCACGGACCACGGACCGCCGGGCGTCACCATCGCCAGCACGACCCAGGCGGCCAGCGCCGCCTCGCTCACCGCCGCCGCCCAGGCGATGGCCGGATGCCGCGCGTCCAGCCGCCACGCCAGGGCCAGCCCCACCCCGCGCAGCAGCGCCATGGCGGCGGCCGTGACCAGCAGGGGCCACCACGCCTCGCTCATCCGCGCCGCCGCAGCAGGAAGGCGGCCGTCCCGCCGACCAGCGCCGCCCCCAGCAGCCCCCAGGCCGGCGGCACCCCGGCCGGCAGCAGCAGCGCCAGCGGCGCCGCCAGCGCCCCGCCCAGCGCCGGGCGCCACGGCCCGCCCCGCGCCGCCCCCGCCGCGATCAGCAGGGCGAAGTAGAGCGGGTTCACCAGCAGCAGGATCGCCAGCACCGGCGCCGGGATGAACCCGGCGATGCCATACCCCGCCGCCGTCACCGCCAGCCCCGTGGTCCAGGACACCAGCCCGAAGCCGACGAACCAGGCCGCCCGCCCCGTCTCCGGCAGGTCCGGCAGGCGGCGCATCGCCGCGGCCCAGGGCGTGATCGCGATGAAGGGCAGCACCAGCGGCGCCAGCCGCCCCCGCACCAGGGGCGCCAGCGCCGCGGCCATGGGCAGGAAGCGGGCATTCGCCACCACCGCCCCCATCACCGCCGCGGCCCCCGCCCCCGGCGCGGCGCCCAGCAGCACCATCTGCCCCGCCATCCCGTAAACAGCACCGGAGGACACCAGCCCCCAGGCCAGCCCGAACCCCGCCGCCCGCACCGCCGCCCCGAAGGCGAGGAAGGTCGCGGCCATGGCAATGGTATGGGCGCCGAAGGCTTCGCGGACGCCGAGCCGGAAGGTGGGGGACATGCACAGCAGTGGGGCTCAGGGGTCCGGCCGCCGCAACCCTGCCACCGCTCGGCTGCGGATCCTGGCCCAGCGTGCGGGCGCCCGCGCCGGATCGGAAGCGAACGCGATCCGGCGGCCATACCGCGGCCCCGCAGGACCGGCGGGGCCGCGCGCAACCTTCCGCCACCGCACTCGCTGCATGGGCGGTTAACGATCAGGCCCCGCCATGTCCGACGCCGTCCCGAGCCCCCTCCCGACCACCACCGCGGCCGCGGCGGCCGCCCCCGGCCCCGCCCTGCCCATGCCCGGCCGCTTCCGCGTGATGCGCGCCCTGGCCCGGAACTGGTGGCTCTTCCTGCTGCGCGGGGTCGTCTCGATCCTCTTCGGCGTGCTCGTCTTCGCCATGCCGGCGCTCGGGTTGGCCTTCATCCTCGGGATGCTCGCGGCCTGGTTCGCGCTGGATGGCGCCTTCACCCTCTGGCACGCGGTCACCGGCCGGCCGGTCGTGCCCGTCGCGGGACCTTCGGCTAGGCTGGGCACCGGCTGGATGTGGCTGGATGGGATCCTCTCGCTCCTCGCCGCGGCGGTCCTGCTGCTGGCCCCCGGCCTCTCGGCGATCTCCCTCGTCCTGATCGTCGCGGCCTGGATGGTGGTCAGCGGCGTCTTCCGCCTCCTCCTCGCCTTCCGGACGGGCAGCGTGCTGCTCGGCCTGCTCGGGGCCCTCGGCGTCCTCGTCGGCGCCTGGATGGCCATCAATCCCGGGGCCGGCCTGCTGGCGCTGATCTGGGTCGTGGCCTTTCAGTCCATCGCCGCCGGCGTGCTACTGATCGCCTTCTCCCTCCGCCTGCGGCACGTGAACAACGACCCGACGCCGGGGTGACGCCCCGGCGCGTCGCGTTTTCGTGAAAATGGTTCCTGCGTCCGGCGTTCCCCCCGCGCCGTAGCGCGGGGATGAGCGAACCACCCTCCGACGACTACAATCCCAAGGATTCGGAGCACGCCTTCCTCGAATGGATCGCGGCCGAGGTCCGGGCGAAGATGCTGCGAAGCCTCCCGCCCTCCGAGCGCGAGGAGGCGACCCGCCGCTTTCAGGCGGCCCTCGGCTACATCCTCTGCCACACGCCGCTGCCCGCGGGCGCGAGCGGCCTGAGCGCCGTGGCCGAGATCGCGGGACGTGCCCGCATCGCCGCCACCTTCGGCGCGATCCACGAGGAGGAACGGCCCGAGGACCCTCTCCCGCCCCTGTGATCGCGGGCGCGTTGCGCGGGCCGTAGGGTCGTCCCGGCCCTGCCCTGAGCGGCCAACCCTGATCGGCCCCGGCCCGCCGCCCATTGAAGCGGCCGCCCCGCCGGGCTTCCATGCGCGCATCCCCAGGGAGTCGCGCATCCCCGCCATGCTGTTTGCCATCGTCAGCCACGACAAGCCGGACGCCCTGGAGCGCCGGCTCGCCGCTCGGCCGAAGCACCTGGTCTGGCTGGAAGCCGCGGCGCCGAAGCTCGCCTATGTCGGCCCCTTCCTGGACGAGGAGGGGAAGCAGCGCGGCAGCCTCGTCGTCGTGGACCAGCCGGACCTCGACGCCGCCCGGAGCTTCGCCCGCCAGGACCCCTTCTGGGAGGCCGACGTCTTCGCCACCCAGACCGTCCACCCCTTCCGCGAGGTCTACCGGGACGGGGTGCGGGTGGGATGACCGCCTACTGGCTGGTGAAGAGCGAGCCCGACGCCTTCTCCTGGGACCAGCAGGTGACGGCGGGCGTCGAGCCCTGGACGGGCGTGCGCAGCGCCCAGGCCGCGAACAACCTGCGCGCCATGAAGAAGGGCGACCGCGCCTTCTTCTACCACTCCAACATCGGCAAGGAGATCGTCGGCGTCGTCGAGGTCTCGCGCGAGGCCTATACGGACCCGTCCGACGGCACGGGCAAGTGGGTCTGCGTGGACATGCGTACCGTCGGCCCCGTGCCGAAGCCCGTGACCCTCGCCGCCATGAAGGCCGACCCGAAGCTGGAGGGACTCCTGCTGATCAAGCAGTCCCGCCTCTCCGTCGTGCCGGTGTCGGAGGCCCACTGGAAGCACATCAGCCGCCTGGCCGGTCTGTGACAGACCGGACCCTCTGCCGGCTGGAGGACATCCCGGACGGCGAGGCACGGGGCTTTCCGCCCGCCCCCGGCGGCTTCACGGGCCTCGTCGCCGTGCGCCGGGGGGAGGCGGTGCATGTCTACGTCAACTCCTGCCCCCATATCGGCCTACCACTGGAACCCCTGCCGAACCGCTTCCTGGATGGCACGCGCCGCTTCCTCGTCTGCTCCGCGCACGGCGCCCGCTTCCGCGTGGAGGACGGCTTCTGCATCAACGGCCCCTGCGCCGGCGACAGCCTGGAGGCGGTGGAGGCGCGGATCGAGGACGGGGCGGTGCTGGTGCCGGAGGATGCGGGGCTGTAGCCCCGGGGAAGGCCTTGCCTTCCCCGGACCCCATCCACCAGGGGCGAACGCGCCCCTGGACCGCGTCCCATAGATCGCGGGTCCGGGGGGCAGCGCCTCCCGGCCCCAAGTCAAACAAGCCAAGATCAAGCCTGGTCAGGACGATCGGAGGAAACACAAGAGCATGGCACGCCGCATCATCGACATCTCGTCCACGCTGAAGGCGGGCATCGCCTCCGATCCCCCGCACATGCTGCCGAAGATCAACTATCGCAACCACCACGACACCGCCCCCGCCATGGCCGCGCTGATGGGCGTGCCCGTCTCCGACCTGCCGGAGGGCGAGTATGCCGCGGTGGAGGAGGTGACGATCTCCACCCACAACGGCACGCATCTCGACGCGCCCTACCACTACTTCTCCCGCATGGACGAGGCGCTGACGCCGGGCGGCCGTCCCTCCATCCGCATCGACGAGGTGCCGCTGGACTGGTGCTTCCAGCCCGGCGTGAAGCTCGACTTCCGCCACCTTCCGAGCGGCTACGTTGCCACGCCGGATGATGTGCAGCGCGAACTCGATCGCATCGGCCACACGCTGAAGCCGCTGGAGATCGTGGTGGTGAACACCGCCGCCGGCGCGCGCTACGGCCAGCCCGACTACCTCGACACCGGCTGCGGCATCGGCAAGGCCGCGACGCTCTGGATGCTGGGGCAGGGGGTGCGCCTCGTCGGCACTGATGCCTGGTCCTGGGACGCCCCCTTCTCCCACACCGCGCGCAAGGTGCGCGAGACCGGCGACGCCTCCCTCATCTGGGAAGGCCACCGCGCCGGCCGTGAGATCGGCTACTGCCACATGGAGAAGCTGAACAACCTAGAGGCCCTGCCCGCCGACGGCTTCACCGTCGCCTGCTTCCCCGTGAAGATCGAGCGCGCCTCCGCCGGCTGGACCCGCGCCGTCGCGATCATCGAGGAGTGACGGAGATGCGCCGCCTGATCCTCGCCGCCGCCCTCGCTGCCTCAACGGGTGCGGTGGCCCAGACCTTCCCCGACCGCCCGATGACGATCGTGCTGCCCTATTCCCCCGGCAGCGCCGCCGATTCCTACGGCCGTGCCATCGCCGAGCACTTCACCCGAATCCTCGGCCAGAACGTCGTCGTCACCAACCGGGACGGCGGGTCTGGCGTGGTGGGGATGCGCTTCGTGGCCACCTCCCCGCCCGATGGCCACACGCTCGGCCTGACGCCGATGACGGCGATCGTCGTGCAGCCCCACATGGTCCGCAACACCGGCACCTCGCCGGAGAACTTCGCCCCGGTCTGCGGCACGAACGAGAACGTGCTGGGCCTCGCCGTCCGCGCCGACAGCGCCATCCGTACCCTGCCGGACTTGGTGGCGGAGGGCCGTCGCCGCCCGCTCTCCTTCGGCAGCCCCGGACCGAACTCCCTGCCGCAGCTCGGCGTCTGGCGCGTCACCCGCGCCACGGGCGTGGAGTTCAACCACATCCCCTTCCGCGGCGACCCGCCGCACCTGAACGAGGTGCTCGGCGGCCGCCTCGACTTCTCCGCCACCGTCGTCGCCTCCGCCTCCGGCCTCATCGACGCCGGGCGGCTGCGGCTGATCGCCGTCTTCTCGGAAAGCCGCCATCCCGACTACCCCGATGTCCCCACGGCGCGGGAACAGGGCATCGACGCCCTCCAGCTCAGCCAGGTCGGGATCTACGCCCCCGCCAGCACGCCCGAGCCGGTGCTGGACCGCCTGGAAGCCGCCTGCCGCAGCGCGACGGAAGATCCTGCCTTCCGCCGCATCGCCGCCCAGGCGCGCGTGCCCGTGCGCTACCTTTCCCGCGCCGATTTCACGCGCATGGTGCGGGAGGAGTACGCGGCTTACGGTCCGATCCTGCGCGCGTTGGGCGTTCAGCCGGAGTAAGAAAGGCTGGGGGGAGTATTCCCCCAAACCCCCATCTATTTCTATCAGGCTGCCGCGGACCGCACGCCAGTCGTTCCGCGCATAGGTTGGACTGCTTCAGGAAATGGCGGCCCACTTCGTCAATGACCTGCGGCAGCCAGACAAGAATAGAAGGGGGTCCGGGGGGATACCTCCCCCCGGCCTTGCTTCACCGCTCCGCCTGAAGCGCCCGCCCCAGCAGCGACGCCGCCACCGCCGAGAGCAGCAGCGCCAACCCCGGGAAGATCGCCAGCCACGGCGCGACCGTCAGGTAGTTCCGGCTCTCCTGCAGGCTCGCACCCCAATCCGGCGTCGGCGGCGGCACGCCCAGGCCGAGGAACCCCAGCGCCGCCCCGATCTGCAGTGCCAGCGGGAACAGGATCACGCATTGCAGCACCACCGCCGGCGCCACGTTGCGCGCGACATGGCGCAGCAGCACCGCCGCCTCCCCGTGCCCCAGCGCGCGGGCGGCCTCCACATAGGCCCGCCCCGATTCCACCAACGCCGCCGCCCGCGCCACGCGGAAGAAGACCGGCGCGTAGATCACCGCCAGCGCAAGAATCAGGTTCCCCGCCCCGGCCCCCAGCGTACTGGCCAGCACCACACCGAGGATGATCGGCGGGAAGGCGAGCAGCGCGTCCGCCCCGCGCGACAGCGCCAGATCCGCCCACCGCCCGGCGAAGCCGGCCAAGGCGCCCAGGCTTCCGCCCACCAGCCCCGCCAGCGCGATCGCCGCCGCCACGATGCCGAGCGTCGTCCCCGCCCCGTGCACGACGCGGGCATAGACGTCGCGCCCCGTCTCATCCGTCCCGAACGGGAACTGCGCGGAGGGCGGCTCCAGCCGCCGCGTCACCGCCACCGCGTCCGGCGGCCCGGCGAAGAGGCTCGGCGCCAGGCTGATCGCCAGCAGCACGAGAATCAGCGCGCCGCCGAGAACCAGCGCCACCCGCCCGCGCCGCATCACGCCCCCCGCACCCGCGGGTCGATCAGCGCGTAGGCGAGGTCGATCACCAGGTTCACCAGCAGCGCCACCACCACCGATAGCAGCAGCGCCCCTTGCAGCACCGGGTAGTCCCGCCCCTGGATCGCCGCCAGCAGCGTCCGCCCGAGGCCGGGGATGGCGAAGAGCGTCTCCACCACCACCACGCCGCCGAGGATCTGCACGAGGATCAGCCCGGCATAGGTCACCAGCGGGATCGCGATGTTCCGCAGCACGTGGCGCCCGAAGATCACCCGCGCGGGCAACCCCCGCGCCGTCGCCGCGCGCACGAAATCCTGCCGCAGCAGCGCCGCCGTCTGCTGCCGCGTGAACTGCGCATAGGCCCCGGCCTGCAACAGCCCCAGCGCCAGCACCGGCAGCAGGATGCTCTCCAGGTTGTCCGCCACCGACACGTCCGGGGAGGCGTAGACCAGCGGCGGCGCCCAGCCGAGCCAGGCATCGGACAGGATCAGCAGCACCATCCCCGTCCAGAACACCGGCGCGGAGAGGCTGAGCAGCGTGAACCCCTCCACCACCGCGTCCACCACGCCCCCGGGCCGCGCCCCCGCCGCCAGCCCCAGCGGCACGCCCACCAGGATGGCGACGGTGAGCGTCACCAGCCCGATCTCCAGCGTGACCAGGAAGGCGTCCGCGATGATCCCCGCCACCGGCAGCCCCTGCCGCATGGAGGTGCCGAGATCGCCCCGCAGCGCATCCCCCGCCCAGCGCAGGTATTGCTGCCACAGCGGCTGGTCGAGCCCGAAGAAGGCGCGCAGCGCCGCCTCCGTCGCCGGGTCGCCGGCGCTCTGGCCCAGCATCTCCCCGATGATGTCGCCGGGCACGGCGCGGATCAGCAGGAAGACCGCGCCCGTCGCCAGGATCGTGGTGACGAGCGCGGCCCCGAGCCGGCGGAGGACGGCCTCGATCATCGTCCCGCGATCAGGTCGCGATCCAGGCCTTGGCGAGGCCGAACCACCATCCCGTCGGGTGCTGCACGTAGTTCCGCACCCGCGCCTGCGACACGCTCACCAGATCGGGCGAGAAGAGCATGATGGTCGGCACCGTCCCATCCATCACCCGCTGCAGCCCGAGATACGCCTCCTTCCGCGCCGCCGTGTCGGCGGTGGCCATGCCCGCATCCATGAAGCGGTCGGCCTCCGCATTGTTCCAGTTGCGGAAGTCGGCGCCGCGCGGCGCGCTGTGGAAGTGCCGGTAGTACAGGATGTGCGGATCGGGCTGCGTGCCCCAGTCATTGAAGGTGAAGCGCATGTTCCGCGTGCGGAAGGCGTTCAGCCACACGCCCAGCTCCACCCGCTGGATGTTCAGCCGGATGCCCGCCTGTGCCAGCTGCTGCCCGATGGTCACCGCCGCCGGGTCCATCCACTCGAAGCCGATGATGCTGACGAGGTCCAGCGCGAAGCCGTCCCCCAGCCCGGCCTCCGTCAACAACGCCTTCGCCCGCGCCACGTCCGGCTTCTGGAAGGACAGGGAGTCGATCGGCGCGCCCCAGCTCTCCTGCATGGCCGCCGGCACGGTACCGAGCACCTGCCCCTTCCCGCCGATCGAGGCGTCCATCACCGCCTTCTTGTCGATCAGCAGCGCGATCGCCTGCCGCACCCGCACGTCCCGGAGCTGCGCGTGATTGCTGTCGAGGTCGAGAGAGCACTGGCGCAGCGACGCCGCGGAGGCGATGTTCAGTCCCGCCTGCCCCTGCAGCTGCTCCGCATCCTGCGGCCGCGCCAGCAGCGCGAGGTCCACCCGCCGGCTCCGCAACGCCACCAGCACGCTCGCCGCGTTCGGCTGCACGCTGAACAGCACGCCGTCCAGATAGGGCTGCCCCTGCCGCCAGTAGTTCGGGAACCGCGCCATGCGGATATGGCTCTGCGGCCGGAACTCCTGGAGCATGAAGGGCCCCGTCCCGACCGATTGCTGCGACAGCCGCGCGCGGGCCTGCGGGTTGGCGAAGGTGTCGCGCGGCACCACGCAGCCGAAGCGGTTTGTCAGCGTCATCGGCAGCGACGCGTTCGGCTCGGACAGCCGGATCACCACCGTGTGGTCGTCCGGCGTCTCGATCGCGCTGATCGCCCCGAAATCCGCCGCCCCCGGGCTGCCGTTGGACGCGTTGCGGACGTAGTCGTAGCTGTACTTCACGTCGGCCGAGGTCATCGTCGCCCCGGTGTGAAACCGCACCCCCCGCCGCAGCGCGAAGGTGTAGGTCAGCCCGTCCGGCGAGATCGTCATCGACTCCGCCAGCAGCGGCTTCGCCAGGCCGGAGGCGTGCTCATACATCAGCCCCTGGTACATCAGCACCGTCACGGCCGTTCGCGCATCCCCCGCCTGGTGGAAGGGATCGAGGTTCGGCGGTTCGTTCGCGATGGCGACGGTCAGCACCCCGCCCCGCCGCGCGCCCGCATCATCGGGACCGTAGAGGTCGTCCGGCGCCCCCTGCGCCCAGCCCGGCCCCGGAAGCCCGGCCCCCAGCAGCCCCGCCCCCGCGAGCAGCGCGGTGCGTCGGTCGATCATCGGCATGGCGATCCTTCCTTCAGCGTAGGAGGTGACGGCGTTCCCTGTTTCTCAGCCCGCGTCCCGCAGGGCGAAGACGAACTCGATCTCGACGGGCACGTTGCGCGGCAGCATGGCGACGCCGATCGCGCTGCGGGCGTGCCGCCCCGCTTCCCCGAACACCTGCCCCAGCAGGTTGGACGCGGCGTCGATCACCTTCGGCTGCTCGATGAACCCGTCGGCCGAGGCGACGAAGCCCGTCACCTTCACCACCCGCGACACCGCATCCAGCGACCCCGTGACGGAGCGCAGCGCCGCCAGCCCCTGCAGCGCGCAGAGCGTCGCCGCGCGCCGTCCCGCCTCCACGTCCACCTCGGCACCGAGCCGCCCGAGCACGGGCAGGTTCCCCTCCGCATCGCGCGGCAGCTGCCCGCTGATCCAGACGAGGCCGCGCTCCACCACGGCCGGCACGTAGTCGAACGCCGGCTTCGGCAGGGGCGGCAGGCTCAATCCCAGCGCCGCCAGTCTCTCCTCGTGCATCATGCCGTCTCCCTTGTCCCGATCTCGTGCAGCGTTTCCGACAGGATCGCGTCCAGCCCGCGCCGCGGCGTCCAGCCGAGCGCGCGCAACGCCGCGTCATCCACGAGCGGCAGGTCGGCGGGGCCGGGCGCCTCCGTCACCGCGATCCTCGCGCCCGGCACCATCGCCAGCAGCCGCGCCGCGATCTCCGCATAGGTGACGGTCAGCCCCGCCATGTTCAGCAGTCGCGGCACCTCGTCCCGCATCGCGAGGAGCAACAGCGCCTCCGCCGCATCGTCGCCGTGCACGATGTCGAAGGGCGCCGCCGGCACAGCCTCGTCCACGACGATCTCTTCCACCGCCGCCTGCAGCAACCGCGCGTAGAGCGTCGCCGCGCCCACGTACCAGCGCCCCGGTCCCAGCACGAGCGGCAGGCGCAGCGTCGTGACCCACAGGCCGAGCGCCTCCGCACCCCATTCCGCCGCGCTCTCGGCCATCCGCTTGGACAGCCCGTAGGCGCTGCGCGGCGCGGGCGCCGCCGCCTCATCCACCCGCGCCGCTCTGTAGAGACCGGGCGGCCCCAGAACCACGGTCGAGCCGCACTGCACGACGCGCCGCACGCCCGCCTCGGCGCAGGCCGCCAGCACCGCCGCGAAGCCACCCGCATTCACCGCCACCGCCCGCGCCGGATCGGCCCCGGCCGTGCGCGCCAGCCCGTCCCCGGTGGGGTTGTAGCCGGCGGCCCAGATCACCGCGTCCGGCCGGAACAGCCGCAGCGCGCCCCGCAGCCGCCCCGGTTCCTCCACCTCGCCGGAGAACCGCGCCACCCCATCGCCGGCAGGCACCTCCCCTGGTCCGAACGAGGCCGCGGCGATCCCTTGCGCCAGCGCCAGCCGCAGCACGCGGCTCCCCACGAAGCCGCGCCCGCCGATCACCAGGATGCGGCCCGCGCTCATGGCGGCGTCTCCTCGGCCAGCACGTCGTCCCGGATGCAGGCCACGCGACGGTCGCCGCCCCAGGGCCGAAGCGCCGGCACCCGCTCCGCGCAGGCCGGCAGCGCGAAGGGACAGCGCGTGCGGAACACGCAGCCGGAGGGCGGCGCCGCCGGGCTCGGGATCTCCCCGCGCAGGATGATGCGCGGCCCGCGCGCCTCCCCCGGCCGCCCCGGCGAGGCCGACAGCAACGCCCGCGTATAAGGGTGCCGCGCCGCCCGCAGCACAGACGCCGCCGGCCCCTCCTCCATGACGCGCCCGAGATAGAGCACCGCCACGCGGTCACACAGCGTCCGCACCGCGCCGAGGTCATGGGACACGAAGAGCAGCGCGAGCTGCCGCTCCCGCCGCAACTCCCGCAGCAGGTTCAGGATCTCCGCCCCGACCGAGACGTCCAGCGCCGAGACCGGCTCATCCGCCACGACGAAATCCGGGTCCACCGCCAGCGCCCGCGCGATGGCGACCCGTTGCCGCTGCCCGCCCGACAGCGCCGCCGGGCGCCGGTCATACAGCCCGGGCGAGAGCCCCACCCGCTCCAGCAGCGCCGCCGCCCGCGCCTTCGCGGCCCGGCGATCGGCCAGGCGGTGCAGCACCACGCCTTCCGCGATGGCGGCGCCGATCCCCATGCGCGGGTTCAGGCTGCCGAAGGGGTCCTGGAAGACCATCTGCATCCGCCGGCGCAGCGGCCGCAGCGCCGCGCGGTCCGCCGCCGTGATCTCCTGCCCGTCGAACACCACGCGCCCCGCCGTCGGCCGCGCCAGGCGCAGCAGCATCCGGCCGATGGTGGACTTGCCGCTGCCGCTCTCCCCCACCAGCCCCAGCGCCTCGCCGCGGCGGATAGCGATGTCCACGCCGGCCACCGCGCGCACGGGGCGGCGGCGCGGCGACAGCAGGCGCGGCCCGCCGAACTCCATCACCAGGCCCTGGCCTTCCACGATGGGGCCTTCGACGATGGGGTCCTGCACGACCGGCGCGCTCACGGCACGTCCGCCCAGCGAATGCAGCGGCTGCGGCGCCCCGGCGCCACGTCCAGCAGCGGGATCGGCCCGGCCCGGCACGCCTCCACCGCCAGGGCGCAGCGATCCGCGAAGCGGCAATGCGGCGGCGGTGCCAGCGGGTTCGGCATCAGCCCGGGAATGCCGCGCGGCGGCTCGCCCTCCAGCGAGGGGATGCAGTCGAGCAGCGCCCGCGTATAGGGATGGCGCGGCGCGGCCAGCACCTCGGCCGCCGCGCCCTCCTCCACCACCTGCCCGGCGTAGAGGACGAGGATGCGGTGCGCCAACCCCGCCACCAGCCCGAGGTCGTGGCTGACGAAGATCATCGCCATGCCCGCGCTCGCCTGCAGCTCCCGCAACAGGTCCACGATCTGCGCCTGGATCGTCACGTCGAGCGCGGTGGTCGGCTCATCCGCGATCAGCAGGCGCGGCTCCCCCGCCAGCGCCAGCGCGATCACCGCCCTCTGCCGCATCCCGCCGGAGAGCTGGTGCGGATACTCCCCCGCGCGCCGCACGGGATCGGGGATTCCCACCAGCCCCAGCAATTCCACGGCCTTTGCTGCTGCCTCGCGCGCCTTCAGCCCGCGCAGGTGCCGCAGCGTCTCCGCGATCTGGTCGCCGATGGTGAAAAGCGGATCGAGCGCGCTGCCCGGATCCTGGAAGACCACCGCGATCTCCCGCCCGCGCAGCTTCCGCAGCGCCTCCCCGCGCAGCGCCAGCAGATCGGAGGTCCCGCCCGACGCACCCTGCCAGCGCAGCGCGCCGCTCGTCCGCGCCGCCGCGTGCAGCCGCGCGATGGCCATGGCGGTGACCGACTTGCCACTGCCGCTCTCGCCCACCAGCGCGAGCGTCTCGCCCGCCGGCAGGTCGAAGGACACGTCCTCCACCGCCGTCACCCAGCCCGCGCCGCCGCCGAAGGCGACGGAGAGGCCTTCTGCCCGAAGCAGCGGCGCGGGGAGGGCGGAGGCGCTCACCGGCGTGGGGTCACCGCGGCCGGAACCGCTCGAGCGCGGCGCGGTCCACCTCCACGCCCAGCCCCGGCGCATCCGGCACCGCGATGTGACCGCCAACCGGCCGCAGCGGGTTCACCAGCAGGTCATCCTGCAATGGGTTCTCAGCGATGTCGTACTCGACCCAGGGCGGGTCCGCCTCGCTGTCCAGCACCGCCGGATAGGCGGGCTGCGCCGCGACCAGCTGCACCGCCGCCGCCAGCCCCAGCCCCGTGCCCCAGACATGCGGCGACAGACGTGCGTGGCGCAGCGTGCAGAGCTGCCCGATCAGCCGCCCCTGCGACAGCCCGCCGCAGAGCGCGAGGTCGGGCTGCGCGATGTCGATGGCACGCGGCGCCAGCAGCCGGTCGAAGGCGAAGGCGGTGTAGAGCGCCTCCCCCGTCGCGACCGGGATCTCCCGCCGCGGGAGCAGGGCGCGATAGCCCTCCTCGTCCAGCGGGGAGAGCGGCTCCTCGTACCAGTCGATGCCGAACCCGGCGATGGCGCGCATGCTCGCGAGCACCTGGTCGATCCCGTAATTGCCGTTCGCGTCCACCGCGATCCGCATCTCCGAGCCGAGCGCCTCCCGCGTCATGCGGACGCGCGCGACGTCGTCGGCGACGCCGCGGCCGATCTTGATCTTGCAGGCCGCGAAGTCGCGGAAGCGCGGCAACTGTACAGCCAGCCCCAGCGCCGGATCGGCGGTGAAATAGCCGCCGGAGCCATAGACCGGCACCCGGTCCCGCGCCCGCCCGCCGATCAGCGCGTGGGCGGGCAGCCCGCTTTCCTTCCCCAGCGCGTCGTGCACCGCCATGTCGAGCCCCGACAGCAGCGCCATCAACCCGTTCTGGGTCCCGAAGTGGTAGTTCCGCGCGAGGATGCGGTGAAACAGCGCGCCGTGGTCCACCAGCCGCGCGCCGTTCCAGTCCGCCGCCACGAAGTCGAGATAGGGCGCCACGAATCCCGGTGGCCCCCAGGCCTCCCCGAAGCCGGAGACGCCGCCCTTCGTCTCCACTTCCACGATCGTCGCGCCGCGTGCCGCGACCAGGCCGCGCGCCATGCCGTAGGCACCTGCCTCTCCCATCACGTGCAGCACGGGATGCAGGGTGATGCGCGCGATCCGCGCCGCACTGTCCGGCACGGCCGTCACGGCGCCAGCCGCTCCCGCGATTCTTCCAGGTGGTGCGCCATCGCCTTCTCCGCCCCCCGCGCATCGCCGCGCGCCAGCGCGTCGAGCACCGCCTCGTGCTCGCGCGCCGTGTCCTCCGCCCCCTGCTGGGACGCCATGTAGAGCCTGGACGCGTGGACCTGCGCGTTCAGCGCCGCCAGCGCCTGCCGCGCGGGCCGATTGCCCGAGGCCTCTGCGATCGTGTCGTGAAACGCCTCGTCCGCCGCCGCATGGGTGCGGTGGGTCTGCCAGGGGCCGCGCCGGACATGCGCGCCCATGTCGGACAGGCTGTCCCGCAGCCGCCCGATCGCCTCCGCCCCGATGCGGGAGGCCGCCAGCGCCGCCAGCCAGGGCTCCAGCCGCAGCCGCGTGTCGTAGAGGTCCCGCAGGAAGGCTCCGTCCGGCAGTGGCGCCACGGTGAAGCCGATGAAGGGCTCGTTCCGCACCAGCCCGCGCGCCTGCAACCCCGCCAGCGCCTCCCGCAGGGGCGTGGAGCTGACCTGCAGCTCCCGCGCCAGGGCGTCGATGTTCAGCCGGGCGCCGGGCGCCAGGACCTGATCCATGATCCGCTCCTGCAACCGGGCCCGGACCTGTTCGGCCAGCCCGATCCGGGTTACCGTTCGTGCATCCTGCATCGTGCATGATCCTAGGCAGGACGGTTCCGGGGCCGCAAGCCCCCTTGTGACGGAGGCCTGATGACTGACGCCCCTCTCTCCGCCGAGGAGCACGAGTTCCACTATAACCCGCAGCGTGCCTTTCCGGAGTTCGCGACCTACCGCCAGCGCCGCGCCCCCGCGAACGACGCCGCGCACGCGACGCTCCGCAAGCACGCCGACATCGCCTATGGCGACCATGCCAGGCACCGCCTGGACATCTACCCCGCCGCTCAGCCCGGCGCGCCGGTCCATGTCTTCTTCCACGGCGGCTACTGGCGTGCGAACGACAAGGAGAGCTTTGCCTTCATCGCGGACACCCTCGTCCGCCACGGCATCACCGCCGTGATCGCGAACTACGAGCTCTGCCCCGGCTCCACGCTCGACGGCACGGTGGATTCCGCGGTCGCCGCGGTGGAATGGGTCCTGCGCCACATCGCGGAGTACGGCGGCGATCCCGCGGCGGTCAGCCTCTCCGGCCATTCCGCCGGCGCGCATCTCTGCGCCGCGATCCTCGCCGCCGACTGGGCCGCCCGTGGGCTTTCCCCCGCCTTCCGCGGCGCCGTCATGATCAGCGGCGTCTACGACCCCACGCCGGCCATGGGCACGACCGTCAACACCGAACTCCGCCTGACGCCGGAGATCGCCTCACGCCAGGACTACGAGCGCCGTGCGCCGACCGCACTGTGCCCCGCGCATCTCTTCGCCGGCGGGCGGGAGCCCTGGCGCTGGATCGACCTGACCTTCCGCTACGCCCACCACCTGCGCCGCCACGGCGCGGACCCGGAGGTGCACGTCCTGCCGGGCTACAACCACTTCGACATCCTGGATCAGTACATGGACGCGGAGAGCTCCATCTTCCGAGCCGTGCTCAAGGCCGCAGCGGGCCAGACGATCATCCGTCCCGCGGCAGCCTGACTAAAATAGATGGAGGTCCGGGGGGAATACCTTCGCCCGGCCTTCCTCCTCAAGCCTGCTTCAGCTCGATCAAGGACCGCCGGATCTTCCGCCCGCGCTTGATCCGGTCCTCGATGAACCCCGCCTCGCCCCAGCGCACCGCGCGCCCGAAGGCCTGGGCGTCCTCGGTGAAGCGGGCCAGCATCTCCAGCACCGCCTCCCGGTTGTTCAGGAAGACGTCGCGCCACATGTCCACGTCGCTCGCGGCGATGCGGGTGAAGTCGCGGAAGCCGGAGGCCGCGAAGCGCAGCACCGCCTCCCGGGTCTCCTGCGCCAGGTCGTCGGCCGTGCCGACAATGGTGAATGCGATGAGGTGCGGCAGGTGGGAGACGATGGCCACCACCTTGTCATGGGTGGTGGCGTCCAGCACCTCGATCATCGAGCCCGCGCGCTCCCACAGGGCCCGCACGCGCGCGACGGCAGCGGGATCGGTGCCGGGCGGGGGCGTCAGGATGCACCAGCGGCCCTTGAACAGCTCGGCGAAGCCGGCATCCGGCCCGGAATGCTCCGTGCCGGCCATGGGATGCGCGGGCACCAGGTGCACGCCCTTCGGCAGCAGCGGCGTCAGGTCCCGGATCACGCTGCCCTTGGTGGAACCCGCGTCGCTCAGCACGCAGCCCGGCGAAAGATGCGGCGCGATCCGCGCCATCACCCCCGCATAGGACCCCACGGGCACGCAGAGGATCACCCCGTCGCACCCCTCCACAGCGCGGCCGGGATCGGCCTCCACCGTGTCGGCGAGGCCGAGTTCCCGCACCCGCGCCAGCGTTGCCTCGGAGCGCGCGGTGGCGACGAGGTGCCGCGCAATATCGCCCCGCTCCCGCGCCACGCGCAGGATGGAGGATCCGATCAGCCCCGGCCCGATGATGCAGAGCCGCTCGAAGAGCGGCGCCTCCGCCGTCCCCGCCGCGGGTGCCGCGTCAGCCACGGCCGGGCGGCCTGAAGTCGGAGAGCGCGTCGAGAAGCATCCCGCACTCCTCCGCCGTGCCGATGGTCATGCGCAGGCATTGCGGCAGGCCGTAGCCGCCCATGGCGCGCACGATCAGCCCGCGCGTCCGCAGATGAGCGTCCGCCGCCTTCGCCGCCTCCGGGGTGCCGAAATCGGCCAGCACGAAGTTGCCCTCGCTCGGCCAGGCCTTGATGCCCCGCTCCTCCAGCCCTGCGGAGACGCGCGCGCGCCACTCGCGGTTATGCGCGACCGACTTCTCCACCCAGCCCGGCTCCGCCAGGGCAGCGATGCCGGCCGCCATGGCGGCGGCGTTCACGTTGAAGGGCCCGCGCACGCGGTTCAGCACGTCGATGATCGGGGCGGAGCCGTAGCACCATCCCAGCCGCATCCCGCCCAGCCCCCAGATCTTGCTGAAGGTGCGCGTCATCACCGTGTTGGTCCCGGCATCCACCAGCGCCGTGCCGGGGTCGTAATCCGCCGCGTCCACGTATTCGGCATAGGCGCTGTCGAGCACCAGCAGCACGTCGTCGCGCAGCCCCGCGCGCAGCCGGTTCACCTCGGACTGGGGCAGCAGCGCGCCGGTCGGGTTGTTCGGGTTCGCCAGGATCACGATGCGCGTCCGTGGCCCGCAGGCGGCGATGATCCCGTCCACGTCGGCGACGAGATTCTTCTCCGGCACCTTGATGACGCGGCAGCCGGCCCAGCGCCCGGTCAGGTCGTACATCATGAAGCCGTGGGCGGACATCACCAGCTCCGTCCCCTCGCCCCCATAGGCGAGGATGAGCAGCGCCAGCAGGTCGTCCGATCCGTTGCCGACGACGATCCGCTCCGGGTCCAGCCCGTGATGCTTCCCGATCGCCGCGCGCAGCGCGTGGGCGCCGCCATCGGGATAGCGATGCGCCTCCCGCGCCCCCTCCGTGATCGCCGCGATCGCCCCCGGCGGCGGCCCGAAGGCCCCCTCGTTGGACGAGAGCTTGATGATGCGGTTGACGCCCGGAAGCTTCGACTCGCCGCCGACATAGGGCTCGACCGAGAGGATCGAGGGCCGAGGCTGCACGGTGCTGGGCATCACGGTCATGGCCGTCTTCTTTCGGCTGGTGTTCGGAAAGGGCCGCGGATCAGCCGGGCGCGGCGCCCGGGGCGTCCTCGGCCACTGGCTCGGCGAAGCCGCCGATCACGGTCGGGCGGGCGGCGGAGAGCGCCGCCAGACGCGGGTCGTCGGGGCGCAGCAGCCCCTCCACCTCCGCCAGCGCGCGGGCCCCGCCGGCGGCCAGGATCAGCCGCCGCGGCGTCAGCCCCGCCCCCGCCAGCGCGGCCAGCAGCGCCCCGCGGGAGGTATCGGGCGCCCGCTCCAGACGGACGAGCCCGCGATCCGCCGGGGTGGCATCCGCCGCGAAGGCGGCGACCACCAGGGCGCTCGGCTGCCCCTGCCCGGGCGGCAGCAGGATCGGCAGGGCCGCCACCACCTGCAGCCGGGGCGCGTCGAGGCTCGCCCACCAGGCGGCCTCCCGCTCATCCCCGTCGGCCGGGGCCGGCAGGATGGCGACCGAGGCCTCCCCGGCCGAGAGCGCCGCCAGCACCCGCGCCGGGGACGGATGCGCCCGCAGCGGCGTGTCCAGCCCGAAATGCCCGCGCGCCAGCCCCTCCGCCCCGGCCAGGGCGGCGACGGAGAAGGCCGATTGCTGCCGCAGGGAGGAGGAGATCACCTCCCGCCAAAGACGCACCACGGTGCCGCGCGCCATGGGCCCCTGATGCCGAGCCAGCAGCCGCCGCAGGATCATCGCCTCCCGCCCCGGGCGGAAGGAGGCGCCGCCGGCCTTCATCCCGTGCGCTGCCAGCTGCGCCGAAAGCCCGGCCCGCCGCATCAGAAGGTCATGGACGGCATCGTCGATCGCGTCGAACTCCGCCCGGGCCGCGGCCAGGGCGGCGGGCTGCATCACCGAGGGGTCGGCGGCTTCGGGCGGGGGGGCGATGGTGGCGGCGGACATGCAACTTCAGGACCCTGGGGCCGGGCCGGTCTAGCGCCGCGGGGCCGGTGCGCCAAGGCGCGCCGGGCCCGGAAGGGTCTTTGGCCGGCGCGAAGGGCACCCCATCTGCCCCGCATGATCCCCCTCTCCGTCCTCGACCTCTCCCCGGTCCCCGAAGGAAGCGACGCCGGCCAGGCGCTGCGCAACTCGGCCGACCTTGCCCGCCACGCGGAATCCCTCGGCTACCGCCGCTACTGGATGGCGGAGCACCACAACATGCCGGGCATCGCCTCCGCCGCCACCGCGGTCGCCCTCGCCCATGTGGCCCAGGGCACCAGCACCATCCGGATCGGCGCCGGCGGCGTGATGCTGCCGAACCACGCCCCCCTCATCATCGCGGAGCAGTTCGGGACGCTGGCCGCCCTCCACCCCGGCCGCGTGGACCTCGGCCTGGGACGCGCGCCCGGCACGGACCAGCGCACCGCCTATGCCATGCGGCGCACCCTGACCGGCGACGTGGACAGCTTCCCGCAGGACGTGATGGAGCTGATGGCCTATTTCCGCCCCGCCCAGCCCGGCCAGCCCGTCCAGGCCGTCCCCGGCGCGGGGCTGGAGGTGCCGGTCTGGATCCTCGGCTCCTCCACCTATGGCGCGCAGCTCGCGGCGGCCCTCGGCCTGCCCTACGCCTTCGCCTCCCACTTCGCCCCGGCCCAGATGATGGAGGCGATCGAGATCTACCGCGGCACCTTCCGGCCCTCCGAGTTCTCGCAGAAGCCCTACGTCATGCTCGGCCTGAACGTGCATGCCGCCCCCACGGACGCGGAGGCACGGCTGCTCTTCTCCTCCCACCAGCAGGCCTTCGTGAACCTCCGCTCCGGCCGCCCGGGCAAGCTGCCCCGTCCGGTGGAGGGCTTCGAGGAGACGCTGGACCCCTCCTGGCGCGCCCATCTCGCCCGGTCGCTGACCTGCGCCGTGGTCGGCGGGCCGGAGACGGTGCGCCAGGGCATCCGCGACTTCGCCGCCCGCACCGGCGCGGACGAGCTGATGGTCACGTCCCAGATCCACGACCACGAGGCCCGGAAGCGCTCCTTCTCCATCCTCGCCGAGGCCGCGATGGACCGGGCGGACGCGGCCTGAGGCCGCTGCATCCCAACCTGTCACAGCCTCGCGACGGATCTGATCCCACCGGCTGTCCCAGCGTTCTCATGCGCGGAGACACCGGAGGAGGCACGATGTTCCGGAACGAGGTGCAGGCCCGCGCCCGGGTCGTCGGCCCGCCGCCCGCGACAACCTGCGTCCACTACACGCTGGACGGGGTCGAGCAGCCGGCCTGGGTCCCGCCCGGGACCGACCGCTGGGACGCGGTGGCGCAGGCCGTGGGTCAGCACCTGGGATGCCGTGCGGAGGCCGAGGACGTTCCGGTCTACGACAGCGGCACGCGGGCCTGGTGCCTCTTCCTCCTCCTCGACCGGGACGGGGCCAAGGAGGTCCTCTCGGTCGCCGTGCGCTGGGGCCAGAGCCTGCGCCCCGTCCGCCGCGGTCTCCGCGCGGCCTGACACCGGAGCCCGGGAGGCTCGTAGGAAGCAGTGCTTCCAACCCCGGCTCCTCCGTTGGGGCAGACGTGCCCCCCGGACCCCGCGACCTGTTTCAGGGACGGGCGCCGGGATAGGTCAGCGCCCGGTCGGCACGGTGCGGATGGTGTAGCCCATCCGCTGCGCCTCCCCCTCTCGGAAGAAGCGGTAATCCACCTGGACCGGCGCGGCGTCGCGCACCGTCACCCGCACAGCGCAGACCACCTCCGTCTCCGAGGAGGAGACGGTGCGGCGATCCTGGGTGCCCGTCGCGTCGAGATGCCGCTCCCGCAGGATGCCGGTGAGCGAGGAGCGCGCCCGGTGGGAGTCGCAGGACGGCAGCGACCGGCTTTCCAGACCATCGTCGATCGCGAACAGGAGGCCGAGCACGACGCCCACCACCGCGAGGCCGCGCTGGAACCACCACAGGAAGCGCTGGGTCCCGGAAGGGCGCTGCTCCCGGCCCGCCGCGGGCCCGGGCGGCTCTGCGCCGGGGTCCGGCGGAGGGGTCACCAGCCGCGTGGCACCGCTCATCCCGGTCCTCCCGCGCCGCGCCGGGGGTCGGACGGGCGGCACCGGGAAGACAATTCCCCGGATCGGACGCCGCGTGCAGGGGCCTCCCGATGAGAACACCGCAACGTGCCCGCCCCGCGCCCTGTCCATCCCCGCCTGCCCCCGCTATGGGGCGCCTCCCAACACGGAGCATCGCGGCATGACGGATCAGGTGATCGGCACGGGCGAGGAAGCGCGCGCGGGCCAGGAGGTCGCGGTCCACTACACCGGCTGGCTGCACGACCCCTCCGCGCCCGAGAACAAGGGCCGGAAGTTCGACTCCTCCCGGGACCGCGGCACGCCTTTCCGCTTCTCCCTCGGCGCCGGCCAGGTGATCCAGGGCTGGGACGAGGGCGTCGCGGGCATGCGCGTCGGCGGCCAGCGCACCCTGACCATCCCGCCGGAGAAGGGCTACGGCGCCCGCGGCGCCGGCGGCGTCATCCCGCCCAACGCCACCCTCGTCTTCGACGTGGAACTGCTCGAGGTCCGCTGACCTTCGCGGGCGCCGCGGCCCGCTTCGCCCCTGGCCCGCGGCAGCCCGATAGAAAGAGATGGGGTCCGGGGAATTCTTTCCCCCGGCCTTCTTACGGCCAGAACCGCCCTAGGCCGCCGCCGGCACCCGCCGCGCCACCCGCACCGCCGCGATGCCCAGCACGATGAAGCCCACCAGCGCCACCGCCTGCGCGATCGCGAAGGGCGCCTCCGACTGGGTCGGCGCCGCGCTGTGCAGGACCGGCACCTTCGCGAAGGCCTGGGCGATGCCGACGAAGACCAGGAAATACAGGCTGGCCACCAGCCCGCCCGCATAGACCGGGCCCCAGGCCCCGTTCAGCCGGAAGGCGTAGCGGGCCGCCAGCGCCAGGGCGAGGACCAGCAGCGCGATCCCGCCCACCACATGCGACGGCAGCACCCCGTTGAACGGGAAGAGGAACCCCGTGGCGCTGGTCAGCACCGCCGTGGCCAGGAAGAGCATCGTCCAGCCCGGGGCCGGCACCCCGCGCAGCATCTGCACCACCGTGACCAGCCCCGTCGCCAGCGCGGCGTAGCTGATCCCGGTGTGCAGCGTCGTCAGCGTTCCCAACTCGATCATGCCCTTCTCCGCAGGGCGGCGCGGCGCGGCGGCCACGGACCCCGCCCCGATCCGCCGCCGGCCGGAATGTTGCCGCAGCGAATCCGAAGGTGCTAACCGTTTCGGCGCGCGATCAGCGCTCCCGCGCGGCCATCAGGGCCCGGGCGTGCTCCAGGTCCGCGGGCGTGTCCACGCCCAGCGGCACGTCGTCCACCGCCACCGCGTCGATCCGCATCCCCGCCTCCAGCGCGCGGAGCTGCTCCAGCTTCTCCCGCACCTCGAGCGTGGAGGGCCGCATCCCCACGAAGCGTGCCAGCGCCGCCCGCCGCCAGGCATAGAGCCCGATGTGGTGGTAGAGCGGCCCCTCGCCCCAGGGCGCCGTCGTCCGGGTGAAGTACAGGCAGCGGAACCGCCCCTCCCCGATCGGCGTGCCGACCATCTTCACCACGGAGGACGCGGTCCGCTCCTCCTCCCGCACGATCTCCACCACCAGCGTGCCGATCGCCACCTCCGGCTCCGCCATCGGGCGCAGCGCGGCGCGGATGGCCTCGGGCGCGATGGTCGGCAGGTCGCCCTGCACGTTCACGATCACGTCGTGCCGCCCGTCCGGGTCCAGCGCCGCCACCGCCTCCTGCACCCGGTCGGAACCCGAGGGATGGTCGGACCGCGTCATCACCGCCCGGCCGCCGGCGGACTCCACCACCGCCCGGATGGCGTCGCTGTCCGTCGCCACCACCACGGCGCCGATATCGGCCTCCCGCGCGCGCTGCAGGACGTGGACGATCATCGGCATGCCCAGGATGTCCGCCAGCGGCTTGTCCGGCAGGCGGGTCGCCTGCATCCGGGCGGGAATGACGACCAGCGGGTTCATGCGGCTGACGCGGCGAACATTCGCCCCCTATGCCGCAGCGACCCGGGACCGGCAACGCGGCGCCCTCCCCTGGACATCCCCCCGCGCCTGACGCACAGCCGTTCTTTCAGCAGGGATTGAGCCCGGTGACGGTGGATCGGATCATGGCGAGCGCGCCCTACCGGGCCGCGCTGGAGCACCTGGCGGCGGGCCACGAACGCCTCGTCGAGGAGACCATCCGCCTCACCGAGATCCCCGCTCCCTTCTTCGGGGAGGAGGCGCGCGGCCGCGCCTATCTCGACATGCTCCGCGAGGCCGGCCTCGAGGAATGCGAGATGGACGCGGAGGGCAACGTGATGGGCCTGCGCCGCGGCCTCGGCAACGGCTCCCTCATCGTCGTCGCGGCGCATCTGGACACGGTCTTTCCCGCCGGCACGGACCTGAAGGTCAAGCGGGACGGCACGAAGCTCCTCGCGCCCGGCATCGGCGACGACACCCGCTCCCTCGCCATCAACCTCGCCCTGCTGCGCGCGATGGACGCGGCGGGGCTGCGCACGCGCCACGACATCCTCTTCCTCGGCAATGTCGGGGAGGAAGGGCTGGGCGACCTGCGCGGCGTCCGCTTCCTCTTCACCAAGGGCCGCTACGCCGGCCGCATCGCCGCCTTCATCTCCGTCGAGGGTCCGATGGGCATGGGCACCATCGTCTCGGGCGCCACCGGCTCGCTCCGCTACCGCGCCACCTTCCGCGGCCCGGGCGGCCACTCCTTCATGGATTTCGGCACCGTCAGCCCCTCCTTCGCCATGGCGGAGGCGATCGTCGCCCTCTCCCGCATCAATGTCCCCGCGCAGCCGAAGACCACCTTCTCCGCCAGCGTCGTCGGCGGCGGCACATCCGTGAACTCCATCCCCAACGAGGTCTGGATGGAGGTGGACCTGCGTTCGGACTCCGCGTCCGAGCTGCAACGCCTCGACCGCGCCTTCCACGAGATCGTTCAGCGCGCCGTCGCCGCCGAGAACGCCGCCCGCCGCACCGAGAAGGGCAGCATCACCGTCCAGCTGAAGAAGATCGGCGACCGCCCGGCCGGCGCCGTGGACGAGCGGAGCGAGCTCGTCGCCCATGCCCGCGCCGCCGCGTCGGCCCTCGGCCACGCGCCGCGGACGGTGGCCAGCTCCACCGACGCCAGCATCCCCATCTCCCTCGGCATTCCCGGCATCGCCATCTCCGCCGGCGCCGGCGGCGGGGCGCACACGCTGGATGAATGGGTGGACATGGAGCCGGGGCAGACGCTGCGCGACATGCAGCTCGCCTTCGCCACGCTGCTCGCGACGGCGGGGCTGGAGACGGAGTAAAGGATAGGCCGGGGGAGTGAACTCCACCGGCCTTCCCTGACCCTTCACCCAATCTCGTAATTCGCCGTCGCACCGCGATGCCGCCGCACGCCGCCTCACCGCAGCCGCGCGAGCATCCGCCGATTCCGCGTCATCCGCGCGAAGGCATGGCCGGTGTCGTACCAGTGCAGCAGCAGCGCCTCCCGCAGCAGCTCGCCCGGGGGGAGGCGCCCGCGCGGTTCCGCGGCGCAGGGGTGGTGCGGCAGCCCGAGCACGGTCGCCATCCGGCTCGCGCGCGCCAGGTGGCTGCGGCTGGTGACCAGCAGATCGGGCCCCTCCCCCGGCGGCAGCGTGGCGCGGAGCTGGCGCAGGTTCTCCAGCGTGTGGCGGGACCGGGTCTCCGTCCGGATCCGGTCCGGCGCCAGACCTGCCGCGATCAGGTAGTCTCGCCCCGCCTCCGCCTCGGGCGGATGGCCGGGCTCCGTGGGGCCGCCCAGCACGACCACCACCAGCGCGGGGTCCGCCGCGGCCAGGGCCAGCGCCCGGTCCAGCCGCGCCCGGAAGGCCGCGCCGACCACGCCGCCGCGCAACCGCGCCCCGAGCACGAGGACGCGGGCAGGCGGCATCACCGGACTGTCCTCGGCCCGCGCGGCCCGCAGCACGCCCCGCAGCGCCAGCGCCGGCGCGACGCCGAGGCTGAGCGCCGCGACCACGGCCGCGAGCAGGAGGGTGAACACCCCGTCCGCCCCCATGAAGGGATCGGGCAGCGCCTCCTCCGCTCCGGCGGCGCCCGCCGGCCTCACCCCGCCGCCCGCACGCGCTGCGCCGCCCATTCCCGCCCCGCCACATCCGCGCCCGAGGGCAGCGGCGCCCCCGGGGCCCCCATCCAGGCCAGGATGTCCCGGATCACCACCGGCCCCTCCAGGTCCCGCAGCGGCATGTGGTGGACGCGGCTGTAATAGGCGATGCGGCAGGGCGCCTCCGGCGGCAGCCGGTCCAGCAGCGCCCGCGTCGCGACCGGCGGCACCAGCTGGTCCCGCGCGCCATAGACCAGCAGCATCGGCGGCGTGCGCCGCCCGATCCGCGGCGCCGCCGCCAGCGCGTCGTCCATCAGGTCCACCAGCCCCCGCGTCGTGTCCACCCGCGTGTCGCGGATGGTCAGGGGATCGCGCGCCATCCGCAGCAGCGCCGCCTGGTTGTCCGTCGGGCTGATCCCCGGCACGCCGGAGGAGACCGCGATGCGCGGCACCGTGTGGGACAGCACCTCCAGCAGCCCGACCATGATCCCGGGCATCGTCACCCGCCCCCAGACGGCCGGCGCCAGCAGGACATAGCCCGCCACATCCGGCGGATCGGCGGAGGCCGCGGTCAGCAGGCACACCGCGCCCCCCATGCTCTCCCCGATGAGGAAGACCGGCACGCCGGGATGCCGCGCCGCCACCAGCCGCGCCGCCGTGGCGGCATCGGACACCATCGTGGCGCTCCCCGCCCAGACCCCGCGGTTCGGCGCCCCCCCGAAGCCGCGCTGGTCATAGGCGTAGATCGCCACCCCCGCCTCGTTCAGCGCGGCGGCCGGCTCCACCATGAAGTTCCGGCTGTCGTTGAAGCCGTGCAGCGCCAGCAGCACGGCGCGCGGCGGCGCCTCGGGCAGCCAGGCGCGCACCGGCAGTGCCGCGCCATCCGCCATGACGAAGCGCAGCGGCGCCGCATCGGGCGCGAAGGCCGGGTCACCGATCGCGGGTCCGGCCGGGATCACCTGCGGCGTGCAGGCCGGCAGCAGCGCCGCCGCCAACAGCGCCCGCCGTCGAAAGATGGACGTCATGCTCCCGATGTGGCCGCCCGCGTCCGCGCCGGGAAGCCCCCGCCTTTCATCGCGCCGCCCGATGCCCCGATACTCCGCCCCGAAACGGCCCAGGAGTCGGTCGCATCACCCCCTTCGGCGCCAGGCTGCGGCAGTTGCGGCGGGAGCGCGGCGTCACGCTGCGCGCCATGGCCGCGGCGCTCCAAGTCTCCGCCCCCTACCTCTCCGCGCTGGAACACGGGAAGCGCGGCGCCCCGGGCCCCGGCCTCGTGCATCAGGTGAACGAGTTCTTCGGCCTCATCTGGGACGAGGCCGACGAGCTGGCCCGCCTCGCCCGCCTCTCCCATCCCCGGGTGGTGCTGGACACGGCCGGCCTGACACCGGAGGCGACGGAACTCGCCAACCGCCTCGCCGCCACCTTCCGCCGCCTGCCGCCGGAGACGGTGGCGGAGCTGCGCGCCGTCCTCGCCCGCGCCGGGCCGCGCGGCTGAGGGCGCCTAGCGCAGAAGCACCCCGTGCTGCCGCAGGAAGCCCAGCAGCGCCAGCAGCGGCAGGCCGAGAATGGCCGCGTGGTCGCCCTCCACCCGCGCGAAGAGCTGCGCCCCCAGCCCCTCCAGCCGATAGGCGCCGACGCTCCCCGTCACCGCCTCGCCCTCCACCGCCAGATAGGCGTCGAGGAACGCGTCGGAGAAGTCGCGCATCACCAGCCGCGGGCTCTCCACATGCCCCCAGATCCGTCCCCCGCCCCGCCAGCACACCACCGCGCTGACGATCGAATGGCTCTTCCCCCGCAGCGCCCGCAGATGCTCCCGCGCGCCCTCCACGCTGCCGGGCTTGTCGAGCCAAGTGTCGCCCAGAACCGCGATGGAATCGCAGCCGATCACCAGCGCCTCCGGCCGGCGGGACGCGACGCGGCGCGCCTTGGCCTCGGCCAGAAGCGTCGCGGCCTCGGCGGTGGTGAAGCCCTCGGCCCGCGCGCTCTCCTTGATTGCCGCCTCGTCCACCGCGGCCGCCAGCGCCTCGAAGCGCAGCCCCGCCGCCTCCAGCAGCGCCCGCCGGGCCGGGGACGCGCTGGCCAGCACGACCGGCGGCGCCGACGCCTGCAAAGCCGCGCTCACGCCGGCGCCGCCGCGCTCGCCTTCGTGCTCCGCGCGTGCCACGCCTCCATCAGCTGCAGCACCGTCGCCGCGGTCTCCTCGATGCTGCGCCGGGTCACGTCGATCACCGGCCACCCGTGCGACGTGCAGAGCCGCCGCGCCGCCAGGATCTCCGCCTTAACGGAATCGAGGTCCACGTAGTCGTTCGTGTCCTGCCGCACGCCGCCCGCGCCGATGAGCTTCAGCCGGTGCCGGCGGATCTCGATCAGCGCCCCCACCTCGATGGTCAGCCCGATCACCGGGCAGGGCGGATGGTCCAGGATGTCGGGCAGCGCCGCCCCCGGCACGATCGGCACGTTCGCCGCCTTGATCCCCCGGTTCGCGAGGTAGAAGCAGGTCGGCGTCTTGCTGCTGCGGGACACGCCCACCAGGCAGACATCCGCCTCCTGGATGCCCGCCACGCCCTGCCCGTCGTCATGCGCCAGCACGTAGTGCATCGCGTCGATCCGGCGGAAGTAGTCAGCGTCCAGGACGTGCTGTGCCGCCCGCTTCTCCTTCGCCGCCTCGCCGATCTCCTTCTGCAACAGCTCCAGCACGGGGTCGAGCACCGACAGCGTCGTCACCCCCAGCCGCCCCGCGAACTCCTCCAGGCTGTGCCGCAGCGACTTGTCGGCCAGGGTGAACATGACGGGCCCCGGCTCGGCCTGGATGCCCTCCAGCACCTGCTCCAGCTGGAAACGCGACCGGACGAGAAACCAGCGGTGCTGGATCACGTGCGGCGCCTCGAACCGCGTCAGCGTCGCGCGGGCGATCGAGTTCAGCGTCTCCCCCGTGCTGTCCGAGACAAGGTGCAGGTTGGTGGTGTGCTGGGCCATGCGGGGACAATAAGGGCTGCGGGTGGGAATTCCCCCAGCCCCCAACGCAATTTGTCAGCCCGGCTTGATGGAAATCGGCGGCCCCGGGGAAGGTGTTGCCTTCCCCGGCTCGCAGACATCAGGGGCGGAAGCAGTGCTTCCGCCCCCCGGCAGAGGGTCCGGGAGGCGGCGCCTCCCGGCGCTACAGGCCCAACAAGTCCAGCGTGCGTCCCACCACCGCCGCCTCGTCGTACAACTCCAGCGCCCGCGCCCGTCCCGCCTCGCCCATCCGCGCCCGCAGCGCCGGATCGGCCGCCAGCTTGCCCAGCGCCTCCGCCAGCGGCGCCACGGTCATCGGCGGCACCAGGAACCCCGTCCCCCCCTCCACCACCTGCTCCCGCGGGCCGCGGATGTCCGTCGCCACCACCGGCAGCCCCGTCAGCATCGCCTCGATCACCGACATCGGCAGCCCCTCGAAATGGCTGGGCAGGCAGAAGACGTCGCTCGCGGCCAGCACCCGGTCCACGTCGTGCCGGTAGCCCAGCCGCCGCAGGCGCGGCCCCAGCACCGCCTCCGCCCGCGCGAAATCCGGCTCCAGATCCGCCCCGTGATCGCTCGCCAGCCGGTCCCCGACCACCCAGAGCGTCGCCCCAGGCACCGCCTCCATCGCCCGCAGCAGCTCCGGATGCCCCTTGTGGCGCACCAGCCGGGACACGACGGTCACCACGCAATCCCCCGGCCCGGCCCCGAGTTCTGCCCGCACCGCCGCCCGCGCCGCCGGATCGGGCCGGAACCGCTGGGGATCGCGCCCGTTCAGCACCGCCGTGGCACGGGGGTGGATGCGCAGCCGCCTCGCGTCCCGCGCCTCCTCCTCGCTCACCGTCAGGAAGACGTCCGTCAGTCGCCCGCCGAGCACCTCCATCGCCAGCGACAGCCCCCGCCGCCAGGCCGGGCCGGGCTGGTTGAACAGGAAGCCGTGGCAAGTATAGGCGACCTTCGGCACCCCCTCCGCCCGCGCCGCCACCCGCGCCAGCAGGCCGGAGATGGGGAAATGCGCGTGCACCAGGTCCGGCCGCCGGTCCCGCATCAGCCCGCGCAGCGCGCCCAGAGCCCGCCGGTTCGCTCCGGGGGAGAAGCTGCGCGCCATCGGCACCGCCACCACCTCGAACCCCTCGGACCGCGGGATCTCCAGCAGCGGCCCCTCCGCGCAGGCGCCGATCGCCTCATGCCCCCGGGCCCGGGCGCCTCGCATCAGCGGCAGGAGAAAGTGGCGCAGCGCGAAATCCACGTTCGCGACGAACAGAACCCGCAACCACGCCCCCTGACGGACCAACGGGCCGCCCCATACCCCGCCCGCTGCTGCACCGCACATCCCGCTTGAAGTTCACGGGGTCGTGAGCCACGATCCGCTCATGACCACGATCGCATGGGACGGCACCACCCTGGCCGGCGACCGCCGGATCACCAGCGGCACCACCGTCTATTCCACCACGAAGATCCGCCGCACCGGCGATGGCCGCCTGATCGGCGCCACCGGCGACTTCGGCGTCTGCACCCAGGTGCTGGACTGGCTGGAGCGCGGCGGCGACCGCCCGAACTGCCAGGACAGCGACCGCTGGGCCGTCGCGCTGGAGGTCATGCCGGACGGCACCTGCTGGATGCACAACCGCGACAGCCGCTGGAAGGTGGAGGACGCCTTCGCCGCCATCGGCTCCGGCCGCGACTACGCCATGGCAGTGATGGCTCTCGGCCACGGTGCCCACCAGGCCATCGAGATCGCCGCCCGCTTCGACCCCGGCACCGGCAACGGCATCGACTCCCTCGCCCTGGCCGCGGTGGCCAAGGAGCCGGTCAAGCTCGTCGCCTGACCGGCCGCGCGCCGGCGGGCCTCACTGCGCCCGGGCCGTCCGCGTCACGTCTCCGCCCGGATGCCCGCCTCCCGGATCAGCCGGCCCCACATCTCCGTCTCCTCGGCCAGCACGCGGCGCAGATATTCGGCGTCGCCGGTCTCGATGGCCACGCCCTGCTCGGCCATGCGGGCGCGCAAGGCGGGATCGTCGGTCGCGGCGCGAAGGGCGGCCGAGAGGCGGGCGATCACCGGGGCGGGCGTCCCGACGGGCGCGAAGAGGCCCTGCCAGAA
The DNA here is from genome assembly GCF_050154705.1 of Muricoccus radiodurans. Taxonomy (GTDB): domain Bacteria; phylum Pseudomonadota; class Alphaproteobacteria; order Acetobacterales; family Acetobacteraceae; genus Roseomonas; species Roseomonas radiodurans. The sequence continues at coordinate 4,596,398 of NZ_CP189561.1, read as the reverse complement.
CACGGCGTCGAAGCCCGGCAGCGTCTCCGCCACCGGCGGCACCTCCGGCAGCAGCGCGAGGCGGTCCGTCCCGCTCACCGCAATGGCGCGGGTCGCGCCCTCGCGGATCGCCGGAATCGCCTCCAGCGCCGCCTGGAACATCGCCTGGATGCGGTTCTGGCGCAGGTCGATCAGTGCGGGCACGCCGCCGCGATAGGGGACGTGCGTGACGTCGATGCCCGCGCGGGTCCGCAGCAGCTCCAGCGCCAGGTGGTTCACCGCCCCGGTGCCGGATGAGCCGAAGTTCAGCCGCCCGGGATTCGCCTTCGCCCAGGTCACCAGCTCCGCCACGGTCCGCACCGGCAGGGAGGGGTGGACGTGCAGCACGAAGGCCGAGCGGTAGGCGAAGCCCACCGGCACCAGCTCCGTCCGCGGGTCGCGCGGCGTCAGATTCGGCTGCAGGGCCGGATTGATCGCGAGGGACGAGGCCCCCATCAGCAGCAGGTAGCCATCCGGCCGTGCGCCTGCCACCGCGGTGGCGGCGATGGCCGTGGCGGCGCCGACCCGGTTGTCCACCACCACTGGCTGGCCGAGCTCCCGCTGCATCCGCTCCGCGATGGCGCGGGTGGTCAGGTCCGTCAGCCCGCCGGGCGCGTAGCCCGTCACCAGCGTGACCGGCCGGGACGGGTAGGCGTCCTGCGCCCGCGCGGCCCGAGGGAGCACGCATGGCAGCATCGCGGTGCCGAGCGCGGCGCGTCGGGTCAGGGGCATCGGTTTCCTCCGGGTTCTGTCCCGTAGCCTGCGGGCCCAAGGCCGCCCCGTCCAGCGCCGGCCGCGTGCAATCGGATTGCCCGATCAGTCACTTGCGGGACACAGGATTCCGGATCGATCCGCGGCCGCCCGTTGCGTTGAGCGCGCCGGCCCGGACTGGCGCACGCCTTGCAACGCGCTCGCGTCTTTCGGGAGGACCGAAGCTTGCCCCTGTCCCGCCGCACCCTCGCGGCCGCGCTGCTCGCCCCGGCCCTTGCCGCGCCCCGCACGCTCCGCGCCCAGGCCGCCCTCCCCCGCGTCCGCTTCACGCTCGACTGGGCCTATCAGGGCCCCAACGCCTACGCCCTGCTCGGCCGGGAGAAGGGCTTCTTCCGCGAGGCCGGCGTGGACGTTGCCCTCTCACGCGGCTTCGGCTCGGGCCGCGTGCCCATCGATGTGGCGGCCGGCACCTTCGACATGGGCCAGGGCGACATCAACCCGACGCTGAAGTTCATGGCGGAGAACCCGGACTCCGGCCTGATCGTCGTCGCCATCACCGGCGACCGCAGCGGACTCTGCGTGACGTCCCTGGCCGACGGGCCCATCCGCACCCCGAAGGACCTGGAGGGCCGCACCCTCTGCGCCCCCGACATCGATGCAGGACGCCAGCTCTTTCCCGCCTTCGCCCGCGCCGCCGGCCTCGACCTCGCCCGCATCAACTGGCTCACCGTTCGCGCCGAACTTCGCGAACCGATGCTCCTGCAGCGCCGCGCCGACGCCATCACGGGCATCGTCACCTCCACCGCGCTGTCGCTGAAGTCGCTCGGCGTGGACATGCCGCGGCAGCGGATCATGCTCTACCGCGACCACGGCCTCGACCTCTACGCCACCTGTTTCATGACCACCCGCGCCTATCTCCAGCGCGAGCCCGCCGCCGTCCGCGCCACCATCGCGGCTCTCTTCCGCGCCCAATCCTACACCTGGCACCACCCGGAGGAGGCAATGACCGTCCTCCGCCAGGTCGAGCCGCTGAGCGAGATCCCCATCGAGCTCGAACGCTACCGCTTCAACGCGGAGCAGCACCTCGTCACCGACAACGTCCGCGCCAACGGCCTCTCGAACGTGGACCCCGCCCGCCTGCAACGCGGGATCGAGGCGGTGGAGGTCGCCTTCAACCTCCCCCACCGCCTGCGCGCCGACGCGATCTACACCGATGCCTACCTGCCGCCCCCCGAGGGCCGGCGCCTCTAGAGCGGATCACCGGAGGGCGGCCCCGCCTGGAGGCGTGAATCCGCTCTCCCCACAACATGCGAGGAACCATGACCGACCGCATCCCCACCCTCGACTTCGCCTCCTTCCGGACCGGCGACGCCGCTGCGCGCCGGGACGTGGCGAACGCCCTCGGAGCGCTCTTCGAGAACTACGGCTTCGTCTCCCTCGTCGGCCACGGCCTGCCGCGTCCCCTGATCGCCGACGCCTTCGCCGCCGCCGAATCCTTCTTCGCCCTGCCCGAGCCCGAGAAGCGCGCCGTCCAGGACCGCCGCAACAACCGCGGCTACATCCCGATGTTCGACGGCCAGCGCCCCGGCGAGAAGCCGAGCGGCAACGAGGCCTTCTCCATCGGCCACCCCGACCGTCCCGCCGATCCCGAACTCCGCGAGCTCCCCTTCCACGCCGAGACGCCCTGGCCCCCCGCCATGCCGTCCATGCGCGCCGGGATCGAGCCGCTCTACCGCGCCATGTTCTCCCTCGGAGAGGACATCCTCAGCGCCGCCGCCCTGCACCTCGGCGCGCCCGAGACCTTCTTCGCCGAGATGTCGCGCGAGACCTATTCGAACATGCGCGTCGTCCACTACCCGCCACAGGAAGCCGTGGCCGAGACCTCCGACTACGGCGTCGTCGCGCACGTGGACCGCGGCCTCATCACCCTGCTGATCCAGGACATGAACGGCGGCCTCTCCGTCCGCGCGCCCTCCGGCGACTGGCTGCCCGTCGTCCCGGATCCCGAGGCGATCGTGATCAACGTCGGCGCCCTGCTGCGCCGCTGGACGAACGGCCGCTACCTCGCGGCCCTGCACCGCGTCACGAACACTTCGGGTCGGGAACGCTACTCCATCCCCCTTTTCGTCCACCCCTCCTTCCACACGCGCATCGACCCGGTCACCCTCGTCGGCCAGCCCCCCGCCGCGCCGGAGTTCGAGCCGATCGTCGCGGGAGAGGAAACCTTCGCCGGCTTCCTGCGGGACCGCCCGTCCTGGCGGGCCACGGCGGCCTGAAGCAAGGCCGGGGGAAAGTATTCCCCCGGACCCCCATCTATTTCTATCGGGCTGCCGCGACACGGTTCAGATCCGTTCCGCCAGGGCCCGATGCATCAGGGCTTCGGCCGTGGCGGGCCCATGAGCGGACATGTCGGGCGCCGGGAAACGTCATCGCGGCGTTCTGCAGGACGATATTGCACCCGTTCCGGACCGGTCGCAGACTTCGGCCACTGACGACGGCGCCCCTTCGTGGCGGGTGTTCGTTCGGGGGGATCCATGGCCGGCAACAAGAACCCGTGGCGAGATATCGTCTCGCCCGCTGAGTGGCAGCAGATCAAGATGGGGGCCGCGCAGCAGAACCGGGCCTGGGTCAACGGCCAACGTCGTGTCGCCCCCGCCCCTCCCGCCGCCCCGCAGGCCCCGGGAACCTTCGTCCGTGCCACGGTCCGTCAGCGCTCGCCGGCGGACATCCTCACGCACCTGGAAGCCCAGATCGTCGCCTATGACATCATCGAGAAGGATGACAGCACCAGATTCGCGCAGCGCGCGCGCACCCTGCGGACGATCGGGCTCTTCGCCCAGCAATACGCGGCGGCGACGCAGACCGGGTTCGTGCAAGGCGTAAAGACGGCCACGGGAAAGCAGCTCAACGACCAGATCGATGTCTGGGTCGGCTCCATCGGACGGCGCGCGGCGAAGAAGGCGGCCTATCTGGACACCATGGCGCAGTGGCACCTGACTGCCAAGGCGAAGTACAAGGACCGGGCGCAACTCTCGTTCTACCTGCGCAGCCTCGCCTTCGATCACACGCGGGACGGTGGGGAGAAGCTCCACGCCGTGCCCTACGCGACGATCGAGAAATTCGACCCTCTGCACCGCCAGACCTTCTTGTTCCCGCATGTGATGGATCCGTCGCAGGACGATGCGGTGAACCCGTTGGGAGAGGCACTCAAGGACTACCTGCACGGCCAGCCGGCCTCGAACCCGGACCGGTCGACGAACGCCGACGCCAGCTTCTACGAGTGGCTCGAATACCATCCCTTCTGCATCGGAACGCCCGTCGTCACCGCGACGGCGAACGCCTACAAGAATCAGATCAACCGCGTGAGCTACGCAGGCCTCGACCTCGGCTTCGTGTACGTCCAGGCCGGCCAGATGACCTATGAGCGCGTGCTCACCGACGGCGGCACGACGTACATGCTGAACACCACCGACTTCCCTCGCAGCAGCAAGGGCGATCCCGGAGCGGTGGCCTTCGTGTGGGATGCCGATCAGAATCTCTGGCTTCACGAGCACGGCGCCGAGGGCTTCGTCCATGCCTCCGCGAAGCAGGGCCGGAAGATTCGGTGCTCGGGGATGATGAACGCCGTGAACGGCAAGCTGACGCGCGTGACCAATCAGAGCGGCCACTACCAGCCCACCGCCGAGAACATCTTTCACTTCGCCGACTGGCTGAACCGAAGGGGATGCCTGGCCCCGAACTCGGACGTCCGCATCATGGAGAACGAGGCCGTGGTGAAGAAGGGCCTCTACAAGATGGACGCATTCCTGAACTACTTCGATGCCAGCGGGAAGACGAGGGCTGTTCCCCTCCCCTATCCGACCGCGAAGCCGGCCCACATCCCCTAGGCTCGCCGGCGCGAGGAGCGACCCGGGCGCGCGGGTTGCCGGAGCGCGTGGGACGTCCGAAAGGATGGCGCCGCGCTCACCCCTCCGCCGGCGCCACCCGCCCGATGGCCCACTGCACCCCGCCGACCCCGGCCTCGGCCTGCACCACCACCTGCTGGCCCCGGCGAGGCTCCCCGAACAGGTGCACGCTCTCCTCCACGGACACCGTCCCGCCCCGCGCCCGCAGCCGCCACCCGGCGCCGGAGGGCAGGCGCAGCAGCACCGCCGTCTCGTCCTCCTGCGGGCTTGCCGTCACCGAGGGATGCAGGTGGAAGCGCACCGTGAAGGCCGGCGGGTCCTCCGCCTCCACGCTGTCCTCGCCGCGCAGGTCGTCCCCGGATTCCGCCAGATACAGTCGCCGCCGGTGGACCGCGCCGAAGCCCTTCTTCCAGCCGTCATGCGTCGCTTCCAGCCACTGCGCCCCGGACGCCTCGTGCCGCTCGGCCTCCACGTGCTCGGGGCGGCGGCCGCCCAGCCCGTCCTCGGTCAACTCGCTGCTGTTCTTGTCCGACAGCGTCAGGGTGGAGTGCGCCGCCGTCGCCCGCAGCGCGTCGCGCCAGGCGCCCTCGGCCGCCGGCATGGCGCCGCAGTTCACGATCAGCCGGTCCCGCCCCACTGACATCTCGAAGGACAGCGTCCCCGCATGGTGATGCCGGTCCGCCCCGCGGGGCAGCCCGCCCGGGCCCACCCCGCCGCCCTTCGGCGGCGGCGGCCCGCAATCCGCGATCACCAGCGTCCGCCCGGCCTGCAGCCGCTGGAACCCCGCATCGCCCAGGATCAGCGGCGCCCGCCCCCGCGCCTGCGCCTGGGTCAGCACCAGGTCCAGAAGGCTCGCCGCCTCCTCCCGCGTGCCGTTGAAGGCGGCCAGCCCGCCATCCCCGTGCCGGAACAGCCGCAGCGCCGGCGCCGCGCGGTCCAGCGCCAGGGCCAGTTGCGGCGGCGCCTCGATCCCCGTCCCGTGCAGCAGGTTCCGCAGCTCGATCAGGTCCTGCAGCGCCAGCAGCAGCGCGGCGGGGGACCGCTCAACATGCGCACCATCCGGCAGGATCTGACGATCGATCTCGGCCGGCAGGAAGCGCAGGCAGCGCGTCAGCCACGCCTCCTCCTCCAACGCCACCGCTGCGGCCAGCCCGCCCTTGATCGCCACCAGCGCCCCGCGGTGCCGCGCCTCGGCCGGCAGCCCGGCCACCAGCCCCCGCGCATCGGCCCCCAGCCGCTGCATCATCGCCCGGCGCAGCCCGTCCTCCGCCGTCGCCGCCACGAAGTCCCAGTGCCCGAGCCAGGCGGAGATCCGCGTCCCCACCACCTCCGGCGCGTCCGAGACCGGGTCGGCGCCGCCGCGCGCCAGCCAGTCCCCGGTGATGTCCCGCGCCCGCAGCCGGGCCGCGTCGGACCCCAGCGCCCGCAGGTCCCGCAGCCAGCCGAAGCCGTGCAGCGCCGCCCGCCAGGCCGGGCTGCCATCCCCCGGCCCGAAGGCGCCCTCCGGCATGGGCCGCGCCGTGCCCATCACCTCCAGCTCGCCCTTCAGCAGCCGCTGGCCCCGGGCCGCATCGCCCGGCCACAGGTCGCGGAAGGCGCGGGACGGCGCCTCCGGCACCCGGATCGGCTTCAGGCCGGAAAGGGTCTTCCGCGCCTCGCGCCAGATCCCGCTCATGCCGCGCCCCCGCTGGGACCAGATCCCCCGGGGCCAGGTCCCCGCAGCGCCGCGATCGCCGCGCCGTAATCCCCGGCCCCGAACACGGCGGTCCCGGCCACCAGCACGTCCGCCCCGGCCTCGATGCAGCGCGGCGCCGTCGCGGCGGTCACGCCCCCGTCCACCTGCAGGGCGATCTCCCGGCCGGAGGCCGCGATCATCCCCCGCAACGCCGCGATCTTCGGCAGCCCGGAATCGAGGAAGGACTGCCCGCCGAAGCCGGGGTTCACCGTCATCACCAGGATCAGGTCCAGAAGATCGAGAACATGCGCCACGCTCTCCACCGGCGTCGCCGGATTCAGCACCACCCCGGCCTTCTTGCCCAGGCCCCGGATCGTCTGGAGCGAACGGTGCAGGTGCGGCCCCGCCTCCGGGTGCAGGGAGATCAGGTCCGCCCCCGCCTCCGCGAAGGCCGCCAGATACGGGTCGGCCGGCGCGATCATCAGGTGCACGTCGAAGGGCATGCGGGACTTCGGCCGCAACGCCCTGACCACCGAGGGCCCGAAGGAGATGTTGGGCACGAAGTGCCCGTCCATGATGTCGAGGTGCAGCCAGTCCGCCCCCGCGGCCTCGATCGCGCGCACCTCCTCCCCCAGCCGTGTGAAGTCGGCGGCCAGCAGGGACGGGGCGATCCGGACGGGGCGAGAGGGCGCGGAGGACACGCGGACCTTATGCGGCAGGGGGGCAGGGGCATCAACACGCGGCGCCCACGCCACGACCGGCAATCCGTCGGATTGGCGCGGGCCAAAAAGTCAATTACATGATCCATCGGATGAAGCGTCCGGCGGGGGCCGGGCGATGGAGGAACGCGTGCCCATCGTCACGGCCGAGCTGCGCCCCTGCGTCCAGCGGCAGGAGGACGCGAACTGGAAGTTCGCCCGCGCCACCGTCCCGGAGCTGCGCGGCTGGGTCCTCCTCCTGACCGACGAGAGCGGGAACACCGGCCTCGGCTACGCCCACGCCATCCCCGCCATCACCACCCACGGGGAAGGCGCGGAGGCCGGCCTTGCCTTCTTCCGCCCGATGCTCCTGGGGCGCGACCCCGCGGACCTCGCCGCCATCATGGACCTCGTGGAGGTCTCGCTCGCCGGCAACCGCTCGGTGAAGGCGGCGATCGACATGGCGCTGCACGACCTCACGGCCCGACGCGCCGGCCTGCCGCTCTCGGCCCTCATGGGCGGCGCCTTCCGGGACCGCATCCCGCAATCCCGCATCGTCCCGATCAAAGCGCCCGCCGAGATGGCCGCCGTCGCCGCCGGCCTCGTCGCCAAGGGCTATTCCACCCTGAAGCTGAAGCTCGCCGGCGACGCCGCGCTGGACGCCCGCCGCGTGGCCGAGGTGCGCGCGGCCATCGGCCCGGACGTCGCCCTCACCCTCGACCCGAACCAGTCCTACAGCGCCAAGGGCTTCATCGCCGCCTGGAAGGCTATCGAGCCGCACGACGTCGCCCTGGTGGAGCAGCCCGTGCCCGCCGCCGACTGGGCCGGCCTCGCCCTCGTCACCCGCACCCTGCCTGTCCCCGTCGAGGCCGACGAGACGGTGGAGAGCGTCGCCGACGTGCTCCGCGTGATCGAGGGCCGCGTGGCCGACGTGGTGAACCTCAAGATCACGAAGCTCGGCGGCATCCGGAACTTCGTCACCGCCGCCCGGCTGCTGGAGGCCGGGCAGATCGCCCCCCGCATGGGCGCCGCCTTCGGCCCCGCGCTGCTGCAGGGCGCCTCCGCCCACGCCGCCGCCTCGCTCCGCACCCTGCCCTTCGCCTGCGAGCTGTCGGAGCACGACCACATCCTGGACGACCCCTTCACGCCCCTGCCGATCGAGGGCGGCGTGATCGCCGTGCCCCCCGGGCCCGGCTGCGGCATCGCCTACGCCTGAACGACGCGCCGGAAACAGGGAACCCCCATGCTGCGCCCCGCCCTCCTCGCCCTGGCGGCCCTGCTCGCCGCCGCGCCCGCCCGCGCCGAGTATCCGGAGCGCCCGATCCGCCTCATCGTGGCCTTCGCGGCCGGTGGCGGCAGCGACCTGCAGGCGCGCCTCATGGCCGCCGGCCTCTCGGCCCAGCTTCGCCAGCCCGTGGTGGTGGAGAACCGCACGGGGGCCGGCGGCAACATCGGCGCGGTGGCCGCGGCCCAGGCGGAGCCCGACGGCTACACCCTGCTCGCCACCACCCCCGCCCTCGCGATCAACGAATCCCTCTACGCCCGCCCCGGCTACTCGGTGGCGCGGGACTTCGTGGGCGTCGCGCCCTGGGCGACGTCGCCCATGACCTTCGTGGTGAACCCCGCCCTGCCCGTGAACACGCTGGCCGATCTGGTGGGCTATGTCCGCGCCAATCCGGGCCGCGTGACCTATGCCAGCGGCGGCATCGGCCTGATCACCCACATCGGCCAGGAGCTGCTGAAGTACCAGCAGCGGCTGGACATGGTGCACGTCCCCTATCGCGGCCAGGCGCCCGCCATCACCGACCTGATCGCCGGCCAGGTGCAGATGAGCCTCGATTCCCCCATCAGCTCCCTCGGCTTCATCCGCGCCGGGCGGCTGCGCGCGCTGGCCATCACCAGCGCCACCCGCTCCGCCATCCTGCCGGAGGTGCCGACGGTGGTGGAGGCCGGATTCCCCGACCTCGTCGCCGAGGTCTGGTACGGCCTCGCCGCCCCCGCGCGCACCCCGCCCGCGGTCGTCGCCCGCCTGAACGCCGCCATCCAGGCCGCCCAGGCCGTGCCGGAGGCCCGCGTGCAGGAGGAGCAGGCGGGCGCGGAGCTCTCCTCCTCCGGCGCCGCCGAATATGACCTGTTCATGCGCGCCGAGGTCGCCCGCTGGGGCGAGGTGATCCGCGCCGCCCGCATCCAGGTGGAGTGACCGGAACCGGCCGGCGGCCGCCGTCTCAGATCGGCAGCGCCGTCGTCGCCTTCACCCGCTCCATGGCGAAGCGGGAGGTGACGTTGCGCAGCCCCGGCACCGCCCCCGTCAGCCGGCGGTAGAAGGCGTCATAGGCCGGCATGTCCTGCACCACGACGCGCAGCAGGTAGTCCACGTCCCCGCCCATCCGCCAGCACTCCACCACCTCCGGCATGGTGGAGACGGTGCGGGCGAAGGCGTCGATCCAGCCCGCCGAATGGTCCCCCGTCTCCAGCGCCACGAAGACCGAGAGCGGCAGCCCGACCCGCGCCGGGTCCAGCAGCGCCACGCGCGCCGTGATCACCCCCGCCGCCTCCATCCGCCGGATGCGCTTCCAGCAGGGGGTCGGGGTCAGCCCCACCTCCGTCGCGATGGCCGCCAGGGAGAGCGACGAATCGCGCTGGATCAGCCGCAGGATCTCCCGGTCGGTGAGGTCCAACTCCGCCGCACCAGTCATGGACCAATCTCTTCTTCAGAATACCCCATCCTTAGCAGGATCACCTTTCGTTTGCACCATCCGGCGCGGAGTGGGAGAAAATTCATCTCCCATTCCGACCAAACCGGACCCCAGATGACCGCCCGCCTCCCGCGCCGCCGCCTCCTCTCCCTCGCCGCGGCCGCTGCCAGCCTTCCCGCCCTCGCCCGCGCCAACACCCCCGCCTGGCCGGACCGCGCCGTCCGCGTGATCGTTCCCGTCGCCCCCGGCGGCTCCCTCGACATCCTCGGCCGCACCGTCGCCCGCCAGCTCACCGGCCCCCTCGGCCAGCCCGTGGTGGTCGAGAACCACACCGGCGCCGGCAGCAACATCGCCTTCGAGCTGGTGGCCCGCGCCCGGCCGGATGGCCTGACCATCCTCGTCGGCTCCGACCCGCTGACGATCAACCCGGCCCTCTATCCCCGCCTCGCCTACGACCCCGTCCGCGACTTCGCCCCGATCGCCGAGGTGGTCCGCGCTCCGCAGGTCCTGGTGGTGAAGAGCGCCCTGCCCGCCCAGGACCTGGAGGGCTACGTCGCCGCCGCGAAGGCCGCGAACGGCACCCTCACCCTCGCCTCTCAGGGCAATGGCAGCATCGGCCATCTCGGCGGCGTCCTGCTGGGACAGCAGCTCGGCTTCTCCACCACCCACGTCCCCTATCGCGGCGGCGGACCGGCCGTGGTGGACCTCGTCGCCGGCCATGTGGACAGCCTCCTCGTCACCCTCCCCGCCGCGATCGAGCACATTCGCGGGGGCCGCATCCGCGCCCTGGCCGTCACCAGCACCACCCGCAGCCCCGCCCTGCCGGACGTCCCCACCGTCCACGAGGCCGCGAAGCCCGGCTTCGAGGTCGTGACCTGGCAGGGTCTGCTCGCCCCCTCCGGCACGCCCGAGCCGATCCTCGACCGCCTGCACGCCGAGACCCGCGCCCTGCTGGCCCGGCCGGAGGTGGCCGACACCCTTCGCGACCAGGGCTTCGACATCGCCGCCGGCTCCCGCGACGCCTTCGCGAACCTTGTGCGTGAGGAAGCGGCGCGCTGGCCCGGCGTCGTCCGGGCCTCCGGGGCGCGTCTGGACTAGGCGCGGCGCTCACCCCGGGCGCGCTATCCCCCGGCGCGCGTCCGGTGCAGGCTCCCGCGGGCCGGCACCGGCCCCGCGCCGGGGCGCCAGGCCCCGGCCGGAAGACGGGGGAAGGCCATGCCGTTCCATGAGCGGGGCGCGGTCCGCATCCATTACCTGGAGGAAGGAAGCGGCTTTCCCCTGCTGATCATTCCCGGCGGCGGGCTGAACTCGACGATGCCCTTCGCGATGGACAGGGCGCCCTTCAACGCGGTCGAGACGTTCCGGGACGAGTACCGCTGCATCACCATGGACCTGCGCAACGCCGGCGGCGGCCAGTCCTCCGGCCCGCTGGAGGTCGACCGCCCCTGGGACGCCTTCGCGGACGACCAGCTCGCCCTCATGGACCACCTGGGCATCCGAGAGTTCCTGGTGCTCGGCTTCTGCATCGGCGGCCCGCTCATCTGGAACCTGCTGCGCCGCGCCCCGGACCGGATCGTCGCCGCCGTCCTCGCCCAGCCCAGCGGGTACCGCCCGGAGCTGCCCGACCTGTTCTACGACAACAACCGGGCGGGCTGGGGACCGGCCCTCTGCGCGCGCCGCCCCGACATCACCATGGAGATGGTCGAGGCCTTCCTCACCCGGATGTACCGCGCGAACCCCGACTTCGTCTTCACCGTCAGCCGCGACTTCGTCCGGGCCTGCCAGACGCCGCTCCTCATCCTGCCGGACGACGTGCCGGCGCACCCCTACGCCGTGGCCATGGAGAGCGCCCTCCTCGCGCCGCAGGCGCAGGTGAGCCTCTATCCCTGGAAGGACCCGAAGGAGCGCATTCCCCTGGCCGTGCGGCACATCCGCAGCTTCCTGCGGGCGCATCGGCCGGCGGGGCCCACGGATCGGGCATCCGGCGCTCGCGAGGCGGACGCGCTCGCCCCCTGACCGGAAGGGGCCGCCTGCCATCACGCCCCGCGCAACGGCAGCCCGGGTGCACCGCCGCGGCGGCGTGAACGGAACCGGTGCCGCCCTCGGCCAACAGCCTCCGGGCCCGGATGACGCCGCCGTCCCGTCCGCCGAGTCGCGCGCGGGAACGCGGAGCGAACACCCTTGTGCCCCTCCAGGGCCCCAACCACCAGGGCTGGTGGTCCTCCTGCCCTGGGAGAACGTCAGCGATTCGTTCGCGCGACTCGGAGGAGGTGCCTGATTTCCCGTCGAAAGCCGGAGAGGGGGTTCACGGGGCGTTCGAGGCCGCCCCGAGAACACGAGACAGAACGAGTCCAAAGACCAGCATCGCGGCGCCCAGCAGCGCCAAGGCCGCCACCGCCCCCAGCCCGCCGAGCAGGGTGCCGAACAGCAGCGGCCCCACCGACTGCCCGACGAAGAAGGAGAAGGCGTGCAGGGCCACGGCGGAGCCCCGGGCCTTCGGATAGACCTCGGTCACGCGGGTCTGCAGGCTGTTGTGGGTCATGAAATAGCCCAGCCCGAGGATGAAGAAGCCGAGCACCATCGGGGTGACCCCCAGGGGCACGGCCTTCCCCTGCCCAGCCAGCCAGCCCGTGGCGGCCATCAGGCCGAAGCCCGCGGCGCCGAGCACCCCGGCCAGTTGGACCATCCGGATGATGCCGAGCGTCCGGAGCAGGCCGCCGGAGAGAAGGCCATAGGCGATGCCGGCCGCCCCGAAGGCGGCGATCGCGATGCCCGCCTGCGCCGCCCCGCCCAGCCCCCAGGCGGCCACGAGCCCTGCGACAAAGGGGAAGGTGCCGTAGATCACCACCCCCTCCGTCCCGACCGAGAGGAAGAGGTGGCGGGCGGCCGGGATGGAGAGGATCTCGCGGTAGCGCCGGATCGCGGCGGCCACGTCCAGCCGGCCCGGCGGCCGGTCGGGCTCCCGCCGCAGGTCGAGCCAGAGGATGACGGCCGCCAGGAGCACCGGCAGCGCGCCGACCGCGATGATCGTCCGCCAGTCCAGGATCTCGGCGACGAGGCCGGAGGCGACGCCGCCGGCGATCTGCCCCGCCGTGGACCAGGCGAGCACGCGGCTGAGGGCCACCTGGCGGCTGGCCACCGGCACCCGGTCCCCGAAGGTCGCGATGATCAGCGGATAGATCCCGCCCGCCGTCATGCCCGCCACGGCGCGCAGCACGAAGAGCAGGCCGAGCGTCGGCGCGAAGGCGCTGGCGAGCAGGGCGAGGCCGGTCAGCGCCGTGCCGGTCGCGATGATCCGCCGCTTGCCCAACGCGTCCCCCACCGGGCCCAGCACGGGCTGGATGAAGGCGTAGGGCAGCGCGAAGGCCGAGGCGAGAAGGGCCACCGTCTCCAGCGCCGCGGCGTAGTGGGCCGCGACCTCCGGCAGGATAGGGTCGAGGCTGCGGCCCGCGAGGGAGGTGGCGAAGCCGGTCAGGCCATAGAGGGCCACGAGGCGACGGGTGAAGGCCGCCTCGGCGTCTGATGTGGGGGGCATAGGGCATCTGACGCCGGAAGCGGCCGGGGGGAAGCCTCCCCTGCCCAACGTATGCGCCTGGCCGCTCTCCCTTCCCGTCGGCCCACAGCGGGACCGTTCAGAACGGCCCCACGGCAGCGTGGCCAAAGAAGGAGGGGGCCAGGGAGGGCGAAAGCAGTGTTTCCGCCCTCCCCCGGCCTCGCTTCCGCCGTGTCAGGCCCGCCCGGATCAGGGCGACAGGCAGGCCGCGTTCAGCATGCCGACGCCGATCGCGATGGCGGCCTTCAGGACGGCGCCGGCGGTCTCGCCGCGCTCCTCCATCGCCTTGCGCCAGTCCGGCAGGATGAACTGCACCACCCAAAAGGCGGCGATCTGCGCCAGGACGGCGATCACCGACCAGACGATCGCGTCCAGCAGGTTGGACGATCCGCGGATGGCGGCGGCGACCGGCTGCGCGAGGCCGAGAATGGCGCCGGCCAGCTTGATCGCGGCCGCCGTGTTGTTGGCGCGAATGAGCGCCATCTCGTCGTGCGGGGTGATGCGGGTGTAGATCCAGCCGCCTGCCGCCAGCAGGGCGATGCCGGCCGCGAGGTGGATGATGAAGTTCGGCAGGTTGGCGATGCTGGTCACGCGTCGGGTTCCTGGGTGAAGGGGCGCGGGGCCGGCGTCACGTCGCCGGGCGGAAGAGGTGCGGGACGAAGCGGCTGGTGTCGCGCGTCAGCGGGGTCGAATCCTCCCGGATTCCGAGGCCGCGAGAGCGGCCGCCGATGATCCAGCTTCCCAGCACGGGATAGCCGCCGTCGAAGCGGGGCAGCTCCGCCCACGCCTGCCAGACGCGGGGGTTGCCGGCATAGGGACCGTCCGTGGTCGTGCCGTCGGGGGCGACGAGGTTCGAGCCCTCCCGGCCCCAGAAGGGCTTGCTGATCTCCCGCCCGCCGGTGCGGCCGGGCTCCAGGAAGGCGGGCAGCAGGTTCGGGTGGCCGGGAAAGAGCTTCCACAGCCAGGCGAGAAAACCCTTGCCGGCGGGGATCATGCGCCAGGCCGGCTCGATCCAGCGGGTGTCGGCCGTCGCGATGTGGGACCCGAAGGATTCGGCCAGCAGCCACTCCCAGGGATAGAGCTTGAACAGCGCGGAGATCGGCCGCTCCTCCAGGTCCCGGAAGCGGGTGCCGTCCCAGCCGATCTCGTCCATGTAAAGGAATTCCGCGCGGAGCCCGGCCTGCATGGCCGTGTCTCGCAGGTAGTCCACCGTGCCGCGGTCCTCGGTGCTGTCGCGGGCGCAGGCGAAGTGAACCAGTCCCGGCAGGCCCATCTTTCCCCAGGACTCGATCAGCGCCTCGTGGATGGAGTTGAACTGGTCGGCAGTGTCGTCGGTGCAGGTGAGCCATTCCCACTGCACCACCCCCGCCTCGAACAGCGCGGTCGGGGTGTCGGCATTGTACTCCAGCAGCAGCGGCGGGCCGCTGCCGTCCCAGCGCAGGTCGAGCCGGCCGTAGAGGTGGCGCTCCTGCCGCTCCCAGGACTGCTTCGCGAGCCGCCAAGCCCCGGGGGAGAGGCCGAAGGCCTCCCGCGCGTCCTGGCGGATGGCGGTGTCCACCGCCTCGATCGTCAAGCGCTCGATCTCGTCGGTGGCCGCCTCCAGGACGTCCACCTCCTCCGCGGTGAAGGAGTAGTAGGCGGTCTCGTCCCAGTAGGGCTCGCCCTCGATGTCGGCGAAGGCGAAGCCGAGGGCGCGGGCGCGCTCGCGCCGATCCGGGCGCGGCTCGGTGGTGTGGCGCTGCATGGGTGGTCCTAGCTGCCGGCGCCGTGGGCCGAGGCGGTGCTGCCGAAGCCGCCGCGGCTGCTGCTGCCGGCGACCGTGCCGCTGCCCGTGCCGCCGCTGCTGCTGCTCCACCCGAACCAGGAGGAGCCGTGGCCGCCGGAGCTCGAATAGGAGGAGCCGGTGGCACAGATCCGCTCGGCGTCCAGGCGGCCCTCCATGCGGGCGCGGCGGCACCGGGCCTCCCGGCTGTCGCAGGCACCGAGCGCGACGGCGGCGGTGCCGAGCAGGACGAGGGTGATCGCGCGGGGGCGGCGCACGGCGGTGTCCTTTCGTGAACGCCCCGCAATCTCCCCGCCAGGGGCAGGTTAGGTCAAGAAACGCAACGGTCGCGTGCGTCGCGCCTCACGCCGCGAGGGCGAGCACCCGTTCGGTCGTCGTCACCCAGCCCAGGAAGCTGCGGACGTTGAAGACGGTGGCGTCGTGCACGAAGCGCGGGCCGCCCTGCCAGCAGGCATCCTCCACCAGCACGGGCCAGAACTCGCGGTGGAAGGCCTCGCGCAGCGTGCTCTCCACGCAGACATTCGTGGCGACGCCGCAGAAGAGCAGGTCGCGGATGCCGCGGGAGCGCAGCATCGGTTCCAGCGCCGTGCCGGAGAAGCCGCCATAGCGCGGCTTCTGGATGAGGATGTCGCCCTCCGCCCGCTGCATCTGCGGGACGAGCTGGTAATCCCAGCCCCCCTTGGTGATAAGGCTGCCGGCCAGCTCCGGCCGCTCCCGCATCAGGCGCAGCGCGTTGGACTTCCAGTGGTTGGGAGAGCCGGGTCCGCCCGCCTCCAGCCCCTCCGGGTCCCAGCCATTCTGGAACCAGACGAGGGTGATGCCGAGCAGCCGCGCCGCAGCGACGAGCCGCGTGACGTTCCCGATGACCGACTGTGCGCCGGAGAGATCGAAGCCGGCCTTGTCGAGGTAGCCGTCCTTCGAGGCATAGGCGTTCTGCATGTCCACGACGATCAGCGCCGTGCGGGACGGGAGCAGCGGGAAGGCTTCGGGCTCGGCGGGAAGGAGAAGGTCGCCCGGCGTGCGGGGCAGGTCTTGTGGCGTGCGCATGCCGCCAGGGCAGCACGTTTGGGCGCTGCGCGCCACGTCCGCCACAGCGGGCGTGGCGCGCAGACGTTCAGGACACGCGGTTCTCGATCAGCTCCTGCACCACCGTCGGGTCGGCGAGGGTGGAGGTGTCGCCGAGGCCCTCCGTCTCGTTCGCGGCGATCTTGCGGAGGATGCGGCGCATGATCTTGCCGGAACGCGTCTTGGGCAGGCCGGGCGCCCACTGGATCGCGTCCGGGGAGGCGATAGGGCCGATCTCCTTGCGGACCCATTGGACGAGTTCCTTGCGGAGTGCGTCCGTCGGGTCCTCCCCCGCCACGAGGGTGACATAGGCGTAGATGCCCTGGCCCTTGATGTCGTGCGGCATGCCCACGACCGCCGCCTCCGCCACCTTCGGATGGGCGACGAGCGCGCTCTCGATCTCCGCCGTGCCCATGCGGTGGCCGGACACGTTCAGCACGTCGTCCACGCGCCCCGTGATCCAGTAGTAGCCGTCCGCGTCCCGCCGCGCGCCGTCCCCGGTGAAGTACTTGCCGGGGAAGGTGGAGAAGTAGGTCTGAACGAAGCGCTCGTGGTCGCGGAACACCGTGCGCATCTGGCCCGGCCAGGAGTCGGTGATGACGAGGTTCCCCTCGGCCGCGCCGTCCACGATGTTGCCCTCCCCGTCCACGATGGCGGGGAAGACGCCGGGCAGCGGCAGCGTGGCGGAGCCGGGCTTCTGGGCCACGGAGCCGGGAAGTGGCGAGATGAGGATGCCGCCCGTCTCCGTCTGCCACCAGGTGTCCACGATGGGGCAGCGCTCATCGCCGACGACGCGGTAATACCAGAGCCAGGCTTCCGGATTGATCGGTTCCCCAACGGAACCGAGAATGCGGAGCGACTTGCGGGACGCCTTCCTCACCGGCGCCTCGCCGTCCCGCATCAGGGCACGGATGGCGGTGGGGGCGGTGTAGAAGATGTTCACCTTGTGCTTGTCCACCACCTCCCAGAAGCGGGAGACGGTGGGATAGTTCGGCACGCCCTCGAACATCAGCGTCGTCGCGCCGTTCGCGAGGGGGCCATAGACGATGTAGGTGTGGCCCGTGACCCAGCCCACATCGGCCGTGCACCAGTAGATCTCGCCGGGACGGTAATCGAAGACGAGCTGGTGCGTGTAGGCCGCCCAGACCGCGTAGCCGCCGGTCGTGTGCAGCACGCCCTTCGGCTTGCCCGTGCTGCCGGAGGTGTAGAGGATGAAGAGCGGGTCCTCCGCCCCCATCGGCTCCGGCGCGCATTCGGCTGACAGAGGGTTGCAGAGCGTGTCCCAGTCGTGGTCGCGGCCGTCCTGCATGGCGACCTGGCCGCCTGTGTTCTTCGCGACGATCACGTGCTTGATCGTGGGGCAGGACTTCAGCGCCTCGTCGGCATTCGCCTTCAGCGGCACGGAGCGGCCACCGCGGCGGCCCTCATCCGCCGTGATCAGCAGCGTGCTCTCGCAGTCCTGGATGCGGCTGGCGAGGCTGTCCGGGGAGAAGCCGCCGAAGACGACGGAGTGGATGGCGCCGACGCGGGCGCAGGCGAGCATCGCGACCGCCGCCTCCACGATCATCGGCAGATAGATCGTCACGCGGTCCCCGCGCTGCACGCCGAGCTTCTTCAGCGCGTTGGACAGGCGGCAGACGCGCTCCAGCAGCTGACGGTAGGTGACGTGGGCCTGGCTGTTCGGGTCGTCGCCCTCCCAGATGATGGCGATCTGGTCGCCGCGCCCGCCCTCCACATGGCGGTCCAGGCAGGACTGGCTGATGTTCAGCACCCCGTCCTCGAACCACTTGATCTGCACGTCGCCCGTGAAGCTGGTGTTCTTGATCTTCGTGGGCGCGTGCATCCAGGCGATGCGGTTCATCTCGCGCTTCCAGAAGGTCTGGGGGTCGCGCGCGGCCTCGGCCACCATCGCCTCCCGCCGGGCCGCATCGGCATGGCTGCCCGCGGCAATCTCGGGCTTCACGGCGATCAGGGTGTCATCGGCCATGTCTGGTCCTCCCGCTTCTGGGCGGGGAATATCGCGTCAACAAGGCCGGGGGGAAAGTATTCCCCCCGGACCCCCCATCTATTTTTGTCGGGCTGCCGCGAGCCATCGGCCAGTGGCCCGCGGCAGCCTTGAAGAAATAGATGGGGGTCTGGGGGAATACCTTCCCCCAGCCTTGCTTCTACCGCCGCATCCGGATCACCCGCAGCTCCAGGTCCTCGTTCATCCGCAGGGTGAAGCCCTCCACCGTGTCGCGCACGGCGAAGATCTGCGGCTCCTGGTGCAGGGGGATGATGGGCAGGAGCTCCCGGAAGCGCGTCCAGTACTGCCGCGCCAGGGCCTGCCGCTCCTCCCCGATCGGGGTGGTGCCGATGCGGGCGGCCAGGTCGTTCATCTGCGGGTCGTTGAACTTGCCCCAGTTGAAGGACCCCTCCCCCAGCAGCTCCCGCGCGGGGTTGGTGATGTCGAAGTTGCCGGGCGTCCAGCCGAGCATCCAGAACTGGAACTCGTTGTTCGCCCCGCGCTGCAGGAAGCGGCCGAAGGGCATCGCGTCCAGCCGCGCCTGGATGCCCACGCGCTGGAGCATGGACACGATCGCCTGGCAGATCGCCTCGTCATTCACGTAGCGGTTGTTGGGGCAGCCGAGGGTAACGCGGAAGTTGGGCGCCCCGGCCTCGGCCAGCAGGCGGCGGGACGCCTCGGGGTCGAAGGGCAGGCGCTCGTTCAGCGTGGCGTCGAATCCCCCGATCGCGGAGCCGATGGGCAGGCCGGCGGCGACCGTGGAGTTGCGCAGCACCACGCGGCGGATCGTGTCCATGTCGATCGCCTGGTACATGGCGCGGCGCACGCGCGGGTCGCGCATGGGGTTGGGCTGGCCGGGGCTGTCGAGGCTGTCGGGACGCGTCACATCCATGGCGAGGTAGATGGACCGCGCCGTCGGCCCCTGCACCAGCCGCACGCCCTGCGCGCCCTGGATCCGCGGGATGTCCTGCAACGGCACGTGGTACATCACGTCCACCTCCCGCGACAGGATCGCGGCGACGCGCGTGGGCGCGGAGGCGACGGGGCGGAAGACCGCGCGGGTGATGCCGTGCTCCGCCCGGTCCCACCAGTTCGGGTTGGGAACCAGGACCGTGCGCTCGTCCGCCAGCCGCTCGACCATGCGGAAGGGACCGGTGCCGTTGGTGTTGAGCTGGACGAAGGTGGTGGTGGCGCCGGGCTGCCCCGCACGGGCCACGCCCATCGCGTTGTTCGCCTCCACCCAGGACTTGGACATGATGAAGAACAGCGTCAGGTCCTGCAGCAGCACGGGGTTGGGACCGCGCGTCTCCATCTCCACCGTGTGGTCGTCCACCGCGCGCACGGCCGTGACGGATTGCAGCGTGTAGGCCATGTCGTTCTGCCGCACGCGCTCCGCGGACATCACGACATCGGCGGCGGTGAAGGGCTCGCCGCCGTGGAAGCGGACATTGCGGCGCAGGTGGAAGCGCCAGGTCGTCGGGCTCGGCGTCTCCCACCGCTCCGCCAGGGCGGGCGCGAGCGAGCCGTCGGGCTCGCGACGCACCAGCGGCTCGTAGATGTTCGACTTCATCGTGTTCGTCACGCCGTGGTTGTTGGCGTGCGGGTCCAGGCCGAGGATGTCGTTCGCCGTGGCCCAGGTGAAGGTGGTGGCCGCCGCCGGCATGGCGGCCGGCGGCGACAGGACGAGGCCGGCGGCCAGGAATCCCATGCCGAGCAGGCCCGCCGTGCGGCGGGCAAGGGTCGTTTGCATCCCCGATTATTCCTGTTGTGAAGCCGGCACGGATTTGAGGGGTGGCGCACGGCCTTGTCGAGGGGGCGGTTCCGACCGGCAGGGCGTGGCGGAAGCGTCGGGCCTGGACGGGGCGGCACGGCGGCTGCTTCTCTGCCGGCAAGCACGCCGGCCACGGACCGAACCGAGAGGGAAACTCCCAACCATGCTGCGACGCCATATCCTGGCCGGCGCGGGGGCGGCCGCGCTCGCGCCCGCCGCGCTCCACCGGCCCGCCCTTGCCCAGGGGGCGGATGCCCGGACGCTGCGCTACGTCCCGCAGACCGACCTGACCGTGCTCGATCCGGTCTTCACCACCGCCTATGTCACGCGGCACCACGCCCTGGCGATCTACGACCAGCTCTTCGGACTGGACGCGGACCTCCGTCCGCAGCCGCAGATGGTCGAGGCATGGCAGACCTCGGATGACGGGCTGACCTGGCGCTTCCGGCTGCGCGAAGGCCTGCTCTTCCACGATGGGGAGCCGGTGCGCGGCCGGGACTGCGTCGCCTCCATCCGGCGCTGGGCCAGCCGCGACGGGCTGGGGCAGGTGCTGCTTGCCCGCGTGGCCGAGATGACGGCGCCCGACGACCGCAGCTTCACCATCCGCCTGAACCGCCCCTTCGGGCCGATGCTGGACGCGCTGGCGAAGATCGGGCCGCCCGCGCTCTTCATCATGCCCGAGCGCATCGCCTCCGCCGAAGGGACGGCACAGATCCGGGAGACGATCGGCTCCGGCCCCTTCAAATACGTCGCCGGGGAGCGCGTGGTCGGCTCGCGCGTGGTCTATGAGCGCAACGCCGCCTACCGCCCGCGGGAGGGCGGCGCGCCGAGCTGGGCGGCCGGCCCGAAGATCGCGGGCTTCGAGCGCGTGGAATGGGTGATCATGCCCGACCCCGCCACGGCCGCCGCCGCCATGCGCAACGGGGAGGTGGACTGGTGGGAGAACCCCACCAACGACATCCTGCCGGCGATGCAGCGCTCGCGCGACGTGGTGATCAAGCGCGCCAGCTCCCTCGGTATCTTCGGCACCGGCGTGTTCAACTGCCTGCAGCCGCCCTTCGACAAGCCAGCGGTGCGGCGGGCCGTGCTGCGCGCCATGTCGCAGGCGGATTTCATGACCGCGGTGGCCGGCGCCGATCCGTCGAACTGGCGCGCGGACATGGGCGTCTTCACGCCGGGCTCGCCGCTCGCGAACACGGCGGGCATCGAGGCGATCACCGGCCCCCGCGACATCGAGCGCTCCCGGCGCGAGCTGCGGGAGGCCGGCTACAACGGCGAGCCCGTCGTGATGCTGGCGCCGACCGACCAGTCCGCGCTGGCGGCCCTCGCCGAGGTCGGGCACGACCTGTTCCGTCGCCTGGGGATGAACGTGGACTACCGCGTCTCCGACTGGGGCACGGTGGTGCAGCGGCGGTCGAGCAAGGACCCGGTGGAACGCGGCGGCTGGAGCTTCTTCCACACCACCTGGAACGGGTTGGACGGGATCAACCCGGGCGTCATGACCTTCCTGCGCGCGAACGGGGAAGGCGCCTGGTTCGGCTGGCCCAACGTCCCGGCGCTGGAAGCGGCCCGGACCGCCTGGTTCGATGCGCCGGACCTCGCCGCGCAGAAAACGATCGCGGAGGACATCCAGCGGATCGTGATGCAGGAGGCGCCCTACCTGCCTTCCGGCCAGTATCTCTCCAGCACGGCCTACCGCCGGAGCATGAGCGAGCCGCTCTCGGAGATCTACGCCTTCTGGGGCACGCGCCGGCTCTAGCGCGCGGGCGTCCCGGCGGAATCTCGCCGGGACGCCGCTTCACCACCTCCGGCCCTCTCGCGCCGCGTCCGTCGCTCGCACGGCCCCGGCACGGGTCATGCCGTCCGCCTTCGCCGGTGGACCGCCGCGCAGGGCGGCGCTCCGGGTCGGCAGGACGTCCGGCGATCACCGCTCAGCGATAATAGCCGTAGGGGCGGTAGTACGGACGGTAATAAGGGCGCGGCGGCGGATAGCCGCGGTACCAGGCGGGCCGGCCATAGTAGTGGCGGTAGTAGGGCGGCGGCGGGCGGTGCCAGTGGCGGTAGTGCGGACGGCCGTAATAGCCGCCGTACTGCACGGTCTGGACATCCGCCCGCGGCGCCTCGGCCCGCAGCCCGTGCACGGGTGCGGCATCCGCCGGCGCGGGCGCCAGGGCGGGGGCGGCGATCAGGGCGCCGACGAGAAGGGCCTTGCGGCCCCAGGAACGCAGATCGGTCGCGAGGGTGTCTCGCATGGTGGCCTCCTCTGTGACGGCCCGGGGGGAGAGGGCGTCACATGCGGAGAGAACGACCCGATGGGGGCAACGGGCAGTCGGGATTAAGGCGGGGTAAAGGCGTTCTGTCACGACGGTAACGTGCGCCGGTCTAGGGCCGCGGGGGGGGAAGCTGTCACGGCGAGCGTCGCCGGGAGGCTCCGCCTCCCGAACCCTCCGCCGGGGGCCGGGCGTGGCCCCCGGACCCCGCGATCTGTGGGCGCGGCTGGGAACGGGGGCCTGCGCATCCGCTGACCGCGGTCTGGCTGCCGCTCCGGGGCGGTGGGATGCTGCGGCATGTCAGGCGCCACACCATCCGCTTTCCCCCTCTCTGCGGAGGCAGGCTTCGCCCCCGCGTTGGAACTGGCACGCGGCCTTGGTACCAAGGCGCTGCTCATCCTCCATCACGGGCGCGTCGCGGCGACGCTGGGCGACCCGGCGTGGCGAGCGAATGTCCGGTCCATCCGCAAGTCCATCCTCGCCGCCCTGATCGGGATCGCGGTGGAGAAGGGCCAACTCGACCTCGGCGCGACGCTGGAGGCGCTCGGGATTGACGACCACGAGGGCCTGTCGCCGGTGGAGCGGGATGCCACGGTCTACGACCTGCTCACCGCACGCTCCGGCATCATGCATCCGGCGGGCTACGAGAGCGCGCGGATGAAGCTCATCAAGCCGCCGCGCCACGCCCATGCGCCGGGCACCTGGTGGACCTACAACAACTGGGACTTCAACGCGCTCGGCACGATCTACGAGCGCGCCGCCGGTCGCTCCGTGCCGGACGCCTTCGCCGCGCTCCTGGCCGGCCCGCTCGGGATGGAGGACTTCGTCCCGGAGGACGCGACTCACATCCACGCCGCCGAGAGTCGGCATCCCGCCTATCCCATCCGGCTCTCGTCCCGCGACCTCGCGCGGTTCGGCCAGCTCTGGATGGCGGAGGGCCGCTGGGAGGGACGGCAGATCGTGCCGGCGCACTGGGTGCGCTGCTCGGTGCAGCCGATCTCGGATGCCGGGCAGGACGGGGCCTATGGATACATGTGGTGGGTGTGCCGGGGCGGCGTGCACCTGCCCGGCGTGATCCTGCCGGAGGATGCCCACTCCGCGCGCGGCTGGGGTGGCCACCTGCTACTCGTGGTGCCGAGCCTCGGCCTCATCGTCGTGCACCGGGCGCAGACCGAGACGGAGCCCTTCCGCACCGTGGACAAGTTCGCGATGGGTCGGATCATCCGATCGGTGCTGGAAGCGCTGCGGTAGCGCGGCGACGCCCCGCGCGTTGACACCCCCTGGCGAGTCCGCCTCGATGGCCCCCCTTCCCGGAGCCCCTGCCCATGCGGAGCGACGCCACACCACTCAGCCCTCCCGTGACCGGGCGGGCGACCCGGACGCATCCCGCGCGCTAGGACACGCATGAGCATTTCCCTCTCCCTCGCCGGCCGGCGCGCGCTCGTGACCGGCGCCGCCACCGCGGGGATCGGCCGCGCCGTCGCCCTTCTCCTCGCGCAGGCCGGCGCCCGGGTCGCCGTGCACCACCGGGACGAGGCGGCGGCCGCCGCCGCGCTCGCGGCCGAGACGGGCGGCCCCGCCCTCCAGGCCGACCTCTCCGACGAGGAGGCGGCCGCCCGCCTGCCCCACCGCGCGGCGGAAGCGCTGGGCGGCCTCGACATCCTCGTCGGCAACGCCGGAATCCTCCTGCGCAAGCCTCTGGCGGACACGAGCGCGGCCGAGTTCGCGCGCGTGCACCAGGTGAACCTCGTCGCGAACTTCGTCCTGGCGCGGGAGGCGGCGGCGCTGATGCAGCGCGGCGGGCGGATCGTCCTCACGTCCTCGGTCAACCAGTGGATGCCCAATCCCGGCCTCGTGGCCTATGGCAGCGCGAAAGCCGGGATCGGCGGCCTCACGCGCCAGCTCGCGCTGGAGCTGGCCACGCGCGGGATCACGGTGAACGCCGTGGCACCCGGCACGATCGAGACCGAGTTCAACCGCGCCGCGCGCGAATCCGATCCCGACTGGCGCGCGCGCAAGCTGGCCCTCATCCCCGCCGGCCGCACCGGCACGCCGCAGGACGTGGCGGGCGCGATCCTTTTTCTCTGCTCCGACCTTGCGGGCTACGTGACCGGCACCACCCTCGCCGTGGACGGCGGCCTGTCGCTCATGGGTGGGGCGCCATGACCTGGGAGATCTATGCGCTGCGCTGGGCGATGGACCGCGGGCGCCGCGCCTCCCAATGGTTCCTCGGCGGCGGGGGCGACGACGCGCCGATGCCGATCGCCTACCACGCCTTCCTGCTCCGCGGGCCGGACGGTGTGATCGCCATGGACACCGCCGCGGACGCGTCCCGCACCGCCCGCTACGGAAAGGCGGAGTTCCGCGGGATGGAGGATGCGCTCGCCGCCCTCGGCACCCCGCCCGCCGCCGTGCGGACCGTCATCCAGACGCACCTGCACTGGGACCATGCCGGCGGCACCGGCCTTTTCGCGAACGCCACCTTCCACCTGCAGCGGCGGGAGCTGGCCTATGTGAACGGGCCGGCCATGCGCCATGCCGTGCTGCGCGCGGGCTACGAGGCCGGCGACATCGCCGCGATGAGCGCCCTGCTGCACGCCGGCCGGCTGGCGCTGCATGACGGTGACGCGCAGATCGCGGACGGACTCACGCTCCACCATGTCGGCGGGCACACGGACGGGCTGCAGATCGTGCGGGCGCGGACTCGGCGCGGCTGGATGGTGCTGGCCACCGATGCCGTCGCGCACCGCCAGAACCTCGCGCGCCGCGTCCCCTTCCCCGCCCTTTTCCACGTCGGCGACGCGCTCGACGCGATGGACCGCGCGCTCGCGCTCTCCGACAGCCCGGACCTCGTCATTCCCGGGCACGACCCCTGGGTCGTGGACGCCCATCCCGCCGCCACGCCGGACACCGAAGGCTGGCTCGCGCGGCTGGACTGATCCGAGAGCCGGCACCGGGAGGCTTGGCCTCCCGGACCCTCCACCGGGGGGCGAACGCGCCCCCGGACCCCGCGGTTAAGTCGACGCGGGTCCAGGAAGCGCGTTCGCCCCCTGGCGGATGGGGTCTGGGGAAGGCGGCGCCTTCCCCAGGGACGGCCGCCGCGCATGCCAGTCCGTGTCCCGCTGATAGGCATCCGCCACCTTCAGCACCCGCCCCTCCGCGAAGGGCCGTCCCGCGATCTGCAGCCCGATCGGCAGCCCGTTCGGATCGAACCCGATGGGCATGCTGACCGCGGGCAGGCCGAGATAGTTGAAGAGCCGGGTGTTCACGCCCAGCGCCTCGGTCACGGCGGGCATGCCCGGGTGCCCCGCATCCACATCGGTCTCCGCCAGGGTCGGCAGGGGCGCGGGGATGGTGGGCATGGCGATGACGTCCACCGCGCCGAACACCTCCGCCGCGAAGGCGCGGAGGATCGGCCCGCGCGCGCGCAGCGCCTCGACGTAGAGCGGCGCCGGGATGGCATAGCCGCAATAGATCTTCCCGCTCAGGGAAGGGCCGTACTCCTCCGCACGGGTCCGCATCCAGCGCTCGTGCACCGCGGCGCCCTCGGACCGCATGATGACGATCAGGTACGCCGTCGCCGCCGCCGCATAGGGCAGCACGATGGGCACGAGGCGCGCGCCCCGCGCCGCCAGCACCGCAGTGGCCGCGTGCACGGCGGCCTCGACCGGCGTCCCCTCCCCCAGGAAGCCGTTCGTCGGAATGCCCACGCGCAGCCCGCGCAGGTCGCCGTCCAGCGCGGCCTCGTAATCCGGCACCGGCTCGGCGCTGGCCGTGGGATCGGCGGGGTCCACCCCCGCGATGACGCGCAGGACCCGCGCGCAGTCCCGTGCCGTGCGGGCCAGCGGCCCGACATTGTCGGCCGAGAAGGAGAGCGGCATCACCCCCGCCCGGCTCACGCGCGTCTGGGTCGGCTTCAGCCCCGTCACGCCGCAGGCCGAGGCCGGCAGCCGCACCGACCCGCCCGTGTCCGACCCGAGCGACGCAGGGGTCAGCCCCGCCGCCACCGCCGCGCCGGGTCCGCTGGAGGACCCGCTGGGAATATGATCGAGGCTCCACGGATTGCGCGTGTGCCCGAAATGCGCGTTGTGCCCCGTGGGGTTCTGCGCGAACTCCGCCATGTTCAGCCCGGCGAAGGCGAAGGACCCGGCCGCCTCGAGCCGGCGCAGCACCGTGGCCGTGACATCAGGCACATGATCCCGCAGGATCGCGGAGCCGCAGGTCGCCGGCCGCCCGGCCTGGTAGTACATGTCCTTGTGCGCCAGCGGCACGCCGTGCAGCGGACCGACCGGCACGCCCGCCGCTAACCGGGCATCCGCGGCCCGCGCGGCCGCCCGCGCCCCTTCCCGGTCGATCCAGGTGACGGCGTTGATCGCCGGCCCGTGCCGGTCCACCGCCGCCAGGCACGCCTCCAGCACCGCGATGGAACTGACGCGCCGGTCGCGGATGGCGTCCGCGACCTCGACGAGCGTCGGCGCGTCGGGCGACGTCACGCCTCCTCCTTCAGGTCGCGCAGGGCGGCCTCGAAGCCGGCCGGCTCATCCTCGAAGCGGAGGCGATCCCGGATCGCGCGCGTCTGCTCGATCGCCGCCGCCAGCCCGCCGAGAAAGCCCAGCGCGGCGTCATTCGGCGGCGCGATCCCGTACACCAGCTCGATATAGGCGCTGGCCTGCTCGGCAAACCTGTCCATGGCGGCATCCTGCGAACAAGGAACGCCGCCATCATGCCGCAGCCGCACCCGATCCGGGAGGTCCCGCCCGCGACGCGGCGCCCGCTCTCTCCAGCCGGCTGCCACGACCTGCAGGCCTGCCGCAGCGGACAGCTCCACTGTGCAAGGGCACGACCTGCCAGCCGCCTGCACACCTTCAGGGAGGCGCGGCCCGCCCCACCACGCACTCGATCTGGCCGTGCGGCTCATCGGTGGGAAGGAAGACCTCGTTCTCGTTCGTCAGTCCGAAGGGCGCGAGGTTGACGAGAAGATAGTGCTTGTTCGGCGCGGCCAGGGAGACCTGCCCGATCTCGGTCACCTTCGCCAGCGCGGCCTCCGCCATGCGGTAAAGGCTGTCCTGCATGGAATGGCTGTAGGTCTCCGCGAAAACCCCGAGCATGGTCTGCAGGATGGTGGCGTTGGCGGCCTCGTAATCGGCCGGCGCGCCGGTCCAGGTCCAGCGCGCATCCAGGGCGGTGGCGGCGATCCGGTCATCGGTGGGCGGGATGGTGGTGTAGCTGTCCTGCCAGAAATTGGCCCAGCCCGAGGCAGTGGACTTCAGGAAGGTGAGGCCGGCAACGCCGGACTCGGTGTCCATGCCCGCGCGGGTGGCGGTCACCTTCGCCACGGGCCGGCCATTGCCGTCCAGCGTGAACGCGTGGGCGGCCGGAGCCCCGTTCACCACCATCCGGGTCCAGCGCGTCTCATGGGCGGTGATGCTGACCGTCCCGATCGTCTCATAGCGTTCGAGGAAGCGCCGGCAGACGGCCTGGAGAAACGGCTCGTTCGGGGTATCCGGGTGCTCCTTCGCCACGATGTTGATCAGGTTCTTCATCGTGTCGGTGGAAAGCGTCCGTGAATTATCTGCCGCGGAGAAGGAGCGGCCGAAGTCGCCCTCCAGCATGACATGGCAGTTCAGCTCCCGGACGGACTGGGTGCCGTCCGGGTGCTTGGCGATGCGCAGGGTTCGAACGCGACCCTTGCCGTGCGTGTTGGAGATGAGGGGCATCCGGTTCCTCCAGGTCTCGATCGGCGGCCGCGCGCGGGTCGCCCTATCGCGCCGGCTTCTCGATGTTCCAGATCACCGGGAAGCCGAAGTCGATCACGCCCCGCAGCTCCGACCGCCAGACCGCCGGGCTGCGGAACTGCCCGGCGATCGGGAAGGTCGCGGCCTCGAAGGCCAGCTTCTGCAATTGTCCTGCCAGCTCCCGCCGCTTCGCCGGGTCGCTCTCCGCCTCGAAGGCCTCGATGGCCGGCGTCAGCGGCGCGTCGCAATAGCCCCAGGGCTGGTTGTCCGTGCAGTTGAATCCCACCCCCATGTTGGACAGCGGGTTCGCCAGGTCGAAGCCGGTGTAGACGACCGGCACGATGTTCCACCCGCCCTGGTCCAGCGGCTGCCGCTGCACCCAGCGCTGCGCGTGCGTCGCCCAGTCCCCGGCCTGGACGTCCAGGTTGAACCCGGCCCGCCGCATCCGGTCGATCAGCACCTGGCCGAAGGGGTTCAGCAGCGGGCTGTCCACGGGGTGCAGCAGCACCACCCGCTCCCGGTTATAGCCGGCCTCCCGCAGCAGCGCCTGCGCCCGCTCCAGGCTGGGCCGCGCGATGAGGTCCGATCCCTGCGTGCTGCTATACGCCGCCCCGCACATGAACAGGGACGTGCAGTCCGGCTGCCCCAGCCCCGGTCCGAAGCCGACCGCCGTCAGGATCTCCTCCCGGTCCAGCACCTGCTGCACCGCGCGCCGCACCAGCACGTTGTTGAACGGCGGCAGGAGGTGGTTGAGGCTGGCGGCATACATCAGCTCCGCCTGCCCGCCCGCGCGGGCGATCGTCATGGCGCGGTTGCCCCGCAGCCGCGGCAGGTAGTCCACGGGCGCGTATTCCAGGTAGTCCACCTCGCCGGTCTGCAGCGCCGCGACGCGCAGGCCGGGATCGGACATGGTCGTCATCTCGACCCGGTCCACCTTCGCGATCTTGCCGCCCGCCAGCCCGTCCGCCGCCTCCTGCCGCGGGACGTAGCGCGGGTTGCGGCGGAAGGTCGCGCGCTCCCCGGGCACCCAGCCCTCCCGCTCGAAGATGAAGGGGCCGGAGCCCATGATCTCCCGCACCTGCTGCGCGGGCGGCGTGCTGTTGGCGATGCGCGCGGGCATGATGAAGGGCACGTGCACGCTCGGCTTGCCCAGCGCCTCCAGCACGCCGCCGAAGGGCCGCGACAGTTTCAGCACGAAGACGCGCTCGTCGCTGGCGGACAGGTCGGACGCCGCGGCCATCAGCCGCCGCCCGATGGAATCGCGCCCGCCCCACCGCTTGATGGAGGCGACCGCGTCCTCCGCCGTCACCTTCGTCCCGTCGTGGAACTCCAGCCCCGGCCGCAGCCGGAAGGTCCAGGTCAGCCGGTCCGGGCTGATCTCCCAGCCCTCCAGCATCTGCGGCCGGTACTCGCCCGCGCTGTCCAGCGCGACGAGCGTGTCGAAGACGAGATAGGCGAAGTTCCGCGTCACGAAGGACGGGGAGGAGATCGGGTCGAGGTTCTGCAGCCCGACATTCACCACGAAGCGCAGCGGCTGCGCCGCCTGCGCGCGCGCCCGCCCCGCCAGGATCGCCACGCCGGCGCCCGCGAGCGCCCCTCTCCGCGTCACCTGCATCGCTCTCTCCTCCGGTCCGTCTGCCTCAACGCGTTTCCTGGGCGGCCCAGGCGGCGGCGACCTCGGCGCAGGTCGCGAACCACACGCCCTCATAACCGCGGATGAACGCGATCATCTCCCGCAGCAGCGCGATCCGGCTAGGCCGGCCACTGAGCTGCGGATGCATCACCAGGTGGTAGAAGCCGCCCCAGCGATGGATCTCGCGGAACTCCTCCTGCCAGACCTCGCGGATATGGCTGTTCGTCATGATCGGCCGCGGCGTCTTCACCGAGAAGAGCATGTAGGGCGCGTCGTCCAGGCTCCAGTGATAGGGCAGCTCCACCAGCTGCCGCCCGCCATCGGGATGCGGCAGGCGATAGGGATTCACGTCCCCCATCATGGAGCTGTCATACGCGAAGCCGTGCCGGTCGAGCAGCCGCACCAACTCGTCCGTCGTTTCCCCGGCCGGGGAACGATACCCTTTGGGCACCACGCCGAGCACGCGCTTCAGCGCCTCCAATCCGCGCTCCATCTCCTCCACGTCCTTCTCCGGATGATCCGGATCGGGCCAGGCGTGGGAGTAGCTGTGATGGCCGATCTCATGCCCTTCGCGGAGAATCATCTCCGCCCGGTCGGCATGGTGCTCCACGGTCCAGCCGGGGATGAAGAAGGTCGCCTTCACCCCGGCCTCCTTCAGCGTCCGCAGGATCATGGGCACCGCGACCTTCGCGCCATAGGCCCCCTGGCTCAGCGTCCCCGGCCGCCGCGCATTGGAGGGATCGCGGGACAGCCACAGCGTCTCCGCGTCGAAGTCGAAGGTCAGCGCCACGGCCACCCGCGCCCCGCCGGGCCAGCGCACGCTCATGTCGATCATCAGGGACTCCTGCCTACCCATCCTCGCGCGGCGGATGGCGCGCCGCCAGCCACCCGCCATCCACGGCGATCACCTGCCCCGTCACGAAGGACGCCTCCTCGGACGCCAGGAAGGCGATCACCGCCGCCACCTCCTCCGGCTGCCCCGCCCGGCGCAGCGGCGTGGGCTCCAGCACCGTGCGGCGGTACCAGGGGTCCCGCAGCGCGGCCTCCGTCATCGCCGTCTCGATCACCCCGGGCGCCACCGCGTTCACGCGGATGCCGGCAGGCCCCACCTCCGCCGCCAGCGTCCGCGTGAACTGCGCCACCCCCGCCTTCGCCACCGCATACGCGATCGTGCCGGGATGCCCGGCGATCCCGAAGACCGAGGCCGTGCTGACGATGCTCCCGCCCGGCCGCGGCAGGTGCGGCAACACCGCCCGCGTCACGCGCAGCACCGCGCCGAGATTCACGTCCAGGATCCGCGACAGCAGCGCGTCATCGGACTCCGCCAGCGGCCGGGACCCGCCGATCCCCGCGTTGTTGACCAGCACGTCCACCCCGCCCAACCGCCCCAGCGCGGCCTCCGCCAGCCGCGCCCCGGCCTCCGGCGCCGCCACATCGAGCAGGAGGAACGACGCCCCGATCGCCGCCGCGGCGTCCGCCACGGCGGGATCGCGATCGGCCAGCAGCACCGTGGCACCCTCCGCCGCCAGCCGGCGCGCCGCCGCGGCGCCGATGCCCCGCGCCGCGCCCGTCACCACCGCCCGGCGTCCGGCCAGCCGCCCCGCCTCAGGCAAGCCGGCCCCCGTCGATCGGCAGCGCCGTGCCGTTGATGTAGGAGGCCTCGTCGCTCAGCAGGAACAGCACCGCGCCCGTCACCTCCGCCGGCGTGCCGAAGCGGCCGGACGGGTTGCGCGCCTTGAACATCGCCTCCACCGAGGCCGCCTCCGCCCCCAGCCCCTCGAAGACGCTCCGCAGCATCGGCGTCTCGATCTGCCCGGGGCAGACCGCATTGGCCCGGATGCCCTGCGCGGCGTGCCCGGCCGCCACGCTGCGCGTCATCAGCACCACCGCGCCCTTGCTGGCGGAATAGGCGGGGAACACCGCATTCCCCACCAGCCCGGCGCCGGAGGCCACCGTGACCACCGCGCCGCCCCCGGCCATCCGCGGCAGCGCCTCCTTCAGCGCCAGCCAGGTTCCCTTCACGTTCACCGAGAAGAGCCGGTCCCAGTCCGCCTCCGCCACCGCGGGCAGCGGAACGGTGGGGCCGAGCATCCCCGCCGCCGTCACCAGCAGCCGCACCGGCCCGAGCGCGTCCAGCGCCGCCCCCGCGCGCCCCATGTCGGCGGCCGACGACACATCGCCCGCCACCGCGACGGCATCGCATTCCGCCGCCACGTCCTGCAGCGCCACCGCGTCGCGATCCATCAGGACGAGTCGCGCACCCTCCCGCGCCAGCGCCCGCGCCACGTCGCGCCCGAGCCCCGAGGCCGCCCCGGTGACGAGCCCGACGCGCCCGGCGAAACGCGCGGGAACGCGCCCCGGCTCCGCCCCGTCTTCCGGGCCAGGCATCACCGCCCCGCCCTCGCGGCACGGCGCGGGACGACGATCCTCGCCCGGCCGCCACCATCGACTCCCGATCGGCGAAGCCGCGTCCCATCAGGATTCAAATCGGCCTCCATGCCCTGCGGCGCGTCATCCAGCCGCGCAGGATTGCCCCGAACCGCGGGGACGCCAAGCACGCGCCGGCGGAGGACGACGCGGCCATGACAGCGCCGCCCGCGCCCCCGCCTTGTCAGACCCGCGCAAACGCCGTGAAGTCGTTGCATCGCCGAGAAGCGAGGATGCGGGGAAGCGGCCGGGACTCACCACACCCGCGCAAGCCAGCACGGCCGGAACAGGACAGAGGGATTTCTTCATGCCGTTCGTCACGACATCCGATGGCGTCGACATCTTCTACAAGGACTGGGGTCCGAAGGACGCCCAGCCGATCGTCTTCCATCACGGCTGGCCGCTCTCCGCGGACGACTGGGACGCGCAGATGCTCTTCTTCCTCGCGAAGGGCTACCGCGTGATCGCGCATGACCGCCGCGGCCACGGCCGCTCCGCCCAGGTCTGGGACGGCCACACGATGGACCACTACGCCGCGGACGCCTCCGCCGTGGTGCAGCACCTCGATCTCCGGAACGCCGTCCACATCGGCCACTCCACCGGCGGCGGGGAGGTCGCCCGCTACGTCGCCAAATTCGGGGAGCCGCAGGGGCGCGTCGCCAAGGCCGTGCTCGTCAGCGCCGTGCCGCCCCTGATGGTGAAGACCGCCGCCAACCCCGGCGGCCTGCCGATCGAGGTCTTCGACGGATTCCGCAAGGCCCTCGCCGACAACCGCGCGCAGTTCTTCGTCGATGTCCCGACCGGCCCCTTCTACGGCTACAACCGCCCGGGCGCGAAGGCCGACCAGGGCGTGATCTGGAACTGGTGGCGCCAGGGCATGATGGGCAGCGCCAAGGCCCATTACGACGGCATCAAGGCCTTCTCGGAGACCGACCAGACCGAGGACCTGAAGGCCATCGGCGTCCGGACCCTCGTCCTGCACGGAGAGGACGACCAGATCGTCCCCATCGACGACAGCGCGCGGCTCTCCATCAAGCTGCTCCGCAACGCCCGGCTGAAGACCTTCCCGGGATACGGCCACGGCATGCTGACCGTGAACGCCGACGTCCTGAACGCCGAGCTCCTCGCCTTCGTGGCGGGCTGAACACGGCGGGCTGAGCGTGGGGGGCCGACCGCCCCGCGCGCTCCGGTCCGGCGGAAACGGCCCGGCCCGGTGGGCACACCGGGCCGGCGACCGCCCTAGAAGTCGCTCACCCGCCCCTTCCGCTCCCAGTCGCCGTAGCGGGTCGGCTCTGGCCCCTTCGGCCCGCCGATCTCCGGCGGCAGCGGCGGGGCGGGGGGCGCCACCGCCTCTCCCGCCGCCCCCTTCCGGGGGTCCTCCGGAGAAACCGGCGCAACCGGCGGGGTCTTGCTATCCTGTGTCTCGCTCATGCGGCCCATCTAGGGTGCCAAGGGCCAGGAGAGGAGGAGTCATGGCCGGATACGCGCGCACCGCCCTGCTGATGGCGGCCCTCACCGGGCTCTTCGTCGCCATCGGCGCCGTCATCGGCGGCCGGGAAGGGATGGTGATCGCCTTCCTCTTCGCCGCCGGCATGAACCTTTTCGCTTGGTGGAACTCCGACTCCGCCGTTCTGCGCATGCACGGCGCCCAGCCCATCGGCCCCGATGACCACCCCCGCCTGCACGCCATGGTCGCCGCCCTCGCGCAGCGCGCCGGCCTCCCCATGCCCGCCCTCTACGTCATCAACGAGGGCCAGCCGAACGCCTTCGCCACCGGCCGCTCCCCGGACCGCGCCGCCGTCGCCGTCACCGCCGGCCTGCTCGACCTGATGCCGGAAGACGAGGTCGCCGGCGTCATCGCCCACGAGCTCGCCCACATCCGCAACCGCGACACCCTCGTCATGACCGTCACCGCGACGCTGGCCGGCGCCATCGGCATGATCGCCCAGTTCGGCGGCCTCTTCGGCGGGCGGGACCGCAACTCCCCCCTCGGCCCGATCGGCTCCCTCCTGCTCCTCATCTTCGCGCCGCTCGCCGCCATGCTCGTCCAGATGGCGATCAGCCGCGCCCGCGAGTACGAGGCCGACCGCCTCGGCGCCGCGATCGCCGGCCGCCCCGAATCCCTCGCCAACGCCCTTCTCCGCCTCGAAGGCGCCCGTCACGAGATCCCCAACCACGCCGCCGAGGCCAACCCCGCCACCGCCCACATGTTCATCGTGAACCCGCTCTCCGGCCGCGGGATGGACAACCTCTTCTCCACCCACCCCAGCACCGAGAACCGCGTCGCCGCCCTCATGGAACTCGCCGGCGCGGCCCACGCCATGCCCACCGGCATCCCCTCCGGCCGCCCCGGCCCCTGGTCCACGCCCTCCGGCGGCGGCTACGCCCGCACCTCGCGCAAGCGCGGTCCCTGGGGCTGATTCCGCCCCGCGCGTGACTCCGGGGGAGAGAAGGAATTCTCTTCCCCGGACCCCCACTCATCTCTTTCTGTCAGGCTGCCGCGGAATGCCTAACCGTTCCGCGTTCCCCGCAGCCGGTCAGGCCTTCCGCGCCGCCCGCCGCGGGCGGGACCCCGCCCCGCCGGTCCGCGCGCGCTCCTCACCCTCATAGGTGAGGATGGCGACGCACACGCCCTCGATGCCCAGCTTGACCATCAGGAAGAGCAGGATCCCCAGGTTCTCGGGAAAGAAATCCAGGATCATCACGGCCAGGATCAGCGGGATCGCGCCATACAGCGGCGTGAGCATCATGCCGCCGATCATCGGCCGCGCATCCCGCTCCCCCGCCGTCCGCTGCCCCGCCAGGAACAGCGGCAGCAGGAACGCCGCCGCCGCCAGCAGTTGCGCCGGCTGGCTCCAGAACACCCAGCGCGGCGGATCCCCCAACCCCGTCACGAAAGCGAAGAGCACGAGGTGCACGATGACGTAGATGAGGCTGAACCCGATCAGCGCCGCGCGCTTCACCTTGTGCTTCGGCTCGTCCGCCGGCTGCCCGTAGGTGAACCCCTCCGCCGAGAAGTCGCGCAGCCGCGCGATCCGCACGAAGGTCAGCACCCCCGCCACGACCCGCTGCATCAGGTAGGCGAACACCACGTCCACCAGGAACCAGCCCTGGGTCAGCGCGATCCAGGCGATGACGAGATTCGCCGCCGCCAGGATCCAGAAGGACCGCTGCGGCAAAACGGCCGCCGGCATCCCGGCCAGGAAGGCCTCCATGGTCTGCATCTGTGGGGGCGTCGCCATGGCCCGACTCCTCGCCCGCCCCACCCTGCCCCGTCAAGTTTCGGGGCCCGAACCAAACGGCGCGGCTCAGTCCCCCACGGCGGCCCGGGCCGCGGAGCGCGCGGCGGCGGCCTCGCTCGTTCCGCCCCCCATCTCCCGCGCGATCGCGAGGATCAGCCGCCGCAGCCAGGCATGCCCCTGATCCGCTTCGAACCGCCGGTGGAAGATCAGCGACAGGCGCGTGTGCTCGATGACCAGCGGCACCGGCATCGTCACCAGCCCGTGCGCCGCCGAGAGCTGCCGCGCCAGCCGCGCCGAGAGCGTCATCACCATGTCCGTCCCCAGCAGGATGCCCGGCACCGCCGACAGGTGCGCCACCACCGCCCCCAGCCGGCGCGGATGCCCCGCCTCCCGCAGCGGCACGTCGATCGCCCCGCCCCGGGACCCGTTCGCCGAGTGCAGCAGATGCGGGAAGGATACGTAGCGCTCGACCGTCAGCGCCCCCTCCAGCAGGGGATGCCCCGGCCGCACCAGCACGCAGAACTCCTCCGGCAGCAGTCGCACGCGCGTGTAGAGCGCCGTCGGCTCCGGCAGCACGCCGACCGCCAGCACCGCCTCCCCGGAATCCAGCAGCGCCGAGACATTCGTCCGGTCGCCATGCCGGATCGCCAGCAACACCTTCGGCGCGTTCTGCGCCAGATGCGCCAGCAGCGCCGGCGCCAGCACCGCCTCCGCGTATTCGGAGAAGGCCAGGGTGAAGACCCGGTCGCTCGTCGCCGGATCGAAGGGCGCGGTCGCCGCGAAGGTCTCGCACAGCCGGTCCAGCATCTCGGACACCGGCTGCATCAGCGTCAGCGCCAGCTCGGTCGGCTCCACCCCGTTCGGCGCCCGCAGGAACAGCTCATCCCCCAGCGACGCCCGCAGCCGGTTCAGCGCATTGGACACCGCCGGCTGCGACAGCCCCAGCCGCGACGCCGCCCGCGTCACGTGCCGCTCCCGCGCCACCGCGTCGAAGACGCGCAGCAGGTTCAGGTCGAAGGAATTGAGGTCCTTCACGACGCGAAGCCGTACAGCCGCGCCGGATTGTCCCACAGCACCGCCGGCCGCAGCGACGCCGGCAGCGGCAGCAGCGCGCCGGCCATCAGCGCCGCCTCGTCCTGCGGCACGCCCTTCGCGTTCGGATGCGGCCAGTTCGTGCCCCACACCAACTGCCCCGGCCCTTCCGTCGCCAGCGCATGGGTCAACGGCCCGATCTCGCCGGGCGACAGCGCATAGGGCGACGACAACTTCACCCAGGCCCGCCCCGCGGCCAGCAGCCCCGCCACCACCGGCCAGGCCGCATGCCGCTGATACCCCTCCGGCGGCAGCAGCGCGTAGTGGTCCAGCACCAGCGGGCAGGGCAGCGCCCGCAGCACCCCCGCCATGCCGGCGACCATCTCCGCATTCGCGAAGACCTGCAGATGCCAACCCTGATCCGCGCAGAGCCGCCCCAGCGCCGGCACGTCCGAGGGCGCCAGCGGAATCCCCTGCACGAGATTCGCCCGCACCCCCACCACCCCCGCCGCCCGAAGCCGGCCCGCTTCCGCCGCCCCCAGGTCGGGCGGCACCACCGCCACCAGCCGCGCGAAGCCCTCCCGCCCCCTCAGCGCCTCCAGATGCAGCGCGTTGTCGAACCCGTAGGCCGAGGGCTGCACCAGCACGTGATGCGTGATCCCCACCCGCGCCCGCACCGCGTCGTAGTCGAGCAGCGTCGCATCCGGATGCGGCGTGCCTCCCGGATAGATTGGCCGGGACGCCTGATAGACGTGGTGATGACAGTCCACGATGCGGACGGGTGCGGTCTCAGACATGCGCGGCACTCTGCGCGGCCCGGCCGGTTCCCGCCAACTCCTCCGGCGTCGCCGCGATCCGCCGCCGCACCAGCCACCCCGAGACCCCCGGCGCCGCCGTCCAGACGCAGAGCGGGATCGTCAGCACCGAACCCGCCAGGAAGGGCAGCCCGCACAGCAGCGCCGCTCCGGACACCGAGGCCAGGGCCAGGACGCACCCCACCCCCACCAGCGTGTGCGGCCAGAGCAGCCGCGCGGCATCCCCCCAGGCCACCCCCCGGTCCACGCGGTTCTGCACCCCCCAGCCCGACCGCACCCCCAGCGCCAGCATTCCCAGCGAGATCGTCTTGTTGATGAGGCTCACCGGCTCGATCAGCAGGCTGAAGACGATCTCCAGCACCGCCCCTCGCAGGAAGGCGCCCCTCCCCCCATAGGTCGCGGCCATCTCCCGCTTGATCAGCACCTCCGCATACCCGCACAGCTTCGGCGCCGCGTTGCAGAGCCACGTCACGAACAGCAGCCCGGCCAACGCCCCCATCGGCGTGGACGCCCCGCCCCCCGACACCGCGTTCCCCACCGCCGCCAGGAGCATCACCACCCACAGCGGCGCGGTCAGGAACAGCAGCATCGCCTGCGCCATCTGCCACCGCCCCATCCACCGCAGCCCCGGCCGCCCGATCAGGTACCGGTACTGCATGTTCCCCGCGCCCCAGCGCCGGTCCCGCTCCAGGAACTCCGGCAGCGCCGGCGGATTCCCCTCCAGCGACCCGTCCTCCGCCGGCAGGCAGCGCACCCGCCACCCCGCCGCGTGCAGCAGCACCGCCTCCACCTGGTCGTGCGACAGGATGGCCGACCCGTCCGGCAGCACCGGCAACCGCGCGTGCTCCCGGAACGGCGCCACCCGGAACACCGCGTTGTGCCCCCAGTACGGCCCGTCATCGAGCTGCCACCACCCCTGCCCCGTGGCCCAGGCCCGCATCCCCGCCCGCATCCCGAACTGGAACAGCCGCGGAAAGGCCCGCGGCGCCGGCCGCCCGACGATCAGCTGCTGGATCAGCGCCAGCCCCGGATCGGCCTCCATCCCCCGCACCAGCCGCAGCACCGCCGCCGCCGACATCTCGGAATCCGCGTCCAGCATCACGACCAGCTCATGCCCTCCGGCATGGTTGTCGAGGAACTCCATCACGTTCCCCGCCTTGAACCCCGCCCCATCCGCACGCCGACGGTGCCGCACCGGCACCCCGCCGCCCCGCGCCGCGACGAACGCCGCCACCGCCGCATCCTCCCGCGCCGCATGCTCCGGATCGCGCGTGTCCGAGAGGAACCACAGCGTGAACCGCTCCCCCTCCCCCGCC
This sequence comes from Muricoccus radiodurans, assembly GCF_050154705.1. GTDB lineage: Bacteria > Pseudomonadota > Alphaproteobacteria > Acetobacterales > Acetobacteraceae > Roseomonas > Roseomonas radiodurans. The sequence goes on along the minus strand of NZ_CP189561.1, from coordinate 4,558,048 downwards.
GCCTCCAGCCCGTCCAGCAGCCGCCCCAGCGGCGGCAGCACCGCCGCCATGTCCTCGTTCCGCACGCACACCGCGATCGCCGTCCGCAGCCGCGGCCCCGTCCCCCGCACCTGCGGCACGAGGAACCCCGGCGCATCCCGCACCGCCAGCAGGATCGCCAGCCCCAGCCCCGCATTCACCACGCAGATCGCCGTCCAGGGCAGCGTCAGCAGATAGGCCGCCGCCACCACCACCTCCCACCCGGTCCACCCGCCCGACGCCAGCACGCGCCACAGCAGCGTCCCCAACCCGGCCGAGACGGCCAGGCAGAGCAGGACGAAGACGACACGACGGAGAGCAGGCGATTCAGATGGCACAGGCGGAAGAATGAGCAGAAAGCCGGGGGGAGGTATCCCCCCGGACCCCCTTCTATTTTTGTCAGGCTGCCGCGGAACGGACTTGAACGGTCCCGCACCGGCTGGGAGTTGCCCCCGCGCCCCACCGGCCGAGAATGCCGCCATGTGGCTCTCCCTCCGCCGTCGCCCGACCATCCTGGCCGCCCTCGCCATCGGCCTCCTCGTCGGCATCGGCACGGGCCTCACCCGGCTCGACGCCAGCACCGCCATCCTCCTCGGCTGGGACGCCGCGGTGGTCGCCTACCTCCTCCCCGTCCTCTGGCTCCTCTGGCCCGCCACCCCCGAATCCATGGCCCAGCGCGCCGCGGAACTCGACGAGGACAAATGGACCATCCTCGGCCTCGCCGTCGCCGCCGCCCTCGCCTCGATCATCGCCGTGGTCGTGGACCTCGCCGCCGCGAAGGGCACGCAAGGCGCCGGCCTCGCGGCCGCCCTCGCCGGCATCACCGTCGTCCTCTCCTGGATCTTCGTGCAGATCCTCTTCGCCCATCACTACGCCCACGAATTCTGGCTGGACGGAAAAGGCCAGGGCCTGGAATTCCCCGGCAACGACCGCCCCGACTTCCCGGAATTCCTCTACCTCTCCCTCACCATCGGCATGACCGCCCAGGTCTCGGACGTCACCACCTGCTCCGCCGGGATGCGCCGCCTCGTCATGGGCCACGCCGCCCTGTCCTTCCTCTTCAACGCCGTGGTGGTGGCCGCCGCCGTGAACCTCGCCGCCGCCCTCGTTGGCTGACGCCGCGCTTGATCCGTGCCGCCGCGGCGAATAGGATAATATTCATCAACGGCCGATCCGCGCCCACAGCTACACCGCCACAAGCTGGTAAGATCGTAAGAGAGTAAGGAAGTAAGGGAAGAGCTCGGGGGAAACCTCGTCGATTCAGCGATCTAAAAGCCAAGCTCCGGCCCCGTCGCCCGGTAAGGAAGTAAGACACCCACCCCCGGCCCGGCGCCCCGGTGCCAGACACCCCCGCCCGCGCTACATAGGGAAGATGGTCGCGCTCACCTCCCCCGACTTCAAGCGCCGCTCCGTCCGGGCCATCCAGGACCCGAACATCCAGCGCGCCCTCAAGAACGCCGGCCCCGGCTTCCAGGCCCGCCGCCTGAAGGCGAAGGAGGGCCTGCCGGAGTTCGAGCAACTCCGCGACATCGCCCGCGACATCAAGAACCACACCATCGCGAACCTCGATCACTACCTCGAAACCTTCGCGAACAACGTCGAGGCGAATGGCGGCCAGGTCCACTGGTGCCGCACCGCCGAGGATGCCCGCGCCGCGGTGCTGGAGATCTGCCGCAAGGCCGGCGCCCGCACCGTCACCAAGGGCAAATCCATGATCTCCGAGGAGCTGGGGATCAACGACCACCTCGAGCGCCACGGCATCACCCCGGTCGAAACCGACCTCGGCGAATACATCCTCCAGATCCGCGACGAACCGCCCTCCCACATCATCGCCCCCGCCTTCCACCTCAATCGAGAAGACTGGGAGGAATCCTTCCGCAAGACCCACACCGACCTGCCGCCCGACCGCGTCTTCCACGAACGCCGCGACATCCTGACGGAAGCCCGCACCCGCCTGCGCGAGCGCTTCCTGGCCGCCGATGTCGGCATCACCGGCGCCAACTTCCTCATCGCGGAAACGGGCAGCAGCGTCATCGTCACGAACGAGGGCAACGGCGACCTCACGCAGACCTTGCCGCGCGTCCACATCGCCCTCGCCAGCATCGAGAAGGTCGTCCCGACGCTGGAGGACTGCACGTCGCTTCTCCGCGTCCTCGCCCGCAGCGCGACGGGCCAGGACTTCTCCGTCTACACCACCTTCTCCTCCGGCGTGCGCCGCGCCGCGGACCTCGACGGGCCCGAGGAATACCACGTCATCCTCGTGGACAACGGCCGCTCCAACATGGTCGGCAGCGAGTTCCAGGACATGCTGCGCTGCATCCGCTGCGCCGCCTGCATGAACCACTGCCCCGTCTACAACGTCGCCGGCGGTCATGCTTACGGATGGGTCTATCCCGGCCCCATGGGCAGCGTGCTCACGCCCTCCCTCGTCGGCGTGGACAAGGCCGGCCACCTCCCCAACGCCAGCACCTTCTGCGGCCGCTGCGAGAGCGTCTGCCCCGTGAAGATCCCGCTGCCCAACCTCATGCGCCACTGGCGGGAGCGCGAGTTCGAGCGCCACCTGACTAGTTCGACCATCCGCAGCGGCCTCGGCGTCTGGGCCTGGTTCGCCCGCCGCCCCGGCCTCTACCGCACCGCCACGCGCCTCGGCATCGGCCTCCTCTCCCTCCTCGGCCGCGGCAGGGGCCGCTTCACCTCCCTCCCCCTCGCCAAGGGCTGGACCGGCGGCCGCGACCTCCCCGCCCCCGAGCCCGGCGGCACCTTCATGGCCCGCTACGCCAGGGCGCAGCGGAACGGGGCGGCCCGATGACCAAGGACGCCATCCTCTCCTCCATCCGCCGCGGCCTCCGCCGCGGCCCGCTGCCCGCCGACCAGCGAGCCATGCTGGATGGCCGCCTGGCCACCCATCCCCGCCACCTGATCCCTGCCCGCTCCCGCGTGCCGCGCCCGCAGCAGATCGCCCTCTTCGTGAAGAACGTGGAGAAGGAGTTCGGCACGGTGGAGCGCGTGCCCGACGCCGCCGCTGTCCCCGCAGCCATCGCCGACTACCTCGCCGCCCAGAACCTGGAGCCGCGCTTCGTCCTCGCCCCCCACCCGGAGCTGCGCGACCTCCCCTGGGACACCCGCCCCCTTCTGACCTTCGAGGCCCGCCGCGCCGAGGCCACCGACACCGTCTCCGTCCAGCACGCCTGGGCCGCCGTGGCGGAGACCGGCACGCTGATCTTTCCCTCCGACCCTACGCGCCCCACCACCCTGAACCTCCTCGCCGAGACGGAGATCGCCGTCCTCCGCGCCTCCGCCCTCGTCGGCGCCTATGAGGAGGCCTGGGACCGCCTGCGCGCCGAACGAGGCGGCAAGGAACCCTCCGGCGGCTTCATGCCGCGCAACATCATGTTCGTGACCGGCCCCTCCCGCTCCGCCGACATCGAGCAGACGCTGGAACTCGGCGCCCACGGCCCCCGCCGCCTGCACGTCATACTCGTGGAGGACGACCCCGCCGCCCAGATTCACGTCACCGACGACCCGCGCCCGGAGGCGGCGCGCACCCCCGTCGCCACCCCGGACGGCCCGCCCAGCCCCGGCATCTAGAGGTGCCCCGACGTCCCCGCCGCGTCTCGGAAGGCGAGCGCGCCCTCTGGCACGCCTATCTCTCGTTGAACGCGGTGCAGGCCCTGCCGGGGCGCGACGCGCCGCCGCCCCCGCCGCCCGCGCCCGAAACGCCCGCTCCCACGGCGGCGCCCTCCGCCGCGCCGCCCGCCCCACCGAAGCCCGTCCCCCTGCCGCCCGTCGCCGTCGGCCAGCCGGCGCCGGGGCTGGACGACCGCCGCTGGCGCGACCTCCGCCGCGGCCGCACCCGGCCGGAGCGCACCCTGGACCTGCACGGCCGCCGCGCGCAGGAGGCGCACGACGCCACCCTCGCCTTTCTCCGGGACGCCCATGCGGACGGGCTGCGCTGCGTCGCCATCGTGACAGGCAAGGGAGGGGGCAAGGGCGGCGGGGAGGGCGGCGTGCTCCGCCGCGAACTGCCGCACTGGCTGAACCTGCCATCCCTGCGACCGCTGATCCTCGGCGCCGCCCACCCGCACCAAGCCAACACCGGCGCTGTCCACCTGCTGCTGCGGCGGCGGAAGGGGCTGGTACGGTGACGGTGGAGCGGCCGGCCGGACTTCCCCGCCCCGCTGAGGTTTCGGCCTGAGATCCCGGCGCCCCCGCGCCCTGGCCGGACCCCGCCCCTGCCCCTATCTTCCGCCCGAGCACCCAGGACCCGCCCGATGCGCGACCCGAACATGACGAACTACGCCCCCAACCGCGTCCCCGGCGTCACGCCGGACGAGCGGTTCGAGGTGACCTCCCGCAACACCCCCTGCGACGGCGGCGGCGGCGCGCTTGGCCACCCCCTGATCTGGCTGCGGATCGAGGGGGAGGAGATCACCTGCCCCTACTGCTCCCGCACCTTCCACCTCGCGGCCGGCGCGGGGGAGGACAACCATCACTAGCCCGGTCAGCGCCGGTCCGGGCGCGAAGGGCGGCGTCGCCGACCCGGATCCCGATCTGGGCGGGCTCGACGCCGTCGAATCCGCCGCCGCCATCCCGGGCGACAAGGACGCGTCCGCCACCACCCGCGCCCTGCCGGAAGAGGTGCCGCCGCCCCCGCCCAGCGCCTCGGACTGGGCCGGGGACCGGCACATGATCCTGGTGGACGGCTCGGGCTACATCTTCCGCGCCTTCCACGCGCTGCCGCCGATGACCAACCCGGCCGGCGTGCCGGTGAACGCCGTCTTCGGCTTCACGCAGATGCTCGCGCAATTCCTGACGCGCCACGCCGCCAGCCACATCGCGGTCGTGTTCGACGCGCAGAAGAACAACTTCCGCAGCCAGATCTACCCCGAATACAAGGCCAACAGGCCGGAGCCGCTGCCGGAGCTCTCCGCCCAGTTCCCCCTCATCCGCGTCGCCACCGACGCGCTGAACATCCCCCGCGTCGAGAGCGAGGGCTGGGAGGCGGATGACCTCATCGCCGCCTATGCCACGGCCTATGCCGCGCAGGGCGGCCAGGTGACGATCGTCTCCTCCGACAAGGACATGATGCAGCTCGTCGAGGACGGGCGCATCCGCATGCTCGACCCGATCAAGCAGAAGCCGATCACCAGCGTCGAGGTGATGGAGAAGTTCGGCGTCCTGCCGGACAAGGTGGTGGAGGTGCAGGCGCTGGCCGGCGACTCCACGGACAACGTGCCCGGCGTCCCCGGCATCGGTCTCAAGACCGCCGCCCAGCTCATCACCGAATATGGGGATGTCGAGGGCCTGCTGGCCAACATCGACAAGATCAAGCAGCCCAAGCGCCGTCAGGCACTGGAGGAGAACGCGGAGAAGGCCCGCATCTCCCGCCAGCTCGTGCAGCTCTCCCGCGACGCGCCCCTGCCCTGCCCGGTGGAGGACCTCGCGACCCGCGCGCCGGAGCCCGGCAAGCTCGCCGCCTTTCTGAAAGAGCACGGCTTCCGCTCCATCCAGCACCGGCTGGGCCTGGATGCGGACGGCACCACCCCGGTCTCGCGCCCCGCCGGTCCCGCGCCCGCCCCCGTGGCGCTGACGCTGGCGACCGACGCCACGCCCTTCGGCCCCTACGAGACGATCACGACGGCCGACGCCCTGCGCGCCTTCGCGGATGCCGCCCGCGCCGCCGGCGTGATGGCGCTGGACACGGAGACGAACAGCCTCGACGCGCTGCGCGCCGACCTCGTCGGCGTCTGCATGGCGGTCGCGCCGGGACGCGCGGCCTACGTGCCCCTGCGGCACGAGGGCGCGGACATGCTCTCCCCCAAGCCGGAGCAGATCCCCTTCGAGGAGGCGGTCGCGATCCTGCGCCCGCTCCTGACCGATCCCACGGTGCTGAAGGTCCTGCACAACGCGAAATACGACCTGGAGGTGCTGCAACGCCCCGAGAACGGCGGGATGGACGTGACGCCGGTGGACGACACCATGCTCATGTCCTACTCGCTCGACGCCGGGCGGCACGGGCAGGGCATGGACGAGCTGTCCCGCCGTCACCTGTTGCACCAGCCCATCACCTTCGACGAGGTGACCGGCACCGGGAAGGGCCGCAAGCCCTTCGCGCAGATCGAGCTCGGCATGGCCACCGCCTACGCCGCGGAGGACGCGGACGTCACGCTGCGCCTCTGGCACATCCTCAAGCCCCGCCTGCGCACGGACAAGGCGCTGGCGCTGTATGAGCAGGTGGAGCGCCGCATGATCGCGGTGCTGCGGGACATGGAGATCGCCGGCATCAAGGTGGATGGCGGCATGCTGAAGCAGACCGGCGCCGAGTTCGCCGAGCGCATGGCCACGCTGGAGAAGGAGATCCACGAGCTCGCGGGCCGCCCCTTCTCGGTCGGCTCGCCGAAGCAGCTCGGCGACATCCTCTTCGGGGAGATGGGCCTGCGCGGCGGCCGCAAGGGCAAGACCGGCGCCTATTCCACCGACGCCGCGACGCTGGAGGAACTGGCCGCCACGACCGGCCACCCGCTGCCGCGCAAGGTGCTGGACTGGCGACAGCTCTCGAAGCTGAACTCCACCTATGTGGAGGGGCTGCAGGCGCAGATCGCCGCCGACGGTCGCGTGCACACCGACTTCTCCATGGCGATCGCCAGCACCGGCCGCCTCTCCTCCACCGAGCCGAACCTCCAGAACATCCCCATCCGCACGGAGGAGGGCGTGCGCATCCGCCGCGCCTTCATCGCGGAGCCCGGTCACCTGCTGCTGGCCGCCGACTACTCCCAGATCGAGCTGCGGCTGCTCGCCCATGTCGCCGGCGTGCCGTCGCTCGTGGAAGCCTTCGAGACGGGGCAGGACATCCACGCCCGCACCGCGTCCGACATCTTCCACATCCCGCCGGACAAGGTGGACCGGGAGGCGCGGCGGCGCGCCAAGACGATCAACTTCGGCATCATCTACGGCATGTCCGCTTTCGGCTTGGCGTCCCGCCTGGGTATCGGCGCGGCCGAGGCGCGCGGCATCATCGACGCCTACTTCGCCCAATACCCCGGCATCCGCGACGCGATGGAGCGCTTCAAGGAGGACGCGCGCACCAACGGCTACGTGCAGACGCCCTTCGGCCGGAAGCTCTGGATCCCCGAGATCGCTTCGAAGAACCAGGGGCTGCGCGGCAACGCGGAGCGCGCCGCGATCAACGCTCCCTTCCAGGGCGGCGCGGCCGAGATCATCAAGCGCGCCATGGTTCGGCTGCCCGGCGCGCTGGCGGACGCGAAGCTCTCGGCCCGCATGCTCCTGCAGGTGCACGACGAGCTGCTCTTCGAGGTGCCGGAGGACGAGGTGGAACCGACCAGCGACTTGGTTCGCCGCGTGATGGAAGGCGTCGCCACCCTGCGCGTGCCGCTGGGCGTCGAGGTCGGCACGGGGCATAGCTGGGCGGAGGCGCACTGACGGCCTCGGGGGAAGCTCTGCTTCCCCCGCCCCCCCCCTCGCCGGGGACCCTGAGGGCCCCCGGACCCCCGCATATGCCAAAACGCCCTGGGCCGAGGAGTCCCCTCCTTTGGCTCAAGCCGAACGAAGGGAAGCCTCGGCCCAGCGCATTCCGATGGATGGAGGTCCAGGAACCTAAGGTTCCTGGCGGGAGGGGTTTGGGGAAGGCAGCGCCTTCCCCAGGGCCACCCGTGCGACCTTAAGCCGCCAGCCGCCGCTGCGCCCCATCGCCCGCCAGGCAGGCCGCGGCCTCGGCGAGGTGACCGGCCGCGTCCTCGGCGCCGAGGTCGAGGCAGCAGCGCTCCAGGTGGGCCATCAGGCGCATCAGGGCCGCCAAGTCACGGCGGGCGTGGTCGGGCCAGAGCACGGCGGCGATCGGCGTGTCCATGAAGGGGTGATCTCCGTCGGCGAAGGCTGAGGCGGCGGGCGTCCTACACCCGCCACGTGGGAGGCGCCAGCCTTCCTTTCGGAGCGGTTCCGGAAAAATCCCTTGTGATCGGGCGCTTAACGGCCATTCCGGGGCTTGAACGGGCATGGGGCCCGCGCTCAGGTGTCAGGCGCCAACCAAGAAAGGGAGGGGCGTCAATGGCACGCGTCGCACTCGTCACCGGCGGCCAGCGCGGAATCGGCGCCGCGATCAGCGAGCATCTTCAGAAGGCCGGCCGGAAGGTCGTCGCCTCCTATGCCGGCAACGACGAGGCCGCGCGCGCCTTCTCCGAGCGGACGGGCATTCCGACCTACAAGTTCGACGTGGCCGATTACGCGGACTGCGAGGCGGCGATCAGGAAGATCGAGGCGGAGGTCGGCCCGATCGAGATCCTGGTGAACAACGCCGGCATCACCCGCGACAACACGATGAAGCGCCTGGACCGCAAGGCCTGGGACGCGGTGATCGATACGAACCTCGGCGGCTGCTACAACACCTGCAAGCTGGTGTGGGACGGGATGTCGTCCCGCAAGTTCGGGCGGATCGTGAACATCGGCTCCATCAACGGCCAGGCCGGGCAGTACGGGCAGGTGAACTACGCCGCCGCGAAGTCCGGCATCCACGGCTTCACCAAGGCGCTGGCGCAGGAGGGCGCGCGGGCGCAGATCACGGTGAACGCCATCGCCCCGGGCTACGTGGACACCGAGATGGTGCGCGCCGTGCCGCCAGACGTGCTCGAGAAGATTATCGCGAAGATCCCGCGCGGCCGCCTGGGCACGGCGGACGACATCGCCCGCGGCGTCGCCTTCCTGACGGCCGACGAGGCGGACTTCATCACCGGTTCCACCCTGAGCATCAACGGCGGCCAGCACATGTACTGACCGCCGGACCGCCCCGCGTGGAACCGCGGGGCGGTCCCGGCCGTTCTGCCCCCTTCTGCACAGGGGAGGCGGCCATGACGGCATCGAAGCATCCGAAGACCGAGCAGGACCGGAAGGAGGGGCTGGGCCAGGGCATTCCCCGCCCGCCCTCCGATGACGAGCGCAACCCGGGGATCGGTTCCTCGAAGGGCACCTTCGGGCGCGGCACGGACCCCGCGGCGCTGAACGCCGACAGCACCGACGAGGGCGACGTGATGAACGAGACGAACCGCGCCGGTGGAGTGAACCCGGGGCACCAGGGCCGGACGAACAAGTAGGGCCGGGCACGCGCGGCCTGCACGGGTCGCTGCTGCCGGAAGAGGCGGGCGCGGCGGAACGCGAGCGCCTCCTCGCCCGCTGGATGGAGCTGACACGACGCGTGCTGCCCGGCATGGCGGTGGCGCAGCGCTGGCCCATCCGGCAGGACCACTGCTTCATGCGCGTGCTTCTGGACCACGCCGTCGGCGGACGCTAGGACAGGCAGGTACGCCGCCCCGCGACGCGCCACCTCGACACGCCCAGGCTGGCCCGCGCTGTGGCGCTGGCGGAGCGGGTGCGCGACGACCCCGCTTGCCTGCCGGCCCTGAACCGCGCCAGCCTGAGCTGGCGGAGGGAGGCATCATGACGGAATGCCGGGCTGTGGTGGCGCGCGCGGCGCCGGAGGCGAGCGCGCGGATCGGCGCGGTGCGGGAGGCGCACCTGGCCATGCTGCGCCCGATGGCAGCGGATGGCCGCATCCTGCTCGCCGTGCCCCTGATGGACGGGGCCGGGGCCTATGGCGGTTCTCTCATCCTCGTCGCGCCGGAGGCGCTGGACCACTATCTCTCGGCCGAGCCCTTCCGGACGGGCGGTGTGTGGGAGAGCCACGCGGTGCATCCCTTCCGCATCGCGCCGCTGCCCTGGCGCCCGTTCCCGGACGGCCCGACGCCCGCGGCACCAACGCACACGATCACCATCGCCTGGGACGGCCGGGATGCGGGCGCGCTGGAGCGACGCCTGGCACACCGCCAAGCTCATTTCGAGCGCGTGCGCGTGCATGCGGAATCCGGGTTGCTGGCGCTCGGCGGCGCGCTGCTGGACGGGGAGGGCCGGATGGCCGGTTCCATCGCCGTCACGGCGCACCCGAGCATCGAGGAGGCGAAGGCCTGGTGGGCCGACGATCCCTATGTGGCGGGCGGCGTGTGGCAGGACATCGCGTGGCACGTCACCCGCTTCGCACCGCTGCCCTACCGCCCCCTGCCGACGCCGTGACCCCGTCTCCGCCGTCCGCGGCAGCCCGACAAAAGGAGGGGGTCCGGGGGAGTTCACCTCCCCCGGCCTTTCAGTCCTTCAGGCTGGCCGGCACGTGCCCGCCATTCTCGGCCAGCTTCCGCATGACCTGCTTGTGCAGCCAGACATTCATCGTGGCGGAATCGTTCGTGTCGCCGGTGTAGCCAAGCTCCTTCGCCAGTTCCTTCCGGTTCTGCAGGCTGCTGTCCAGGTCCAGCAGCTTCATCAGGTCCACGATGGACTGGCGCCAGTTCAGCGTCTGGGAGTTCTTGGAGGCAAGGTCGGTCAGCACCGCCTCCACGTCCACCGGCGCGCCGCCAGCGGCCGGCACGGAGGCAGCGGTCGGCTGGGGCGGGGCCTGGGGCGTCGCCATGCTGGGTGCGGCGACACCTGGGCCGCCCGTCAGCGGGTCGGGCTGGGTGCCGCCCGCCGCCGCCGGCCCGCCCGCGGGGGCGAGGGAGGCGGCGGGCGTGTCGGTGGCCTGGGTGCCCGGCGCCGCCGTGTTCTGGACCGGCGGGCGCGAGGAGGCGCGGCCGAAGACGCGGTTCAGGATGGAGCCGAAGACGCTCATTTCTCTCTCCTTGGACCAGGACGGCCCTCGGGGGAGGAACGGCGCTCGGCCGGAGTGGTTGGCTACCGCCCCGTCCAGACGGGCTTGCGCTTCTCCAGGAAGGCGTTGACCCCTTCCTTGAAGTCGGCGCTGGTGAAGGTGAGGGCGACCATGTCGTCGGCGTTCACGTCCGCCACCGCGGTGGTGCGCAGACGCTTCAGCGTGACCTTCGCGGCCTGGAGCGTCAGGGGCGCGTGGCTTGCGATGGTGCGGGCCAGGGCCTCGGCGCGGTCCAGCAGGGCGGCCTTGTCGGGCAGGACCTCGGTGACCAAGCCCAGGCGGAGCGCCTCCTCGGCCTCGACCAGGCGGGCGGTGAAGATCAGCTCCAGCAGCCGCGCCGGGCCCAGCAGGGCGGAGAAGCGCGCATAGTTCCCGAGGGAGAGGGTGTTCCCGAGGGTGCGGGCGATCGGCACGCCGAAGCGCATCGTGGCCGAAGCGATGCGGATGTCGCAGACCCCCGCCACCCCCGCGCCACCGCCCGTGCAGGCACCGTTGATGGCGGCGATGGTCGGCTTCGGGCAGTCCTCCACGGCCGAGAGGACGCGGCCGATCCGCTCCTCGTAGTCCAGTGCGTGCTGCGCGGTGGTGAAGGACTTGAACTGCGAGATGTCGGTGCCGGCGGCAAAGGCCTTCTCGCCGCCGCCGGTGATGACCCAGGCGCGGATGGCGGGATCGGCGCCGATCTCGGCGGCGCGGGCCGCCAGGCCCTCATACATGGCGAAGGTAAAGGCGTTCATCGCCTGCGGGCGGTTCAGGGTGGTGAAGGCGATCCCGTCGCGGGTCTCGTGGATCAGCTCGTTCTCGGACATGGATCGCTCCCGGGTGTGATGCGGGCGGCAGACTAGACGGGACATGCGGCCGCGTCAGGCCACCCCCCGCCGGGCGGTTGCTGGACTTCCCGGGACGCGCGTGCAACTCCGGGCGGTCCGCTCACGTTCACGCCATCCAGGGGTGCCGGCGCGGTGCGCTTGCACGCTTGTTGCTACGTCCCGGGCGCGTCCCCCAGCGCGCCGGCCGCGCGCAAGAGGCCGCACCGGCGCCGTCATCCAGGGGTTCCGCGTGGATCGTCAGCGCCGGAAGATCAATCAGGGCCCGGGATGCCGATCCTCACCGTCCGTCACGTCACGACCTATCGCTACAAGCAGCCGGTGGCCTTCGGGGAGCACCGCATGATGCTGCGCCCGCGGGACGGCCACGACCAGCGGCTGCTGGATTCGCGGGTGGACATCACCCCGGAGCCCTCGGAGATGTGGTGGGTCCACGACGTCTTCGGCAACAGCGTCGGCGTCGCACGCTTCGGCGGCCGGGCGAAGGAGCTGCGCTTCGAGAGCACGGTGCGCCTGGACCACCGCCCCCTGAACGCGCTCGACTTCCGGCTGGAGGACCACGCGCGCACCCACCCCTTCTCCTACGCGCATGACGAGGTGCCGGACCTCGCCCGCTCGATCGAGCGGCACTATCCCGATCCGGATCGGGAGGTGGACCGCTGGGCCCGCCGCTTCCTGTCCCGCGACGGCATGACGGCGACGCTGGACCTGCTGCAGGCGATGACGCACGCGGTGAAGAAGGAGTTCACCTACATCCCGCGCGCCGTGCGCGGCATCCAGGAGCCGACGCGCACCCTGAAGCTCGGCAGTGGCACCTGCCGGGACTTCGCGGTGCTGATGATCGAGGCGGTGCGCTCGCTCGGCTTCGCGGCGCGTTTCGTGTCGGGCTACCTCTACTCGCCGGGGCACGACGCTCCCCGTCGCGAAGGGCGCGGCGCGGCGCGCGTGGGGGGCGGGTCCACCCATGCCTGGGTGCGGGTTTATCTCCCCGGCGCCGGCTGGGTGGAGTTCGACCCCACGAACGGCATCGTCGGGAACGAGGACCTGATCCGCGTCGCGATCGCCCGCGACCCCGCCCAGGCCCTGCCGCTCCATGGCACCTACACCGGCTTCCCCGCGGACTTCCTCGGCATGGATGTCGAGGTGAGCGTCACGTCGGACGATCCCCCGGCCCGCAAGGCCGCGCCGCTGCCCGAGAAGGCCGCGGTGCAGGCGGCACGCTGACGTCGCATGCCCGGAGCGCCAAGGTCCCGCCGCCCCCGTGGCCCGATGCGGCGTGGCCCGATGCCGCGCGCGCTCATGCCGCGCGCCCGGAGACGCATCCGGGGTCCCTCAACCCCGTTCCCCTCCCGAACGCTCCCCTTCCAGAACGGATGACCGCCCCATGCAGATCCGCGCCGGCTACGACATCACCTACGAGTGCTACCAGCCCACCCCCATGCTGCTGGCGCTCTCCGTCCATCCCTCCCGCATGAGCGACGTGATCGGGCCGCACCGGATCACCTTCGACCCGCCGATCGGCGCGACGGAGTATCGCGACGGCTTCGGGAACATGTGCCACCGCATCGTCGCCCCGCCCGGCCGGCTGACGATCTCCACCCGCTTCCTCGTGCAGGATCCCGGCACGCCCGATGTGGTGGTGCCCGAGGCCCCGCAGCACCCGGTGGAGGAGCTGCCGGACGACGCGCTCGTCTTCCTCCTCGCCAGCCGCTACTGCGAGACGGACCGGCTGACGGACCTCGCCTGGAGCCTGTTCGGCCAGACCCCGACCGGATGGGCACGGGTGCAGGCGATCTGCGACTACGTCCACAACCACATCGAGTTCGGCTACCAGCACGCGAACGTCTTCCGCACGGCCTATAGCGGCCATGCGGACCGGCTGGGCGTGTGCCGGGACTTCGCGCACCTGGCCGTGACGCTCTGCCGCTGCATGAACATCCCGGCGCGCTACTGCACCGGCTACCTCGGTGACATCGGCGTGCCGCCGGCGGACGCGCCGATGGACTTCTCCGCCTGGTTCGAGGTCTATCTCGGCGGCCACTGGCACACCTTCGACGCGCGGCACAACACGCCGCGCATCGGGCGCATCCTGATGGCGCGGGGCCGCGACGCGACGGATGTCGCCATCACCACCACCTTCGGCACCTCCCGCCTCGCGGGCTTCAGCGTCGTGACGGATGAGGTGGCGCCCGCGACAAGCGGCCTGGGCGGGTGATCCCCGGCGACCCGGAGCCCGTCACCCTCCTCAACCCGGAGGGAGGCGGGCCCTTCGTGCTGCTGTGCGAGCACGCGTCGAACGCCATCCCGGCGCGCCTCGGCACGCTGGGCCTGCCGGCCTCGGAGCTGGCGCGGCACATCGCCTGGGACATCGGGGCCGCGGCGCTGGCGCGTCGGCTCTCTGCCCTGCTGGACGCGCCGGCTGTGCTGTCCGGCGCATCGCGGCTGGTGATCGACCTGAACCGGCCGCCCGGCGCGCCCACCAGCATTCCCGTCCGCAGCGAGAGCACGGACATCCCCGGGAACCTGAACGTCGATCCCGCCGAGCGCGCGGCGCGGGAAGCCGCCTGGTTCCATCCCTTCCACGACGCCGTCACGGCCCTGCTCGACAGCCGCGTCGCCGCCGGCCGGCCCACGCGCGTGATCGGCGTGCACAGCTTCACGCCCGTCTTCACCGGGATCGCGCGCCCCTGGCATGCGGGCGTGCTCTATGACGGCGCGAAGAGCTTCGCGCGGGAGCTGATCGCGGCGCTGGCGCGGCAACCGGCGCTGGTCGTCGGGGACAATGAGCCCTATCGCATCGAGCCCGATGTGCACGACTACACCGTGCCCGTGCACGGCGACCGGCGCGGGCTGGAGGCGGTGCTGATCGAGGTGCGCCAGGACCTGCTGGCCGATGCCGCCGGCATCGAGGCGTGGGCGGTGCGGTTGCGGGACGCGCTCACGGCCGCGGCGGATGGCGGCCGACCGACCCTGCCGCGGCACTCGTCCACCGGGGAGGGTTAAGGCCCGGAGGCGGCGTGACGGTCCGTGGCGGCCGTCGGCTTTCCGAGGACCCGGCGGGCGCCGCTGCCGGTCGACGTCGCACGGTCGGTGATCGCGGACGCAGCCCTGCCGGCCCCTTTGCCACGCCCCCGGCTCGCGACACGGGGGCGGGCTGGCGGCGCGCGTTCTGCTGATAACAACGCCTTATTCAACTCGGTTGTTCTGAGGAAGCAATATCCATCCGCCTACGCGCTGATTCTGCTCGCGACCGGTTCAAATCACTTCTGCTTGATTCTGCCCTAAACCACTGATAATCTTAGAGAGTTGGTACGGTTTTTTAGACAGGATCAGGCGGATGGACACGTCTCAGGTTGTGACTGCTGTCGAGTCCACACCCGTTCTCCAGACGCAATTTGCGCTGGACGAGATTCATCCGGACGCGCCCGAGGTGCGGATGTCCCTCCGGGCCTGCGCCACGGTGATCCTCGGCACGTCGCTGCTGCTCTGGTGGTGCATCGGGAAGGTCGGCGGCCTGTTCTACTAGCCGCGGGGCTCCGTCGCCCTCCGGCGCCGCGCCCCGGACGGGCGGGCACCGGTTCGGACGCTATCCGCGCGACCGCCACCGGTGCCGCGTCCGCCAGAGGTGCCAGGCGTAGATGGCCACGACCACCACGACCACCACGATGAACAGCGGGTCGAAGATCGGCCCGATGCGCTCCCAGTGGCCTTCCAGCCACCAGCCCGCGACCATCAGGAAGGCGATCCAGCCCATCGAGCCGACGGTGGTCGCGCCGTAGAAGTAGGCCCGGTTCATGCGGGCGATGCCGGCGGGGACCGAGATCAGCGTGCGCGGCCCCGGCAGGAAGCGGCAGAAGAAGACGGCGGGGATGCCCCAGCGGCGGAACAGCGCGCTCGCGTCCCGCACATCCTCCCCGATGACGCCGAGGTAGCGGCCGTAGCGGTCGGCCAGCGCCTCGATCCGTTCCTGACCCACGGCGCGCGCGGCCTCGTACCAGGCGGCGTTGCCCAGCACCGTGCCGAGGGTGCCGGCGATGAACGCGGCCAGGAAGCTCACCTCGCCCCGCGCGGCGTTGAAGCCGGCCACGGGCATGATCGCCTCGGACGGGATGGGCGGGAAGATGTTCTCGGCCAGCATCAGCAGGAAGATGCCGAAGGTGCCGGTCGCGGCCATGATGTCCGCGATGGTCTCGAGCATGGGATGCGCCTCAGGGCAGGGGGCGAAGGAGGATGACGGAGACGCGGCGCCCCCGGACATAGTTGAAGCCGTCCACGCGTCCGAGGGCGGCGGTGCGCAGGCCGAGGCGCGCGGCCTCCGCCTCGAAGCGCGGGACCTCCCGCGCCTCCACGCCGGCGACGCGGTCCGGGGCTTCGGTCAGGAAGCGGGCGGCCGCGGCGCCGTTCTCCAGCCAAGTGGTGGCGGTACCGGCGGCGAACATCATGGAGGGCTCGTGGTAGCCGGCGATGCCGAAGCGATTGGCCGAGGTGCCGGTGGCCGCCAGCAGCGCCGCGACGCGGGGCGAGACCCAGGGCGCCGAGAGGCCGGGCAGCACGCCACCCAGCACGATGGCGTAGAGAGGGATGGAGAGGATCGCGGCGGCCAGCCCGCCCCGCGCCCAGTCCCCCGCCCGCACGAAACGGGTGACGGCCCAGAGCAGCAGCGCCACGGCCGGGACCATCAGCAGCGACACCGGCCGAACCGTTCGGTCCGCCGCCCAGGGCAGGGCGATGGCGGCGACCGCCAGCCCGATCGCCGTGCCATAGAGCGCCGCCCAGCCGAGCCAGCCCAGCCAGCGCGGCGCCGGGCGCCGCAGCGGGTCGGTGGCCCAGGCGGCCGCCAGCAGCAGCAGCGCGGGATAGGCAGGCAGGACGTAGTGCGGCAGCTTCGTCGCCACCGCCTCGAAGAGCAGCCAGGTCGGGGCGGCCCAGGCCAGCAGGAATCGCGTGGCCGGCCGCATCCGGTTCGCCCAGGCGTGCGGCAGGGCGCGCAGGACGAGAAAGGCGCCGGGGAAGGCCGCGATGCCGAAGGTCAGGAGGTAGTAGCCGGGCGGGCCCCAATGGGCTTCCTCGCCTGAACCGACCTTGTTCAGCATGTCGTCGCCCAGGGCCTGGGCGAAGAAGCGGCCCTCGGTCGCGATGCCGATGGCGACCAGCCAGGGCAGGGCGCAGCCGAGCATCAGCGGCACGCCCCAGGCCGGGCGCAGCGCCCGCAGCCAGGGCGCGCCGACGCGCCAGCCGCGATCCGCGATATACAGCGTCAGCCCGGCGAAGAGCGGCACCATCGGCGCGATCGGCCCCTTCAGCAGCACCCCCGCCCCGAGGGCCAGCCAGAAGCCGAGGGCCGCCCGTGCGGAGAAGGCGGCCGGCGCGAGGTAGGCGCGGCCCATCAGCCCCATCGCCGCCGCGATGCTCGCCAGCAGGGCGGCATCCGTCTTGGCGATGTGG
This sequence comes from Muricoccus radiodurans, assembly GCF_050154705.1. Lineage (GTDB taxonomy): Bacteria > Pseudomonadota > Alphaproteobacteria > Acetobacterales > Acetobacteraceae > Roseomonas > Roseomonas radiodurans. The sequence continues at coordinate 4,541,053 of NZ_CP189561.1, read as the reverse complement.
GTTTCCACCACCAGCAGAAGGCTGGCCGCCAGCAGCGACGCCGCCAGGAAGGCGGCCCGCCGCCCCACCAGCGCCCGTCCCAGCGAGAAGGTCGCCAGCACCGCCAGCCAGGCGCCGATCGCGGAAGCCAGCCGATAGGCCCCGATCTCCGTCCGGGCCGGCAGCCCCACCGCCTCCAGCGCGTGCACGATGCCGGCCTGGGCCCAGTGGATGCCGACCGGCTTCTTGTTCCGCTCCACCTCGCCGTTGCGGATGCGGACGTAGTCGCCGCTCTCGACCATCTGGCGGGACGCCTGGGCGAAGCGGCTCTCGTCCCGGTCCCCCGCCGGCAGGCCGAACAGGCCGGGCGCGAAGAGCAGCAGGCAGAGAAGGGACAGCACCAGCCGCGGCCGCCCGATCTCCGGCAGCCGGTCCAGGGCGCCTGACATGCGGGCGAAGGCCATGGGGCGCGGCCTTAGCCGGGGGGCGGGGGCAAGTCGAGGGTGGGTGGTGACGGTGGCGGCCCTGCCGCGTTGAGGCGGCATGACCATCCTCAAGATGACCCCCGAAACCCCCGCCACCCCGGAGATGCCGCCGGTCGGGCCACAGGTGCCGGAATTGCCGGTCCGCACCCCGACGCCACCCGACGCGCCCGGGCCCGAGATCCCCGTGACCGACCCGGTCGGGCCGAGCACGCCATCCCCCGGCCCGGACATCCCGGCGATCACGCCGCCCCCGGGCGGCATGCCGCCCGCAGTCGCCTGACGCCGGGTCCAGGTCGCATTCCAGTCAAGTTTCGGGGTGTTTAATCTTCGTTACAGCGGCCGCGCGCGATCCGGCCCATGGTGACGTTGCGCCCCGTGAAGCGGGTGTGAGGAGAGACCATGGCCCGGCGAACAGGTCCTTCGCCCGTACGGCCCGGCTTGCAGAAAAGACGACGAGGAACGACGCGCTCCCGGAGCCGCTCCTCATCGTCCCGCCTGCCGGCGCCACACTGATCCAGCAGACCGTCCCGGAACCGCCCCCCGCGGCGGCTCCGGCACCCCCGGGGGGCCTTGCCGCGGCCCGGGGAAGGCGCCCGGACGACGCTCGCCTCGGCGGGCGGGCGCCGGGCGCCGGCTTTTCAGGCCGGGTTTTTCGCCGTGGACCCTGCACAGCGACCGAGGGATAGGCCAAAGCGGCCCCGACATGGCCCCCAATCCCACCCGCACCGCCGCCCTCTCCCTTCTGACCGCCGTGCTGGAGCGCCGCCGCGGCCTGGACGAAGCGCTGGACGCCCTGCACGGCACGGAGGCGCGGGACCGCGCCGCCGGCCACCGCATCGCCGCCGCCGTGCTGCGCCGCCTGGGCAGCCTGGACACGGTGCTGGAGCCCTATCTCCGCCGGGAGCCGCCGCCGGTGGCCCGCCAGGCCCTGCGGATCGGAGCGGCGGAGCTGCTGCTGCTCGGCACCCCGCCCCATGCCGCGGTGGCGAGCGCCGTGGCGCTGGTGCCGAAGCCCTTCGCGGGGCTGGTGAACGCCGTGCTGCGCAAGGTCGCGGCCGAGGGGCCCGCCGCGCTGGAGGGCCTGGATGCCGCCCGCCTGGACACCCCCGCCTGGCTCTGGTCCGCCTGGCACGCCGCCTACGGCCCGGACGTGCGCGCCATCGCGGAGGCGCACACCCGCCCGGCCCCGCTGGACCTCTCCCTGCTCTCCCGGCGCTGCGGCCCCGGACGGCGCGGAGGTGCTGCCGAACGGCACGGCCCGCCTGCCGCCGGGCACCCGCATCACCGAGCTGCCCGGCTTCGCCGAGGGCGGCTTCTGGGCCCAGGACACCGCCGCCAGCCTGCCCGCGCGGCTGCTGGCCGCGCGGCCCGGGGAGCGGGTGGCCGATCTCTGCGCCGCGCCGGGCGGCAAGACCGCGCAGCTCGCCGCCTCGGGCGCCATCGTGACGGCGGTGGAGAAGGACGCCCGCCGCGCGGAGCGGCTGCACGAGAACCTCGCGCGGCTGCGGCTGCCGGCGGAACTGGTGACGGCCGACGCCATCCCCTGGGCCGCCGCGCACCGCGGCACCTTCGACGCCGTGCTGCTGGACGCCCCTTGCACCGCCACCGGCACCATCCGCCGCCACCCCGACGTGCCGCGCCTGCGCCGGGAGCGGGACGTGCCGAAGCTCGCGGCCACCCAGGCCGCCCTGCTGGACGCCGCCGCCGGCCTGCTGGCGCCGGGCGGGCGGCTCGTCTTCGCCACCTGCTCCCTCCAGCCCGAGGAGGGCGAGGCGCAACTCGTGCGTGCGGCCTCCCTCGGCCTGAAGGTCGAGCCGGTGCGCGCGGAAGAGGTGCCGGGGCTGGAGCAAGCGATGACCCGTGACGGCGCGCTGCGGACCCGACCTGATCTCTGGGCCGAGCGCGGCGGGATGGACGGCTTCTTCATCGCCCGCCTCACGCGGGTCTGACGCGGGGCAGGTTTGTGCGCGCCGGGAAATGCGGCAGGCTGCCGCACCGAACCCCGGAGGAAACGATGCAGCGTCGCGCGGTCCTGGCCCTTCCAGCCCTTCTCGCGGCCACCCGCGCGGGCGCCCAGGAGGAATGGCCGTCGCGGCCCGTCACCATCGTCGTGCCCTTCGCGCCCGGCTCCTCCTCCGACATCGTGGCACGCGCGATCTCGGCGCCCATGGCGTCGTCCATCGGCAAGCCGGTGGTGGTCGAGAACCGGCCGGGCGCGACCGGGGAGCTCGGCACGCGCGGCGTCGTCCGCGCGGCGCCCGATGGCCACACGCTGATGCACGCGCCGATCTCGGTCTGGGCAATCAACGTCGCGCTGCGGCCGAACCTCGGCTACGACCCGGTGGCGGGGCTGACCGGCATCAGCCAGACCGTGCGCACGCCGAATGTGCTGGTGGTCCATCCGGGGCAGGTGCGGGCGAACACCCTGCCGGAGCTGGTGACCTGGCTGAAGGCGAACCGCGCCGCCTATTCCTCCTCCGGCATCGGATCGTCGGACCATCTGACGGCGGAGATGTTCAAGCAGGCGACCGGCACCGACGTCGCCCACGTGCCCTATACCGGCGGCGCGCCGGCGACGACGGACCTCATCGCCGGCAACGTGCAGATGTCCTTCCAGAACCTCGGCTCCATCGCGCCGCAGATCGCGGACGGGCGGGTGAAGGCGATCCTGATCACGTCGGAGCAGCGCCACCCGCTGCTGCCGAACGTGCCGACGGCCGGAGAGGCGGGGCTGCGCGACTTCGTCGTCTATTCCTGGCAGGCCTTCGGCGGGCCGCCGGGCATGGCGGCGCCGTTGGTGAGCCGCATCCACGCCGCCATGGCCGCCGCCCTCCGCACGCCGGAGGTGACGCGCCGCATGGCCGAGATCGGCTTCGAGGTGGTGGCCAGCACGCCCGCCGACTTCGCCGCTTTCCAACGCGGCGAGATCGAGCGCTGGCGGCGCGTGGTGCGCGAGGGCAATATCGCGCCGACCTGAGCGCGCTGCCGGAAAAGGCCGGGGGAAGGTATTCCCCCGGACCCCCATCTATTTTTGTCAGGCTGCCGCGGCACGGTTCAGAGCCGTTCCGCGGCAGCCTGAGAAAAATAGATGAGGGGTTCGGGGAGAATACTTTCTCCCCGATCTTTCCTCGTCAGTGCCACCGCTGAGAGGAGTTCGCGTGACCGAAGGCGCGCTGGTGTTGTTTTCCGGCGGGCAGGATTCGACCACCTGCCTCGCCTGGGCCCTGGAGCGCTTCGGGCGCGTCGAGACGATCGGCTTCGATTACGGCCAGCGACACCGGGTGGAATTGGAGCAGCGCGCGACGTTGCGCGCCGGGCTGTCGGCGCTGAAGCCGGACTGGGCTGCGCGGCTCGGGGAGGATCACACGATCCGCCTCTCCGCGCTCGGCGAGATCTCGGACACGGCCCTGACGCGCGACGTGGCCATCGGCATGGAGGCAACCGGGCTGCCGAACACCTTCGTGCCCGGCCGGAACCTCGTCTTCCTCACCTTCGCCGCGGCGCTCGCCTATCGGCGCGGGCTGCGGCACGTCATCGGCGGCATGTGCGAGACGGATTTCT